>RPRK01000096.1 GCA_003818495.1 Burkholderiales bacterium
CGGGAAGAAGACGCCCGAGATGAAGCTCATCGGCGTCAGCACCAGCGTGAAGTAGTACGAGAAGAAGTCGTAGCCGCTCGCCACCGCGTTGACGCACAGCGCGAGCCCCGCGAAGGCCAGGCCGGTGAGGATCACCACCGGCAGCAGCCCGACGAGCGTCGGCTCCCGCGAGACCCCGAGCGCGACGGCGACGACGATGATCGAGACGCCCGACAGGCAGGCCTTCATCGCCGACCAGATCCATTCGCCCGCCAGCACGTCGTCGAGCAGCAGCGGCGCGTTGAGCTGCGAATCCCAGGTCCGCTGCACGTGCATCCTCGAGAAGGCCGAATACAGCGACTCGAAGCTCGCCGCCATCATCGTGCTCATGCACACCGATCCGGCCGCGAGGTAGGTGATGTACGGCACGCCTTCGATCTCGCGCAGCAGCGCGCCCAGGCCGTAGCCGAAAGCCACCAGCGTGATCAGCGGATCGGCGATGTTGGCGAGCACGCTCGGCAGCGCGAGCTTGCGCCACACCAGCAGATGACGGCGGATGACCGGCACCATGCGCAGCGTCAGGCGCGGGGGGGCGTAGCGCCGGGGCGCCGGCCCGCGCGCGCGCGCCGCGGCAGGCGAGGCGGCGGAGGTGCCGGCGGACGGGCTGGCGGGTGTGCTCATCGCATCAGTCTCGCAGGTCGCGACCGGTGAGCTTGAGGAACACGTCCTCGAGATTCGCCGGACGGTGCAGCGTGCGCAGGTCGGTGCGCGCCTGCAGCGACGCGAGCAGCGGACCGGGGTCGCGGCAGTAGGCGAAGGTCGTCTCGCCCACCGTCTCGGTCCGGTCGCTGAGCCCGGCAGCGGCCGCGGCCCATGCGGCCCGCCCCGGACCGTGCACCTCGATCACGTGCGGCTCGATCTCGCGTCGGATCAGCTCGACCGGCGATGCCTCGGCGATCGGGCGACCGGCATCGACGATCGCGAGGCGGTCGCACAGCCGCTCGGCCTCGTCCATGAAGTGCGTGGTCAGCACGATGGTCTTGCCGTCGGCGAGGAGGCGGCGCAGCCGCTCCCAGATCAGGTGCCGCGCCTGCGGATCGAGCCCGGTGGTCGGCTCGTCGAGGAAGATCACCTTCGGATCGTTGATGAGCGCGCGGGCGATCGTCAGGCGCCGCTTCATGCCGCCCGAAAGCTCCTGGATGCGCGCGTCCCGCTTGGGGGCGAGCTGCGCGAACTCCAGCAGCGGATCGATGCGGGCGCGCGTCGTCGCATCTTCCTGGCCGAAATAGCGACCGAAGACCAGCAGGTTCTCCGCGACCGTGAAGTCGGGGTCGAGCGGGTCGTTCTGGGGCACCACGCCGACCATCGCGCGAGCTTCGCGCGCCCGCTCGGGCACCGGATGGCCGAGAAGGGTGATGCGCCCGGCATCCGGGCGCAGCAGCCCGAGCACCAGCTTGAGGGTCGTGCTCTTGCCGGCGCCGTTCGGCCCCAGCAGGCCGAAGCAGGTTCCAGGCTCGACCGAGAACGAGACGCCGTCGACGGCCCGCTGGCCACCGAAGGTCTTCACCAACCCGTCGACTTCGAGTACCGGATGCATGCCGTCCTCCGCGGGCCCCGAGGCGCCCCTTCCCGACGCGATGCACGAACCGCGCACGGCGGTCCCCAAACGCATCGCGGCGCCCGTGAGCGCCGCGATGTCCGAGCACGGAAGACCGATCGGCCTCAGGCCGCCGCGGTCGCCTCGCCGGCCGGCGCCTCGACGACTTCCGGCCGATCCAGCAGTTCGACCAGCGCCATCGGCGCGTTGTCGCCGATGCGGAAGCCGAACTTCAGGATGCGCAGGTAGCCGCCGTTGCGCTTGGCATAGCGCGGGCCGAGTTCGTTGAAGATCTTCACGACCATGTCGCGATCGCGAATCCGGTCGAACGCGAGACGGCGATTGGCCAGCGACGGCTTCTTGCCCAGCGTGATGATCGGCTCGACGACGCGACGCAGCTCCTTGGCCTTCGGCAGCGTGGTCTTGATGACCTCGTGCTTGAGCAGGGAGACGGTCATGTTGCGCAGCATCGCCTCTCGGTGCGAGCTGGTGCGATTGAGTTTGCGGAGTCCGCTACGGTGACGCATGGTTCGGTTCCTTCGTGTCCGGCCGGGCGCTTACGGGCGCTCGAGGCCTGCGGGCGGCCAGTTCTCCAGCCGCATGCCCAGGGTGAGCCCGCGCGAGGCCAGCACTTCCTTGATCTCGTTGAGCGACTTGCGACCCAGGTTCGGGGTCTTCAGCAGCTCGTTCTCGGTCCGCTGGATCAGGTCGCCGATGTAGTAGATGTTCTCGGCCTTCAGGCAGTTGGCCGAGCGCACCGTCAGCTCCAGATCGTCGACCGGGCGCAGCAGGATCGGGTCGATCTGCGGCGAGCGCACACCGCCCGCGCCGACCGGCATCGCACCGATGCCCGCGCCCAGCACGTCGATCGACGGCTCCGCGCCTTCCAGCGCCGCGAACACGGTGAGCTGTTCGACGAGGATGCGCGCGGCCTGGCGGACCGCCTCTTCCGGCGCGATCACGCCGTTGGTCTCGACGTCGATCAGCAGCTTGTCGAGGTCGGTGCGGTTCTCGACCCGCGCGCTCTCGACCGCGTACGACACGCGACGCACCGGCGAGAACGACGCGTCGAGCACGATGCGCCCGATGGTCTTGCTGTCCGACAGGTTGCGCATCGTCCCCGGCACGTAGCCGCGGCCCTTCTCGACCTTGATCTGCATGTCGAGCTTGCCACCCTGAGTCAGGTTGGCGATCACGTGCTCGGCATTGACCAGCTCGACGTCGTGCGGCAGGTCGATGTCGGCGGCCGTCACCGGGCCCGGGCTGTCCTTGCGCAGCGTGAGGAACACGTCGTCACGGTTGTGCAGCTTGAAGACGATGCCCTTCAGGTTCAGGAGCAGGTCGACCACGTCCTCGCGGACGCCGTCGATCGTCGAGTACTCGTGCACCACGCCCGAGATCTGGACCTCGGTGGGCGCGTAGCCGACCATCGACGAGAGGAGCACGCGACGCAGCGCGTTGCCGAGCGTATGGCCGTAGCCGCGCTCGAACGGTTCCATCACGACGCGTGCGTGCGAGGGACCGAGTTGCTCGACCTCGACGATGCGGGGCTTCAACAGAGCAGTCTGCATGGATGGATCCCTCTTTAGCGCGAGTACAACTCGACGATCAGGCTCTCGTTGATGTCGGCGGCGATGTCCGAACGCTCAGGAACCTGCTTGAAGATGCCTTCCATCTTGGTCTTGTCGACCGAAACCCACTGCGGGAAGCCGCTCTGCTCGGCGAGCATCAGCGAATCCGTCACGCGAACCTGCTTCTTGGCCTTTTCGCGGATGGTGATCACGTCGTTCGGACGAACCTGCGCCGACGGGATGTTCAGGGTCTGGCCGTTGACCGCGACGGCCTTGTGGCCGACCAGCTGACGTGCCTCGGCACGGGTGGACGCGAGGCCCATCCGGTAGACGACGTTGTCGAGGCGGCACTCGAGCAGCATCAGCAGGTTCGCACCCGTGTTGCCCTTGCGGCGCTCCGCCTCTTCGAAGTAGCGGCGGAACTGCCGCTCGAGGATGCCGTACATGCGCTTGACCTTCTGCTTCTCGCGAAGCTGCAGGCCGTAGTCGCTGGTCCGCGAGCCCGAGGTCCGGCCGTGCTGGCCGGGCTTGCTGTCGAGCTTGCACTTGTCACCGAGCGAACGGCGGGCGCTCTTCAGGAAGAGGTCCGTCCCTTCGCGGCGGGAGAGTTTTGCTTTCGGTCCGGTATAACGTGCCACGTGTTGTCTCTTTCGCTTACGCGGCCCCACGGGCCGCGGTTAGTCCGCCCAATACGACGTCGGCAGCCTCTCCGACGGGGCGAACGGTGGGCTTCTGCTCGGACGCTCGGATCAGATCCGGCGCTTTTTCGGGGGCCGGCAGCCGTTGTGCGGCACGGGCGTCACGTCGGCGATCGACATGATCTTGATGCCCAGCGCATTGAGCGCCCGCACCGACGACTCGCGACCCGGGCCCGGGCCCTTGATGCGCACGTCGAGGTTGCGGATGCCCTGCTCCTGGGCGGCACGGCCGGCCGTCTCGGCGGCGACCTGCGCCGCGAACGGCGTGGACTTGCGCGAGCCCTTGAAGCCCGCGCCGCCCGACGACGCCCACGACAGCGCGTTGCCCTGCCGATCGGTGATCGTGATGATCGTGTTGTTGAAGGACGCGTGGACGTGCGCGATGCCGTCCGAGACGTTCTTGCGGACCTTCTTGCGAACGCGGTTGCCCGCGCTGCTGGGTTGCTTGGCCATGTGTTATCCGTTCTCTCGGGTTACTTCTTCAGCGCCACGCCGGCCTTGCGCGGGCCCTTGCGGGTCCGGGCATTGGTCCGGGTACGCTGGCCGCGCAGCGGCAGGCCACGGCGATGCCGCACACCGCGGTAGCAGCCGAGGTCCATCAGACGCTTGATCGACATCGTCACCTCGCGGCGCAGATCGCCCTCGATGGTGAAGCGGTTGATCTGGTCGCGGATGCGCTCGAGCTCCGCGTCGGTCAGGTCCTTGACCTTCTTGGTCAGCGGGACGTTGGCCGCTTCGCAGATCGCCCGCGCGCGCGGACGACCGATGCCGTAGATGGCCGTCAGGCCGATCTCGGCGTGCTGACGGTCGGGGACGTTGATGCCAGCGATACGTGCCATGCCGTTCCTCTCAGCCTTGACGCTGCTTGTGCCGCGGGTCGGTGCAGATCACGCGGACCACGCCGTTACGCTTGATGATCTTGCACTTGCGGCAGATCTTCTTGACGCTTGCCAGTACCTTCATCTCATTCTCCGTGCGCGCCGGGCGCGCCGTCCTCATCGATTCGTTGCGGCCCGACCCGCAGTTTTGGGTCCCTACCTACTTCGCCCGGAACACGATCCGGGCCCTCGACAGGTCGTACGGCGTCAGTTCCACCGTCACCTTGTCGCCCGGCAGGATCCGGATGTAATGCATCCGCATCTTTCCGGAGATGTGCCCCAGGACCATGTGCCCGTTTTCAAGTTTCACGCGGAAGGTCGCGTTCGGGAGGTTCTCGACCACCTCCCCCTGAAACTGGATCACGTCGTCCTTGGACATCGGCTCCTTCCGTCTCCGGTCACCGCATCGGCGGCGTGCCCATTCCTTTGAAGTTCGTCTTCTTCAACAAACTCTCGTACTGGTGAGACATCAGGTAAGCCTGAACCTGGGCCATGAAGTCCATCGTCACGACGACGATGATCAGCAGCGAGGTCCCGCCGAAGTAGAACGGGACGTTCCAGCGCAGCACCAGGAACTCCGGAACCAGACAGACGAGGGTGATGTACACCGCACCGGCCGCGGTGAGGCGCATCAGGATCTTGTCGACGTACTTGGCGGTCTGCTCGCCCGGGCGGATGCCGGGGACGAACGCACCGCTCTTCTTCAGGTTGTCTGCGGTCTCGCGGCTGTTGAAGACCAGCGCCGTGTAGAAGAAGCAGAAGAAGATGATCGCGACGGCGTAGAGCGCGGTGTAGACCGGCTGCCCGGGCGACAGCGTCGCGGCCAGGTCCTTGATGAACCGGACCACCGGGTTCTCGGAGTCGCCCGAGGTGAACCATTGGGCGGCGGTCGCCGGGAACAGGATGATCGACGACGCGAAGATCGGCGGGATCACGCCGGACATGTTCAGCTTGAGCGGCAGGTACGAGGACTGGCCGCCGTACACGCGGTTGCCGACCTGACGCTTCGCGTAGTTGATCGTGATCCGCCGCTGGCCTCGCTCGACGAACACCACGAAGGCGGTGACCAGGACGACGAGCGCGACGATGATCAGCGCGATGAACGGGCTCATCGACCCGGTGCGGACCAGCTCGCCCATGCCCGCCACCGCGCCCGGCAGGCCGGAAGCGATGCCCGCGAAGATCAGGATCGAGATGCCGTTGCCCAGCCCGCGCTCGGTGATCTGCTCGCCCAGCCACATCAGGAACATCGTGCCGGTGACCAGCGACACCGCCGCGGTGAAGCGGAACATCAGGCCCGGATCGATCACCAGGCCGGGCTGCGATTCGAGGGCCACCGAGATGCCGAAGGCCTGGAAGGAGGCCAGCGCGAGCGTGAACCACCGCGTGTACTGCGTGATCTTGCGGCGACCGGCCTCGCCTTCCTTCTTGATCGCCTCGAGCTGCGGCACGACGACCGTGAGCAGCTGCATGATGATCGATGCCGAGATGTACGGCATGATCCCCAGCGCCAGCACCGAGAAGCGCGAGAGCGCACCACCCGAGAACAGGTTGAACAGGCCGAGCACGCCACCCGACTGCTGCTTGAACAGTTCTGTCAGCTGCTCGGGGTCGATCCCCGGCACCGGGATGTGCGTCCCGATGCGGAAGACGACCAGCGCGAGCAGCAGGAAGCCGAGCCGGCGCTTGAGGTCGCCGTACTTGCCTCCCTGCTTGATCAGTGCTGTGGGGGTCTTGGCCAAATCAACCTGCCTTGTGTCGCACGCTGTCCGGTCGGCCTCAGGCCACCGAACCGCCGGCGGCCTCGATGGCTGCCTTCGCGCCTTTCGTCGCGCCGATGCCCTTGAGGCTGACCTTGCGCTCGATCGTGCCCGACAGGATGACCTTCGCCGTCAGCGTCAGCTGACCGACCACGCCGGCCGCCTTCAGCGACAGCAGATCGATCTCGTCGCCTTCCATCTTCTGCAGGTCGGACAGGCGGACCTCGCCCACCGTGCCGGCCGCGAGCGACTTGAAGCCGCGCTTCGGCAGCCGACGCTGCAGCGGCATCTGGCCACCCTCGAAGCCGACCTTGTGGAAGCCGCCCGAACGCGACTTCTGGCCCTTGTGGCCGCGGCCCGCGGTCTTGCCCAGGCCGGAACCGATGCCGCGCCCGACGCGCTTCTTCGGGTGCTTGCTGCCCTCGGCGGGCTTGATGTCATTGAGTCGCATGGTGCTCAGCCTTCGACCTTCACCAGGTACGAGACCTTGGTGATCATGCCGCGCACGGCCGGAGTGTCCTCCAGCTCGCGCACCTGGTTGATCTTCTTCAGGCCCAGCCCGAGCACCGTGTCGCGATGCGAACCGCGCGTGCCGATGGGGCTGCGGACCAGTTTGACCTTCAGCGTCTTCTTGTCGCTCATGGTGCTCGTCCCCGGCCTCAGCCGAAGAGCTCCTCGACGGTCTTGCCGCGCTTCGCTGCGATCTCGGCCGGCGTGCTCATCCGGGAGAAGGCGTTCAGCGTGGCGCGAACCATGTTGTACGGGTTGGTCGAGCCGTGATTCTTCGCGACGACGTCGGTCACGCCCATGACGTCGAAGATCGCGCGCATCGGGCCGCCGGCGATGATGCCGGTACCGGCGGGCGCGGGCGCGATGTAGACGCGCGCGGCACCGTGCTGGCCTTCGACCGCATGCTGGAGCGTGCCGCTGCGCAGCGACACACGGACCATCTTGCGGCGCGCCTCGTCCATCGCCTTCTGCACGGCGACCGGCACTTCGCGGGACTTGCCCTTGCCCATGCCGATGCGACCGTCGCCGTCGCCGACCACCGTCAGCGCCGCGAAGCCGAGAATCCGACCGCCCTTGACGACCTTGGTCACTCGATTGACCGCGATCATCTTCTCTTTGAGACCGTCGTCGCGCTGTTCAGCGCCGACGCGTGCCTGGATCTTTGCCATCAGGGTTGCTCCTTTCTGCGCCGCGTCAGAACTTCAGACCGGCTTCGCGGGCCGCCTCGGCCAGCGTCTTCACGCGGCCGTGGAAGCGGTAGCCGGCGCGGTCGAACGCCACCGACTGGATGCCCTTCGCGAGCGCCTTCTCGGCGAGCCGCTTGCCGACGAGCGCGGCAGCGGCGGTGTTGCCGCCCTTGCCGCTCTGCCCGGCCAGCTGCGCACGCACCTCGGCTTCCGCCGTGGATGCCGAGACCAGCACCTTGTCGCCGGTCGAGGCGACGATGTTCGCGTAGATGTGCAGGTTGCTGCGGAAGACCGTGAGACGGTCGACGCGCAGTTCCGCGATCTTGTGCCGCGTCTGCAGGGACCGGCGCAGACGGGATTGCTTCTTGTCCATGTTCGTCCTGTCGCCCGGTTACTTCTTCTTCGTTTCCTTGATGATCACGACCTCGTCGGCGTACCGCACACCCTTGCCCTTGTAGGGCTCGGGCGGCTTGTACGCGCGGACTTCGGCCGCGACCTGGCCGACGCGCTGCTTGTCGGCCCCCTTGATCAGGATCTCGGTCTGCGTCGGCGTGGTCACCGTGACGCCCGCGGGCATCTGGTGGACGACCGGGTGCGAGAACCCCAGCGACAGGTTCAGCGCAGCGCCCTGCGCCTGCGCGCGGTAGCCGACGCCGACCAGGGTCAGCTTGCGCTCGAAGCCCTTGCCGGCCCCGGTGACCATGTTGAACACCAGCGCGCGGAACGTCCCGGACATCGCCGCGGCTTCGCGCGACTCGCCGACGGCCGCGAACGTGAGTTCGTCGCCCTGACGGGTGATCGCCACCAGCGGGTTGATGGCCTGGGTCAGGGTGCCCAGGGGCCCCTTGACGGTGATCGCCCCATTGGCGATCTGGACGTCGATGCCCGCGGGCACCTGCACCGGAATGCGTGCGACTCGTGACATGTAAGGCTCCTTACGCCACGTAGCCGATGACTTCGCCACCGATCCCGACCTGGCGGGCGCGGCGGTCGGTCATCACGCCCTGCGGCGTGGTGACGATCGCGACACCCAGCCCGTTCAGGACCTTCGGCAGATCGTTGCGGCCCTTGTAGACCCGCAGACCCGGGCGCGAGACGCGCTCGAGCCGCTCGATCACGGGACGACCGGCGTAATACTTCAGTTGCACCTGGAGCTCGGGCTTGCCCGAGTCCGTCTTCACTTCGAAGCCGTCGATGTAACCCTCGTCCTTCAGGACAGCGGCAATTGCCACCTTGAGTTTCGACGACGGCATCGCCACCGTTTCTTTGTCGACGCGCTGCGCGTTGCGGATGCGCGTGAACATGTCGGCGATCGGGTCGCTCATGCTCATTCTGTTTCGCTCCTTACCAGCTCGCCTTGGTCATGCCCGGCACTTCGCCGCGCATGGCGATCTCGCGCAGCTTGTTGCGCCCGAGACCGAACTTGCGGTACGTCCCGCGGGGCCGACCGGTCAGTTCGCAACGGTTGCGAAGACGGGTGGGATTGGCATTGCGCGGCAGTTGCTGCAGCTTGAGGCGCGCCTGGTAGCGCTCCTCTTCCGAGCGGGACTGGTCGGCGATGACTGCGTTGAGTTCGGCACGCTTGGGGGCGTACTTCTTCACCAGCGCCTCGCGCTTCTTCTCGCGCTCGATCAGGGAGGTCTTGGCCACGTGTCGAACCCTCAGTTACGGAACGGGAAGCGGAAGGCGGTCAGCAGCGCCTTCGCCTCGTCGTCGGACTTGGCCGTGGTGGTGATGCTGATGTTCAGCCCGCGCACCTTGTCGACCTTGTCGTACTCGATCTCGGGGAAAATGATCTGCTCCTTCACCCCGAGGTTGTAGTTGCCGCGACCGTCGAACGCACGACCCGAGATGCCGCGGAAGTCACGCACGCGCGGCAGCGCGATCGTGACCAGGCGATCCAGGAACTCGTACATCCGGTTGCCGCGCAGCGTGACCATGCCGCCGATCGGGTAGCCGGCGCGGATCTTGAAGCCCGCGATGGCTTTCCGGGCCTTGGTGGTCACCGGCTTCTGGCCGGCGATCTTCACGAGGTCGCCCATGGCGAGCTCGAGGAGCTTCTTGTCCGCGACCGCCTCGCCCACGCCCATGTTCAGCGTGATCTTGGTGATGCGCGGGACCTGCATGATCGACGTGTACCCGAACTGCTTCATCAGCTCGGGTGCGATCGTCTCGCGGAAGGTTTGCTGCAGACGTGCCATGTCGCGTATGTCCTCAGGCCTTGACCTGCTCGCCGTTCGAGCGGTACACGCGGACCTTGGTGCCGTCTTCCAGCACCTTGAAGCCCACGCGGTCGCCCTTGCCGGTCGCCGGGTTGAACAGCATCACGTTCGACTGGTCGATGGGCATCGTCTTCTCGACGATGCCGCCGGTGATGCCTTTCATCGGGTTCGGACGAGCGTGCTTCTTGACGACGTTGATGCCGTCGACCATCACGTGGGCGTCATCGACGCGCGCGGCGATGGTGCCGCGCTTGCCCTTGTCGCGACCGGCGATGACGATCACCTCGTCGCCCTTGCGGAGTTTCTGCATGTCGGGCTCCTTACAGCACTTCCGGCGCGAGCGACACGATCTTCATGAAGCGCTCGGTGCGCAGCTCGCGCGTCACCGGCCCGAAGATGCGCGTGCCGATCGGCTCGAGCTTGGCGTTGAGCAGGACCGCGGCGTTCGCGTCGAACTTCACGAGCGAACCGTCCTGGCGGCGAACGCCCTTGGCGGTGCGGACCACCACGGCGTTGTAGATCTCGCCCTTCTTGACGCGGCCACGCGGCTGCGCTTCCTTGACGGAGACCTTGATGATGTCGCCGATGCCGGCGTAGCGGCGCTTAGAGCCGCCCAGCACCTTGATACACATGACCGAACGCGCGCCGGTGTTGTCGGCGACGTCCAGCGTCGACTGCATCTGAATCATTGCGCTCTCCCAACTTGATCCGAAGTCGACCCCGCGTCGCCAGGGGCGGCGCGGATCCGCTGCGGTCAGTCTTGGTCCCGTGGAACGGGGTGGATTCGTCTTCCCTGCCACTGCGCCCGCACCGTGGGTGCGAGCTTGGCCTGAAAAACTAGGTCTTCGACTATAGCACGTTTCGCAGGTCCGTCAACAGCGTTGTTGGCGGAGCCCGCGAGCCGATGCTCAGATCAGCTTGCTCGCCTCGACGCGACGGACAACCGTCCACGTCTTGGTCTTCGAGATCGGCCGGCACTCCTTGATCTCGACCAGGTCGCCTTCGAGGAGGGCGTCCTCGGTGTGGGCGTGGTACTTGGTCGAGCGGGTGATGTACTTGCCGTACAGCGGATGCTTGACCTTGCGCTCGATCAGCACCGTGACCGTCTTGGTCATCTTGTTGCTGACCACGCGCCCGGTCAGCACGCGCTGGTCGCCGGCGGCGGGTTTCGTGTCGCTCATTTCGCGGTCGCCTTCTGGTTCATCACGGTGCGCACGCGGGCGATGTCGCGACGGGTCTTGCGCAGCTGGGCGGTGTTGCTCTGCTGTTGCGTCGCGATCTGCATGCGCAGCGAGAAGTGGGCCTTCATCAGTTCGGAAAGCTCCTTCTGGAGCTCGTCCGCGCCCTTCGTCCTCAGTTCACTGGCTTTCATGTCGTGTCCTTGGCGCTCAGGCGCCGACGTGGCGGGCCACGAAGACCGTAGCGATCGGGAGCTTGGCCGCGGCGAGCGCGAACGCCTCGCGAGCCAGCGTCTCCTCGACGCCGTCCATCTCGTACAGCACCTTGCCCGGCTGGATCTCGGCCACGTAGTACTCGGGGTTGCCCTTGCCGTTGCCCATGCGGACCTCGGCGGGTTTCTGGGAGATCGGCTTGTCCGGGAAGATCCGGATCCAGATCCGACCGCCACGCTTGATGTGGCGAGTCATCGCCCGACGAGCCGCCTCGATCTGGCGGGCAGTCAGACGACCGCGGCCGGTGGCCTTCAGGCCGAACTCACCGAACGAGACAGAAGTGCCGCGGGTCGCGATGCCCTTGTTGCGGCCCTTCTGCTCCTTGCGATACTTGCGACGTGCGGGTTGCAGCATGGTCGTTCCTTATTCGCCCTTGCCTTCGGCAGGCGCGGGAGCGGCGGGCGCAGCGGCAGCACCGTCGCCGGGTGCCTTGCGGACGCGCTTGACGGTCGAGCGGGGCGCGTCGGCCGCGCCGGCAGCCGGCGCCGGAGCGCCGTCGGCCGGAGCGGGACGGCCGCGACCCGGACCACCGGGGCCGCCGGGACCACGACGGTCACCTGCGCCCGGACGGCCGGGACCTCCCGGGCGGCGCGGACGACGGTCCTCGCGCTCGGGCGGCGGGGCGGCATCCTTCTCGGCGGTCGCGACGTCGCCGCGGCCGAGGGTGTCACCCTTGTAGACCCAGCACTTGACGCCGATGATCCCGTACGTCGTCACGGCCTCGGAGAAGCCGTAGTCGATGTCGGCACGCAGCGTGTGCAGCGGCACGCGGCCTTCGCGGTACCACTCGGTGCGGGCGATCTCGATGCCGTTCAGACGACCGGCGCTCATGATCTTGATGCCCTGGGCACCGAGCCGCATCGCGTTCTGCATCGCGCGCTTCATCGCACGGCGGAACATGATCCGCTTCTCGAGCTGCTGCGTGATCGAATCGGCGATCAGCTGCGCATCGGTCTCGGGCTTGCGGATCTCTTCGATGTTGACGTGCACCGGCACCTTCAGCATGCGCTGGAGGTCGGCCTTGAGGAGCTCGATGTCCTCGCCCTTCTTGCCGATCACGACGCCCGGACGAGCCGAGAAGATCGTGATGCGCGCGTTCTTCGACGGGCGCTCGATGAGCACTCGGCCGACGGACGCGCTGCGCAGTTTCTTGCGCAGGTAGGCGCGGACCTTGATGTCCTCGTTGAGCATCCCTGCGAAGTCTTTGCTGTTGGCGTACCAGCGCGACGACCAGTTACGGCTGACCGCAAGGCGGAAGCCGGTCGGGTGAATCTTCTGTCCCATGTCCTCGGTTCCTTCGCGCTCAGTTACCGACCGTCACGTAGATATGGCACGTCTGCTTCTCGATCTTGACGCCCCGGCCCTTGGCCCGGGCATCGAATCGACGCAGCGATGCGCCCTTCTCGACGTGGATGGTCTTGACTTTCAGCTCGTCGACGTCGGCACCGTCGTTGTGCTCGGCGTTGGCGATCGCCGACTCGAGCACTTTCTTGACGATCTTCGACGCCTTCTTCGGGGAGAAGGTCAGGATGTTCAGCGCCTGCTCGACCGGCTTGCCGCGGACGAGGTCCGCAGCGAGCCTGCCCTTCTGGGCGGAGAGACGGACACCTTGCAGTGTGGCTTTGGTTTCCATGTCGTCTGTCCTTACCGCTTGCCGGCGCCGCCCTTGCCCTTGACCGCCTTCTTGTCGGCCGCATGGCCCTTGAAGGTACGGGTCAGCGCGAACTCGCCGAGCTTGTGCCCGACCATGTTCTCGTTGACGAAGACAGGTACGTGCTGCTTGCCGTTGTGAACGGCGATCGTGAGCCCGATGAATTCGGGCAGGATCGTGGACCGACGCGACCAGGTCTTGATCGGTTTCTTGTCCTTGATGGCCTGCGCCGCATCCACCTTCTTGATCAGGTGGTCGTCGACGAACGGCCCTTTCTTGACGGAACGTGCCATGGTCAGCCCTTATTTCTTGTGCCGGCGCTGCACGATCATCGAGGTCGTGCGCTTGTTGCGACGCGTGCGGTAGCCCTTCGTCGGCTGACCCCACGGGTTGACCGGCACGCGGCCCTCGCCTGTCTTGCCTTCGCCACCGCCGTGCGGGTGGTCGACCGGGTTCATCGCGACGCCGCGCACGGTCGGGCGGATGCCCTTCCAGCGGGTGGCGCCGGCCTTGCCGGTCTGGCGCAGGTTGTGCTCTTCGTTGCCGACCTCGCCCAGCGTGGCCCGGCACTCGATGTGCACGCGACGGATCTCGCCCGAGCGCAGGCGGACCTGCGCGTAGGTGCCTTCACGAGCCAGCAACTGGGCCGACGCGCCCGCCGAGCGGGCGATCTGACCACCCTTGCCCGGCAGCATCTCGATGTTGTGGATCGTGGAACCCACCGGGATGTTGCGGATCGGCATCGTGTTGCCGGCGCGGATCGGCGCCTCGGCGCCCGACATCAGCGTGGCACCGGCGGCGACACCGCGCGGCGCCAGGATGTAGCGGCGCTCGCCGTCGGCGTAGCACAGCAGGGCCAGGTGCGCGCTGCGGTTCGGGTCGTACTCGATGCGCTCGACCTTGGCGGGGATCCCGTCCTTGATCCGCTTGAAGTCGACGATCCGGTAGTGCGACTTGTGACCGCCGCCGCGATGGCGCGTGGTGATGTGGCCGAGGTTGTTGCGCCCCGAGCTGCGGATCTGCGGCTCGACGAGCGACGCCAGGGGCTTGCCCTTGTGCAGGCCCGGCGTGACCACCTTGACCATCCCCCGGCGGCCGGGCGATGTCGGCTTGAGCTTGACGACCGGCATTTACTTCGCCTCCGCGAAATTGATTTCCTGGCCGGGCTTCAGGCTCACGTACGCCTTGCGCACATTGCGCCGGCGACCGTTGAAGCGACCGAAGCGCTTGGCCTTGCCCGCCTGGTTCAGCACCTGGACGGACTCGACCTCGACCTTGAACAGCAGCTCGACGGCCGCCTTGATCTCGGGCTTGGTCGCATCCTGCAGCACGCGGAACGCGACCTGGTTGTTCTTCTCGGCGACCATCGTGCTCTTCTCGGAGACGATCGGCGCCACGAGCACCTGCATCAGACGTTCGGCGTTCATCCCAGCATCTCCTGGACCATCGCGAGCGCCGGCTTGGTGATCAGCACCTTGTCGAAGTGCACCAGCGACACGGGGTCCGCATTGCGCGCATCGACGACCAGCACGTTCGGCAGGTTGCGCGACGCGAGCCACAGGTTCTCGTCGACGCCGTCCGTCAGGACCAGCACCGACTCGAGGCCCATGACCTTGAGCTTGTCGACCAGCAGCTTGGTCTTCGGCGCGTCGAGGGCCATGCCCTCGACGACGGCCACGCGATCCTCGCGAGCCAGCTGCGACAGGATCGAGCACATCCCCGCGCGATACATCTTGCGGTTGACCTTGTGCGAGTAGTTCTGGTCGGGCGAGTTCGGGAAGATCTTGCCGCCTCCGCGCCACAGCGGCGAGGAGGTCATGCCCGCACGCGCGCGGCCGGTGCCTTTCTGGCGGAACGGCTTCTTCGTGCTGTGGCGGACTTCCGAACGGTCCTTCTGCTTGCTGTTGGCACTGCGGGCGTTCGCCTGGTAGGCGACGACGACCTGGTGGATCAGCGGCTCGTTGAAGTCGCGGCCGAAGACGGTGTCGGCGGCGGCAACGGTCGAGGACGGCTGGCCCTGCTCGTTGAGGAGCTTGAGTTCCATCTGTTCGGCCCCTTACTTCTTGCCGGCTTTGGCCGGGTTCGTCGGGCCGGCGGCCTGCACCACCCTCGGCACGCGCGGCAAGCCGCCCTTGGCGAGCGGGGTCTTGACCGCGGGGGTCACCACCACGGCGCCGCCCTTGGCACCCGGGACCGCGCCGCGGACCATCAGCAGACCGCGCTCGGCGTCGACGCGCGCGATGACGAGGTTCTGGATGGTCTTGCTGTCGTCGCCCATGTGGCCGGACATCCGCTTGCCGGGGAACACACGGCCGGGGTCCTGCGCCATGCCGATCGAGCCCGGCACGTTGTGCGAGCGCGAGTTGCCGTGCGAGGCACGGCCGGAGGCGAAGTTGTAGCGCTTGATCGTGCCGGTGAAGCCCTTGCCGATCGAGGTGCCCGCGACGTCGACCTTCTGGCCGGCGGCGAACAGCGCGGCAGGGATCACGGCGCCGGGCGCCAGGTCGCCGAGCTTGTCGGCCGCGACACGGAACTCGCGCAGCTCATGACCCGCCTGGACACCCGCCTTGGCGAAGTGACCGGCCTCGGCCTTGGTGACACGGGATGCGCGACGATCGCCGAAGGCGACCTGCACGGCGGAGTAGCCGTCGGACTCGACGGTCTTGATCTGGGCGACGCGGTTGTTCGACACATCGAGCACCGTCACAGGAACGGCGTCGCCGTCGTCCGTGAAGATGCGCATCATGCCGACCTTGCGTCCCACAAGGCCAAGGCTCATTTTTGCTCCGATCCCGGCTGCGATTGGCCGGGTGTGGTTCGAGCAGCGCGCAAAGCAGCGCCGCCATTGGGTCCACGTGGGCGTTGCCCATCGCGGAAAGCCTTCGAGTGTACCCCGGTTTCGCCTGCCTGTGCAACAGGCGCTTGCGGCCCGTCGGAGGGAGCGCTCAGTCGACGTCGCGTGGGGGCAGCAGCACCCAGAAGATCAGCGACAGCAGCACCCCGATCCAGCCCACCGGCACGGCGGCGCGCCAGCCGGCGTTCGCACGTCGCGTGACCCGCGCCTCTTCGACCCAGACCGTCTCGCAGGCCCCGTTTCCGGTGTCGTCGCGGCGCACGCTGGTGCCGCGCCGGAACGGCATGCCGGCGTCGTGACCGTACTCGGCGAGCCAGCCGCGGACGACGATCTGGTCGCCCGGCCGCACCGAGCGGAGCAGCTTCGCCACGCGCGGGTCGGCCGTCAGGAGGTGGTTGTTCGAGAAGCCCGTCTGGTCGAACCGGTTCCAGGTCTGCATGTCGCGCGACGCGACGTAGCAGGTGAAGCTGCCGCTGGTGTAGTCGAGCTCCCGGTAGACCCCGCCGCGCAGGTTCTCGCCCCAGACCACACAGAGGTCGGCGACGTTGAGATGGTCCTTCCACCAGCTGCGATGCGTCGGGTTCCACCAGACCGAGGTGTCGTGACGGCTGACCACCAGTCCGCGGAGCTCGTAGGTGTGCAGCGGCGCGACGGTGTAGTCGACGCCGCCGCTGGCGACCGTGAACGGCGCGCGCCGTTGCGCCACCTGGGTCGGCTCGGGGAGCGAGGCCTCGAGGATCGCGGCGGGCGCCGGAAGCCGGTCGCGCAGCCACAGTCCGCCTGCGACCAGGAACAGGCTCGCGGCGAAGAGCAGGCCGTTGAGGGTGTGCAGCATGGGTCCGGCAGCTTGGCGGTTCCGGACAACCTACCCCACGGGCCCCGACTCCGGCGCCGCGCGGGGGGATCGGAGGACGGCCGGCCGCGACCGCCGGCGGAGCGAGGGGACCCACCGCGGGCGGCGATCGACCCACTGGGGACGCCACGCGCGACCCGGAAAAGGAAAGGGCCGCCCGGAGGCGGCCCTTCAGATGCCCGGCAGGCCGGGGCGATCCTTACTGCAGCTTGATCTCGACGTCGACGCCCGCCGGGAGGTCCAGCTTCATCAGCGCATCGACGGTCTTGTCCGTCGGGTCGACGATGTCCATCAGGCGCTGGTGGGTCCGGATCTCGAACTGGTCGCGCGAGGTCTTGTTCACGTGCGGCGAACGCAGCACGTCGTAGCGCTGGATGCGCGTCGGCAGCGGCACCGGGCCACGGACGACGGCGCCGGTGCGCTTGGCGGTCTCGACGATCTCGGCGGCCGACTGATCGATCAGCTTGTAGTCGAACGCCTTGAGGCGGATCCGGATCTTCTGGTTTTGCATCTCGATTCCTCGAAAAGAACGATGGGGCCGGCCTGTGTTGCCGAAACCTGCCCCGGGGATGTGGACGCTACGAAGTCGTGCAGAAACCGTAGCGAGCAGGCCCGAGTTCGCGGCGAGGAGCGGAGCCGTACGTGATGTACGGCGAGCACCGCAGCCGCGAAATCGGGACGCGCAGTAGGTTTGTGCGCGGCTTCGTTATTCGAAGATCTTGGCGACGACGCCGGCGCCGACGGTGCGGCCGCCTTCGCGGATCGCGAAGCGCAGGCCCTGCTCCATCGCGATCGGCGCGATCAGCGTGACCGTCATCTTCACGTTGTCGCCA
>RPRK01000097.1 GCA_003818495.1 Burkholderiales bacterium
CCGTCGCCCATCGCGAGCGCGGCCAGCGCCATGTGCCAGTGCAGGTGGCCGTGCATCATGCCGTCGCGCGGATAGCCGTCGACCCAGGCGCCCAGCCACGCGAGGCCCGCGCCGTCCTCGCCGCACTCGTAGTCGACGTGCGCGCGGACGTGCGCGCCGTTGGCGTTGCCGGGCTGCGCGTCGAGCGAGCGCTCGATGTCGCGGCGAGCCGCATCGAGCGCGCCGGTCTCGCAGCGCGCGAAGGCGCGCATCGCGAGGTACCACCAGTCGTCGCCGCAGGCGGACTCGAAGGGCGTGAGGAAGGCCTCGAGCGCGGCCTCGCGGCCGGCGAGGCCCGAGAAGCCGAACAGCCCGAAGACGCCGGTGCAGGGCGCCATGACGAGCCGGTCGCGCGGATGGCGGGCGAGGTGCGCGCGGATCGCATCGAGGGCACCGGCGGCATCGCCCAGCACGACGCGCTCGAGCGCGAGCACGTGACCGCGCTCGCGGTCGCCCAGGCCTTCGGCGAGGGCGACCGCCTCGGCGATCGAGGCCCGCGCCGCGGCGCCGCGGCCGTGCGCCTGATGCGCGCGCGCGAGCGCGGCGTGCGGCAGCGCGAAGCGCGGGTCGGCCTCGATGGCCCGCCCGAGCGCGGCCTCGATGCCGGGCTGCGCGCACAGGAGCCGCCCGACGCCGTCGACGTACGCGTCGCGTGCGGCGGCCGATGCGGTGGACAGCGGCAGGCCGCGGTCGTCCTCGTGGATCATCGTGTCGTCCTCATGGCACCAGGGGCTCGCCGTCGCACGCCCGGTCGTACACCATGCGCCCGTCGACCACGGTCTGCTCGACCGCGATCACCGGCAGCCGTTCGAGCGGGCAGGCGAGCGGGTCGTCGGCGAGCACGGTGAAGTCGGCGTCGCGGCCCACGGCCAGCGGTCCGCGCCGGTCTTCGTCCCAGCTCAGCACGTGGCCGGCGACGGTGGACAGCCGCAGCGCCTCGAGGCGCGACAGGCCGCTGTCGCCGAGCGTGGTGCCGGTGTCGGCGTCGTGCCGTGCGAGCGCCTGCCACATCGCGAACAGCATCGAGTGCGGCACGCCGTCGGTGGAGAGCGCCACCGGCACGCCGCCGTCGAGCAGCGCGCGGATCGGCGTGCCGGCCGCGCCCAGCGCATCGAGCCCGAAGCGGTCGGTCGCGTGGTGCATGAAGGAGGGCGTGACGGTGGCGATCAGGCCGAGCACGCGCATGCGCTCGATCTGCGCGGGTGTCGCCGCGACGACGTGCACCGCGACCCAGCGTCGGTCGCGGATCGACACCCTCGCGTCGATCGCCTCGAACGCCTGCAGCACGCGCTCGAGCTCGTAGCAGACGAGCACGCTCACCCGCAGCCCGCGGCGCGCGGCCTCGACCCCGAGTTCGACGAGGCGTTCCTGCGGCAGCGCCTGGTAGAAGTGCCCGGCCCAGTGCTCGTACGGATGGCCGCGCGCCAGCACGCAGGCGACCTGCGGGTCGGCGACATCCAGACACAGACCCTCTTCGCGCAGCAGGCCGGTGGCGGTGCCGTGGCCCGCCAGGCGCGGCGCCCAGGTGCCGAGCTGCGCGGCGATCGCGGCGTCGCCGTAGGCGGCGCTCGGCACGCTGAGCGCCGCCTGCATGCGCACGGTGAGCTCGCCGGCGGCGGCGAGCTGGCGGTAGGCGTCGATCACGGCGGGCGTCAGGCCGTGGCCCTCGAACGCGCCGGTCACGCCGGCGGCGCTGGTCAGGCGGGTGGCGACGCGCAGGCCCTCGAGGCGGTCCTCGAACGAGAAGCGCGGCACGCAGTCGAAGAGCACGTACTCGAGCGTGGGCGCGCGGTTGCGCTCGAGGAACACGCCGGTGGGCTCGCCCGCGGCGTCGCGCAGGATCTCGATCTTGTGGGGCGCGGGCGTGTCGCGGCCGACGCCGGCCAGCGCGAGCGCGCGCGAGTTCGCGACGGCGGGCAGCGGCAGGCGCGTCCACCAGCCCCAGGGCGAGCGGATGAACACCGGGTGGTCGGGCGCGGCGCGGTCGAGGTCGTGGCGGTCGGGAAAGCGCCCCTCGGCGAGCTGCGACGCATCGCTGACGTAGCCGTCGGGCGGTGCGCCCATCGGCAGCGTGACGATCCACTCGCCGGGCGGCGTGCGGGCGGCGGCCTCGCGCACCGCGTCGCAGATCTCGGCGACGGAGCGGCAGTGCGCGATCGGCACGCCGGCGCGCGCGCGCAGCCCGAGGCGGTCCATGTGCGGATGCGCGTCGTAGAAGCCGGGCACCACCGTGCGGCCGGCCAGGTCGACGACGCGGGTGTGCGGCGTGCGCAGCGCGAGCACGTCGGCGTCGCGGCCGACGGCGACGATGCGCCCGTCGGCGACCGCGAGCGCGGAGACGGTCCGGTCGGCGGCGTCCAGGGTGTGGACGGTGCCGCCATGCAGGATCAGCGGGCCGGGCGCGGTGGGAGCGGGCATCGGGGGATTGTAGGGGGCAGGCCGGTGGACACGTTCCCGCGGGAACGCATTTCAATGCGTCGGACGGTCGCGGACGCATCCGCCAACCCCGTCGTGCCGTCCGGCGCCCATCGATCTTCCGGAACGCCGCACGCCCGACGGCGGTCGGCTGAGGTACGGTGCCTCCGCATCGTCCCTCCGCATCCCCAGGAGTCTCCCCCCTTGACCGACCTCGCCTGGCTCTCCGGAAAGCAGCTCGCCGCACGCATCCGCCGCGGCGAGCTCTCCTCGCTCGAGGCCCTCGACGCGACGCTCGCCCGCATGGAGCGGCTCAACCCCGCGATCAACGCCATCGTCACGACGGACGTGCCGCGCGCGCGCCGGCAGGCGAAGGCCGCCGATCGCGCCCGCGCCAAGGGCGCGAAGCTCGGGCCCCTGCACGGCGTGCCGATGACGGTGAAGGAGTCGTTCGACGTCGCCGGCATGGCGACCACCGTCGGCTTCATGGAGCAGCGCGGCAACCGGCCGACGCAGGACGCGCTCGTCGTTCAGCGGCTGGCCGCGGCGGGCGCGATCGTCTTCGGCAAGACCAACCTGCCGGTGGCGATGGCCGACTGGCAGTCGTTCAACCCGGTCTACGGCACGACCAACAACCCCTGGGATCCGACGCGTGTGCCGGGCGGTTCCTCGGGCGGCTCGGCGGCGGCGCTGGCCGCGGGTCTGACGCCGCTGGAGTTCGGCTCGGACATCGGCGCGTCGATCCGCAATCCGGCGCACTACTGCGGCGTGTTCGGCCACAAGCCGACGATCGGCATCGTGCCCTCGCGCGGCCACGGGCTGCCGCCCTACGTGCACGACCGCGACATCGCCGCCTGCGGCCCGCTCGCCCGCACGGCGGCCGACCTGCGTCTGCTGCTCGAGGCGACCGCGGGCGCGGACCCGGACTGGCAGGCGGGCTGGCAGGTGGCGCTGCCGGCCTCGAAGCGGCGCACGCTCAAGGGGCTGCGGGTGGGCGTGCTGCTGTCGGCGCCCACGGCCGACGTGGACCGCGGCGTGCAGGACGTGCTGGCCACGCTCGCGCGCGGGATGAAGTCGGCCGGGGCGAAGGTCGATCTCGCGCCCGCGCCGCCCTTCGACCTGGCCGACAACCACAACACCTACTTCATGCTGCTGCGCGCGGCGACCAGCGCATCGGTCACCGACGCGCAGGTGGCCGCGGCCGCGAAGCGCCGACCGAAGGTGCGCGACGACGACTGGTCGTACACCGCGATGCTGGCGCGCGCCTGGACGCTGTCGCAGCGCGACTGGCACCACTGGAACGCGCGCCGGATGGCGATGACCGAGGGCTGGATGCGCTGGTTCGAGCGCTACGACGTGATGCTCTGCCCGACGGCGTCGACGACCGCGTTCCCGCACATGCAGACCGGCGAGCGCTGGGAGCGGATGATCGACGTGAACGGCGTGCCGCAGCCGACCACGACGCAGATGTTCTGGGCGGGCTTCGGCGCGGTCTGCGGCCTGCCGGCGACGGTGATGCCGGCGGGCCTCGCGGCGGACGGGCTGCCGGTGGGCGCGCAGCTGATCGGCACGCGCGGCGCGGACCTCGACCTGCTGGCGATCGCGGGGCTGCTCGAGCGCGAAGGCTGCGTCGGCTTCAGGGCGCCGCCGGGCTACGCGTGAGTCGGCGTGCCGCTCAGCGCGCCACCGGCACCACGATCTCGTTGCGCCGCATGAAGGGCAGCTGCCAGGGCGGGTCGTAGCGCGCGAGCTGCGGCGGGCCGGCGGGCCTCATGCCCTTGGTGCCCATCCAGGCGAGCAGCTCGGCGGTGTTGGTTCGCACCTTGTCCTCGCCGGTGAAGCCCGAGAACACCAGCACCGCGTGCCGTCCGCCGGGCACCTCGCGCAGCACGACCGCGGCATCGTCGGGGCGCGGCAGCGTCGCGAGGGTGTACGAGGCCGGCATCGTGAAGCGGATCGTCCAACGCCCTTCGCCCGAGAGCGCATCGCTCCCCTGTCGCTCCGCGCTCACCGGCGCGGTCATCGCGATCTTCTCGGAGGCGGCCTCGATGCCGACCGGTGCGGTCATCTCGATCTTCTCGGAGCCGGAGGCGCGCACCGATCGGTTGGCACCGAAGATGTACGCGGCGATCGTGCGGAAGCCCCGGTTCGACGCGCCGGACAGGTCGCCGTCGACGACGGTCTCGGCGACGATCGTCGGCGCGTAGTCGCGCAGCTCGATGCGGCCGTCGCGCTCGACGACGGTGTGGGCGGGTTCCTCGATGGCCATGGTCGGGCTCGGATGGGTGAGCGTGACCGCCACGAGGGCGGCGAGGGTGATCGAGGTCAGGCGCATGGCGGATCCGGGAGGGCAGGTCGGCGTGATGCTACGGGGTCGTGATGGCGCCCGAGGCGCCAACGCCGCCGTTCGACCGCCTCGGGTCCGAGTCGTGACGCCTGCGTCCCGAACGCCTACGATGGGAGCATCCGGACCGGCATCCCGCCTGGACGAGGAGACCCCCATGCTCAGACTGCTGATCGCGGTCGATGGATCCGAACACTCGCGCAATGCGATCGATGCCGCCGCGCGGCTGGGTCGCGAAGGCGAGGTCGAGGCCCTGTTCGTGCACGTGCGCGAGGGCCCGACCTACCATGGCGATCTCACCCCGCGCGAGTACGAGCGCATCGGCGAGCAGTCGCGGCTGCATCAGACCCAGGTGCTCGACGGCGCGCTCGCCCATGCGCGGCAGGT
Source organism: Burkholderiales bacterium (assembly GCA_003818495.1). Taxonomy (GTDB): domain Bacteria; phylum Pseudomonadota; class Gammaproteobacteria; order Burkholderiales; family Burkholderiaceae_E; genus UBA4615. The sequence goes on from RPRK01000097.1 coordinate 5,186, forward strand.
CGGCCTGGTGCGGGTGGAGGCGCTCGCCGAGGAGGGCACGCCCGACGTCGACATCCCGCGCGTGGCCACGCAGCGCTCGGCCGACATGATCGTCATGGGCACGCGCGGGCTGGGCGCGGTCGGCGCGCTGCTGCTCGGCTCGACCGCGCAGCGCGTGGTGCACAACGCGAGCGTGCCGGTGCTGCTGGTGAAGTGACGGCGCGATGACGTCCCGCTGAGCCGCGGATCGCGCCGGGCCCCTCAGTGGGTCGCGCCGCGGCCCTGCTCGAAGAAGAAGCGCAGCATCTCGCCGGTGGCGTCCGGGCCGCTCGGGTCGGTGTACGACCCGGCGCGCTGCCCGCCCGACCAGGCGTGGCCGGCGCCGTGCACGACCCAGTGCTCGACCTCGGGTCCGGCGCCGCTCGCGCCATGGACGTGCCGCGTCCAGCGCCGGCCCGCGCCGGCGGTGCCCTGCTCGCTGCGGTCGGGCGCAGCGGGGGTCGCCGCCGCCACCATGCGCGCGCCGTTGTCCGGATGCACGGTCGCGTCGCGGTCGCCGTGGAAGACGATGGTCGGCACCGCGACCGGCATGCCCCGCGTTCCCGCGGGAACGCCGCCGCGCATCGCGGCGAGCGCCTCGGGCAGGCTGGTCGCGGCGCCCGGCGCCAGCCCCGAGTGCACGCCGACCGCGGCGAACAGCTCGGGCCAGCAGGCGGCGACCACGGCCGCCATCGCGCCGCCGGCCGACAGTCCGGCGATGTAGACGCGGCGCGGATCGATGCGGTGGCGCTGCACGATCGCCTGCGTCATCGACGCGATCAGCGCGGGCTCGCCGCGGTGGCGCTGCTGATGCGTGTGCTTGAACCAGTTCCAGCAGCCCTGCGCGTTCGCCTTGCGCGACTGCGCCGGATACAGCACGAAGAAGCCCTGCTCGCGGGCCCGCTCGTTCATGCCGGTGCCGGCGGCGAAGTCGTCGGGGTCCTGCGTGCAGCCGTGCAGCATGACCACGAGCGGCAGCGCGCGCCCGGTCGCGCCCGGCGGCACGTAGAGCTTGTAGTCGCGCGACATCCCGCCGTGGGCGTGGCGGCCGGCGATGAAGGCGCCGTCGGGGTGGGCGTCGACGTCGGTGTCCGTGACCGGCTCCGCGAAGGGCGCTGCGAAGGGCGTCACGAAGGCTTCGGTGAACGCATCGCCACCCTTCGGTCCGGCCGCGTCCGGCGCCCGCGGCGGGCGGGGCCGTGCCGGCAGCGCGCGCGAAGGCACCTCCACGATGCAGCCGTCGAGCACCTCGGCGCCGGCGCCCGAGCCGGGACGGCCGGTGCCCGCGGGAGCGGCTCGACGCTCGGCCGCCGCGGCTGCCGCGCCGCCGAGTGCGCGCTGGATCACGCGGGTCGCGTCGTCCAGCCTGCCCTCGCGGGTCAGGCGGGTGGCTTCGCGCATCAGGTCCTGGAACATCGGGTCCATTCGTATCCTTGGGGTGAGGGAACGGGTCAGCGCAGCCGTGCGGCGAGCGCTGCCCTGACGGCCGGGCTCGCATGGAGCGCACCGAGCACGTCGATCGATTCGATGGTGGCGAGCGCGAGCTCGGGGCTCACGTCGTCGGCGATGACCGCGAGGCCGAGCACGCGGATGCGCAGCCGGTCGCCGGCCGCCTGCAGCGCCTGCAGGTCGGCGGCCTCGAAGCGCTGCAGGCCGAGCACCAGGGTGCGGCGGGCGACGGCCTGGACCACCGCGTCGCCGTGGCGGGCGAGCTGATTGCGGATCGCGGCACGGATGAAGTCGCTGCGGTTGCCGTAGAAGCCTTCGGCGACCAGCAGGTCGACCTGGCCGAGGTCGACGAAGCCGAGGTTGATCGTGATCTTCTCGGACTCGGGCGGTCGCGTCCGGGGGGCGGAAAGAGGCGTGGAGGGCATGTTTACCATCCTACAGCCATCCAGGTGGATGGCAAAGTAGGATGGCAGGCCGACCCGCGGTCGGTTCGTCGGGTGCGCTTCTTGCCCCCTGGACGGGTGGGATCCGGGGACGACAGACGATGGACGGGACTCGCCACGTGCTGGTCGTCGACGACGAGGACGACTTCGTGGACATGATGCGCGTGCTGCTGGAGCTCGAACGGTTCCAGGTCAGCAGCAGTTCGAGCGCCCCATCGGCGGTGCGCCGCGTCTGCGACGGCCTTGCGCCCGACATCGTCCTGCTGGATTTCCGGATGCCGGTGCTCGACGGCGGCGACGCGCTGCGCCGCATGCGGAGCTGCGGGCTGTCGTCCCCCGCGATCCTGGTCTCGGGCACCCGCGACATCCGGGACCAGGCGGTCCTGCACGGCTTCGACGCATGGGTCCAGAAGCCCTTCGACTTCGGGACGCTGCTGGGCGCCATCGACCACTGCCTGGGGTCCGCATGACGCGCTCGAGCGCGGCCTGGCGAGCGAGGCCTCGGTGAGGTTCCTCTCGACCGAGCGTCATCCGGACGTCGGGCGCGTCCGCGAGGCCTGGGCGCGATTCGTCGGCGGCGACGACCTCCACGGCGGTGTGCACGACGGTGCGAACGACGTCGTGCGTCCCTACGTCCTGCGCGCCTGGGAGCGCTCGCGCGATTCCGGATGCGATGCCTACCAGGGCCGCGCGCACCTGCTGACCGCGCTCGGCACCCGCCGGCTGCTCGACGAGCAGGCGCCGCTGGTCATGCTGGGCGAGCCGTTCCTGGCGGCCCTGTCGAGGGCGGCCGGAACCGATCGCCATGCCGCCATGCTCGCGGATGCGAACGGCCGGCTGCTGCGGGTGGTGGGCGATGCCGAGACGATCGGCGACGAGAACTTTCCCCGGCCCGGCGCGCTCCTCTCCGAATCGACCTCGGGCGCCAACGGCGTGGGCACGGCGCTGGCCGAGGACGGCTACGTCGAGCTGGTGGGCCCCGAGCACTACATCGAGGGCTTCCACGCCTTCACCTGCCAGGGCGTGCCGCTGCGCGCGCCCGGCGGCGCGATCACGGGGATCGTCAGCATGTCCGTCAGGCGGCTCGAGACCGCGGACCGGGTGCGCGACATCCTGTTCTGCGCGACCGAGGCCGCGGAGTGCGAGCTGCTCGCGCGGTGGCTGGCCGCCGGCACGCGCGATCCGGACGAGCCGGTCCTGGAGCACCTTCGCCAGGACATGGTCCAGCGGATCGCGATGGCACGGCTGCAGCTCGAGGTGGCGGCCCGACGGATCGCGAGCGGGGCCGATGCGAGCGCGACCCTCGACGCGGCGGCGCAGCTGACCCGCAAGTTCGTGCGGCAGGCCGACCTGTGGCGGCGCCTCGCGGTCGATCCGGTGAGCGCACCGCACCCGGAGCGGCTGCGGCTCGACGACCTGGTCGCGGATTTCGTGGACCTGCTGAGCACCGAGGTGCGCGTGGCCGGCATCACGCTGCGCTTCGGGCGCATCGACCCGGTCTGGGTGCTGGCGGACCCCCGGCATGCGGCGCGACGCCTGCTGAACGGCTTCCTGTCGGCGCTCCAGGTGTCGGTGGTCGGGACGGTCCTGACGGTGCACGTGGTGCGCGACGGGACGGTGGCCGAGCTGCGGCTCGAACCCGCGGTGGATGCGGCCGCGCCGGCGGCGCGCTTCCCGGTCGCGGTCTGACCCTCGGCCGCGGCCGGGCGGCTCGCGGCCGGGGGGCCCGCCGCGGGGCCGTGCCGGGCGATGCCGCCCGGCACGCGAGGCGGCTCAGCCCGCCGCGGTCACGCCCCGCTTCGCCAGCACGCCGACCAGGTGCGCGCGATAGGCGGCGGTCGCGTGCAGGTCGGCGTTCAGGCCCGAGGCGTCGATCTTCAGGCCGTCGAGCGCGGACGCCGCCCAGCCGCGGGCGAGCGCCTGCTCGAAGGCCGGCACGCGGAACACGCACGATCCGGCGCCGGTGACCGCGACGCGCACGCCGGCAGGCCCGTTCGAGACGAACACGCCGACCAGCGAGAAGCGCGAGGCCGGCTGGCTGAACTTCTGCCAGCTCGCCTTCGCCGGGATCGGGAACGACACCTCGACGATCAGCTCGCCGGGCTCGAGCGCGGTCTCGTACATGCCGGTGAAGAAGTCGTCGGCGGCGATCGTGCGGCGGTCGGTGCGGATCGTGGCGCCCAGGCCGAGCACGCCGGCCGGGTAGCAGGCCGCCGGATCGTTGAGCGCGATGCTGCCGCCCAGCGTGCCGGCGGTGCGCACCGCCGGATCGCCGATCAGCGAGGCGAGGTGCGCGAGCGCCGGGATCGAGCCCCGCACCGCGTCGCTGGCGGCGACCGCGGCGTGCGAGGTGCCGGCGCCGACGACGAGCGCGCCGGCCTCGACGCGGATGCCCTTGAGCTGCGGGATCCGAGAGAGCTCGACGAGGTCGCTCGGCGTGGACAGGCCCATCTTCATCGCGGGCAGCAGCGACTGCCCGCCCGCGAGGTAGCGGCCGTCGGCGGTCGCGGCGATGGCGCGCGTCGCGTCGGCGACGGTGGCGGGACGGTGGAACTCGAAGTCGTTCATCGCATCAGGCTCCGTGCAGCGTGCGCCACACCGTCTCGGGCACGAGCGGCATCTGCATCGCCTGCGCCCGGTCGGCGGGGGTTCCCGCGCGGGCCAGGGCGTCGATGACGGCGTTGACCACGCACGGCGTCGCGCCGATCGTGCCCAGCTCGCCCACGCCCTTGACCCCGAGGGGGTTGTTGATCTACGGCACCGACTGGTCGAGCTCGGTGCGGAAGGCGCGCACGAGGTCGGCGCGCGGCAGCGCGTAGTCGCTCAGCGTGCCGGTCAGCAGCTGGCCGGACTCGCGGTCGTAGACCACCTGCTCGCACAGTGCCTGGCCGAGGCCCTGCACCGCGCCGCCGTCGAGCTGGCCGACGACGATGGTGGGGTTGACCACGCGGCCGACGTCGTTGACCGACGCGTACGAGACCACGTCGACCTCGCCGGTGTCGGGGTCGACCTCGACCTCGCAGACGTGGCAGCCGTTCGGCCAGGTGGGGCCGGAGACGGTGCTGGTGGAGTCGACGTAGACGCGGCGCTCGGACTGCTTCGCCGCCAGCTCGAACAGTCCGATGCGCCGGTCGGTGCCGACGATCGAGAAGCTGCCCTCGCGGTACTCGATGTCCTTGGCCGAGGCCTCGAGCGCGTCGGCGGCGAGGTCCTTGGCCTGCTCGATCGTGCGCTGCGAGGCGACCCGCACCGCCGAGCCGCCGGTGAACAGCGAGCGCGAGCCGGCGCTGCCGAAGCCGACGCCGCGGTCGGTGTCGCCCTGCACGATGCGCACGCGCTCGATCGGCACGCCGAAGACGTCGACGGCGAGCTGCGCGTAGCTGGTGGCGATGCCCTGACCCATCGCCTGGGTGGCGGTGTAGATCTCGATGAAGCCGTCAGCGGACACGTCGACCGTCACCCGCTCCTCGAACTGGTTGCCGCCCGTCCATTCGAGGAAGGTGGCCAGTCCGCGGCCGCGCAGCTTGCCGCGCGCCTTCGACTGCGCGGCCCGCGACTCGAACCCGGACCAGTCGGCGAGCGCCAGGCCCTGCTTCGCGATCGACGGGAAGTTGCCGGTGTCGTAGGTCTGCCCCATCGGGTTCTTGTAGGGCATCTGCTCGGGCCGCAGCATGTTCCGCAGCCGCAGCTCGGCCGGGTCGATGCCGGTCTTGCGGGCCGCGGCGTCCATCAGCCGCTCGATGATGTAGATCGCCTCGGGGCGCCCGGCGCCGCGGTAGGCGCCGACCGGCGCGGTGTGCGTCATCACCGCGCGCAGGTCGAAGTCGATGACCGGGACCTCGTAGATGCTGGTCGACACCCAGGGGCCGATCAGCAGCTGGATCACGACGCCGGTGGTGGTGGCGTACGCGCCGACGTTGGCGTCGGTGCGGATGCGCAGCGCGAGGACCTTGCCGTCCGCGTCGAGCGCCAGCGCGGCGCGGCTCTCGCAGTCGCGGCCGGCGCGCCCGACGAGGAACTCCTCGCCGCGCTCGGCCGCCCACTTGACCGGCCGCCCGAGCGTCCTGGCGGCGAAGCCGACGACGATGTCGTCCTGGTAGGCGCCGGTCTTCATGCCGAAGCCGCCGCCGACGTCGCCGACGACGACGCGGACCTGATCCTTGGCCAGGCCGAGCGCATCGGCGATGGTGTCGCGCGAGCCCGAGGGCATCTGCGACGACAGGCGCAGCGTGAGCCGCCCGGACTCGGCGTCCGGGTAGGCGAGCACGCCGCGCGGCTCCATCGCGACCGCGGCCACGCGCTGGTTCACCAGGTGCAGCTCGACGACGTGCGCGGCGCGCGCGAAGGCGGCGTCGGAGGCGGCGGCGTCGCCGTGCTTCGCCTGGGCCACCCAGTTGTCGCCGGCCGGCTCCCAAACGCGCGGCGCGCCGTCGGCGAGCGCATCGGCGAGGGTGACCACCGAGGGCAGGTCCTCGTAGTCGACGGCGATCGCATCGCGGGCATCGCGCGCGGCATCGCGGGTCTCGGCGACGATGGCGGCGACGGCCTCGCCGGCGAAGCGCACGGTGTCGGTGGCGAGCGCCTGCAGCGGCGCCACCGCCGACGGCTTGCCGTCGGGGCGCGGGAACGGGCAGGGCGTGGGCATCGTCTTGACGCCGGCGGCGACGAGGTCGGCGCCGGTGTAGACGGCGACCACGCCGGGGATCGCGAGCGCGGCGCTCGTGTCGATCGACAGGATGCGGGCGTGCGGGTACGGCGAGCGCAGCATCACCAGGTGCAGCTGCCCGGGGAGCGACACGTCGTCGACATACCGGCCGGTGCCGGCGACGAGCGTGGGATCCTCGATGCGGCGCACCGAGTGGCCGCTGCCGAAGCGGCCGGCGTTGACGTCGGCGGGGGCGGTCGAAGCCATGGGCGGGGTCCCGGTTGCGGTCACGAGCGCGAGCCGTCGAGCGCGACGGCGGCCCGGCGCACCGACTCGACGATGTTCACGTAGCCGGTGCAGCGGCACAGGTTGCCCTCGAGGCCGTGGACGATCTGCTCGTCGGTCGGCTTCGGGCAGGCGGCCAGCAGGCCGGCGGTGCTCATCACCATGCCCGGCGTGCAGAACCCGCACTGCAGGCCGTGGCACTCGACGAAGGCCTGCTGGATGGGGTGCAGCCCGCCGTCGGGCGCGCGCAGGCCCTCGATGGTGGTGACCGTGCGGCCCTCGACCTGGACGGCGAGGGTGGCGCAGGCCTTCACCGGCTCGCCGTCGAGCAGCACGGTGCAGCAGCCGCACTGGCTGGTGTCGCACCCGACGTGGGTGCCGGTCAGGCCGAGCTGCTCGCGGAGCACTTCGACCAGCAGGCGCCGGTTCTCGACCTCGGCCGAGGCGGGGGCGCCGTTGACGGTGAATCGGACGGTGGTCATGGTGCGTATCCGTATCCGGTGGGAAGACGCGGCGATGGTAGCGTCAAACGCGCCGCGATCGAATCAAGGCCTCTTGTATTCGATCTCGACGAAGGCGAGCTCCGCGGTGCCGGCATTGACCACGTCGTGCTCGACGCCGGCCAGCCGCGCGTACGAGTGTCCGGCCTTCAGCTCGAAATGCGCGATGCCGTCGCCGGTCTCCAGCCTGAGGAGGCCGTCGGTGAGCGGCACCACCACGTAGTCGAAGCCGTGACGGTGGTGACCGGTGCGGGCGCCCGGCGCGAAGCGCCATTCGGTGATGCGCAGCCGGTCGTCGTCGACGTCGACGCGCGGCACGGCCATCTTGGGGGACTCGGTCATGGTTCGGGATCCGTCCGTGGGGAGGCCGATGCTGCCACGAACCGACGCCGACCGTGCGCGGGCCGCGCACGTTCCGGTCCGTGCCTCACACGGTGGGCAGGCGTGCGGCGAGGGCGGCGTCGGCCGGGGCGCAGGCGGCCTCGGCGATCACGGTGGACAGGGCCTGCTCGAAGCGCACGACCACGGCGTCCCAGCCGTGCGAGGCGGACACGGCGCGGGCCTCGGCCCCCAGCCGGTGCCGGCGGCCCGCATCGCGGGCGAGCGCGACCGCGGCGGCGACGAAGCCGTCCCGGTCGCCGCGCGGCACGAGCACGCCGCTGTGGTCGTGCCGGATCAGCTGCGAGGCCGCCGCGTAGTCGAAGGCGACCACCGGCAGCCCGCTCGCCAGCGCCTCGGCGGTGACGTTGCCGAAGGTCTCGGTCAGGCTCGCGAAGACGAACAGGTCGGCCGAGGCGTAGTGGGCCGCCAGATCCTCGCCTCGGCGCTGGCCGGCGAACAGCGCGTCGGGCCATCGTGACTGCAGCTCGGCGCGCGACGGACCGTCGCCGACCAGCAGCAGCCGCGCGCCGGGCCGCGTCGCGCGGATCGCCTCGAACGCGAGCTCGAGCGTGGCCAGGTTCTTCTCGGGTGCGAGGCGCCCGACGCAGGCCACGACCACGTCGTCCGGCCCCGCGCCCCAGGCGGCGCGCAGCGCGTCGCTGCGGCGCTCCGGGCTGAACAGCAGGCGGTCGACCCCGCGCGACACCACTCGCACCCGTCGGAACCCGACCGTCTCCAGCTCGCGGCGCAGCGCCTCGGTGGGCACCAGCGTGCAGCCGGCGCGGTTGTGGAACTTGCGCAGGTACGAGGCGATCGGCGCCCGCAGCCAGCCGACGCCGTAGTGGTCGCTGTAGCTGTGGAAGTTGGTGCGGAAGTCGGTGGCGACCGGCAGACGCAGATGCGTGGCCGCCAGCAGCGCCGACCATCCGAGCGGGCCCTCGGTGGCGATGTGCACGACGTCGGGCCGCTGGGTCGACCACAGCCGCGAGAGCCTGCGCCGGGCCGGGATGCCAAGCTTCAGGTGCGGATAGCGCGGGATCGGGACTCCGCGGGTCAGCACCTCGCCGAAGCCCTCCCGGCCGAGGCCCGCGTCGGGTTCGTCGGTGCTCTGGCGGGGCCGGACGAGCTGGATGTCGTGGCCGCGGTCGTGCAGCCCGCCGACCATCCGGGCCAGCGTGATCGCCACGCCGTTCACCTCCGGCGGCCAGGTCTCGGTGACCACGGCGATCCGCATCGGGCGGGCGGATCGGGCGAACCGCTCGATCACGATGTCGGGGTGCTCCGCTTGCACGCTCATGGCATCGCAGCATGCACCCGTCACGCGACGGATCGATGACGGTCGAGGCGCCGGCCGTTCATGCGCCGTTCGGACGCCGACAGCGACACCGTCACCGTCACCGTCACCGTCACCGTCACGCTGCCTTCATGGACGGCGTTCATGCTCCGGTCACGTGACACGACGGCGTCGTCGGGTCCAGGAACCGAAGGGGCCCCCGTGAAGGCACTGCTGCAGGAACTCGCGACCCAGCGCTGGGACGATCACCGCTACTACCACCAGAGCCGCATCAACCAGGCCCTGCACTTCGTGAGCGCGCTGTGCTTCATCGCCGCCTACGCGCTGCTGCTGGTCGATCCGGCCGCGGCGGCGCTGCTGGCCTGGGGGGTGTCGATGACGACGCGTCAGGCCGGCCACTTCTTCTTCGAGCCGCGCGGCTACGACCGGGTCAACGAGGTCACCGACGCCTACAAGGAGGCGGTCAAGGTCGGCTACAACATCCGGCGCAAGGTCGTGCTGATGGGCGCCTGGGCAGTGGTGCCGGTGCTGCTGTGGGCGAGCCCGTCGCTGGCGGGGACGATCGAGCCGGCGGCTGGCTTCGCCGATTACCTGCACGACGTCGGCATCGCCTGGCTCACCCTGGGCGTCGCCGGCGTGCTGCTGCGGGTGCTGCAGCTGTGGATCGAGCGCGACCTCGCCACCGGGCTGGTCTGGGCGCTGAAGATCGTCACCGACCCGTTCCACGACGCGATGCTCTACCGCGGCGCGCTGCCCGCGCTGCTGCGCGGCGAGCTGATCGATCCGATGCCGCACGTGCGGCGGCACTGAGACGGGCCGTTCAGCCCGTCGCGGTCGACCCCGTACCGCCGCCCCGGAACCGCCGCCGCAGCATCTCCGCGAGCAGGCGGCGACGGATCGAGCCGTTGGTGGTCTCGGGACCGTCCCACCAGCCGTCGGACTGCATCGATCGGGCGGCCGTCACGAACTGTCCGACCATCGCCTCGAAGTCGTCGTCGCTCCAGTCGAGTCCGAAGATCAGCCGTCCCGTCCCCACCCAGCTCAGGGCCAGCCCATGCTCGCGCAGGTAGAACTGCAGCAGCCAGTTGTAGCGCGCGGGCCGCGTGTAGAGCACCGTCCAGATCGAGCCGAGGTTCGCGACCCGCACCGGCACGCCGGCCTCCGAGAGGCGCGCGTTCATCCTCGCGGTGCGCCGGTTCCAGCGCTCGTCGAGCCCCTCGTACAGTGCCCGGGTCTCGGGCCGCTCGAAGCGGTCGAGGAAGGCGTTCATCGCTCCGATCACGTAGGGATGGGAGTTGAACGTGCCGCGCGCGAAGCAGACGTCGGCCGGGCGCTCGTCGCGCCAGCGGCGCATCAGGTCGCGCCGTCCGCAGACGACCCCGACCGGCAGGCCGCCGCCCAGCGTCTTGCCGTAGACCACCATGTCGGCGCGCACGCGGAAGTACTCCTGCGCGCCGCGTCGGGCGAGGCGAAAGCCGGTGAACACCTCGTCGAGGATCAGCACGATGCCGCGCTCGGTGCAGACCTCGCGCAGCCGGCGCAGCCACTCCGTGTAGGCGGCGCGGTCGACGCCGGCTCCGCGGCCGCTGTCGACCAGCGAGGCGTCGGCGGGTGCCGCCGAATTCGGATGCAGCGCCTGCAGCGGGTTCACCAGGACGCAGGCGATGTCGCGGCGGGTCCTGAGCACGCGCAGCGTGCGCTCGTCGCCTTCGCGCAGCGTGTAGGTCTCGCGCGGCGGCAGCGGGTTGCCCGGGCCCGGCTGAACGTCTTCCCACCAGCCGTGGTAGGCGCCCGCGAAGCGCACGAGGTGGGTGCGTCGCGTGTGGTACCGGGCGAGACGCACCGCCTGCATGACGGCCTCGGTGCCGGACATGTGGAACGACACTTCGTCGAGCCCAGAGAGCGCGCGGATGCGGCCGGCCGCCTCGAGCACGCCCGGGTGGTAGGCGCCGAGCACCGGTCCGAGCTCGCGGGCGCGGGCGGCGCCTTCGTCGATGCAGTCCTTGTAGGCGTCGTAGCCGAGCACGTTCACGCCGTACGAGCCGGTGAGGTCGTAGAAGCGGTTGCCGTCGAGGTCCTCGACCTGCACGCCGGACGAGGCGCTCAGCACGCTGCCGGTCGCGAGGTGCTCCCGCAGGTACGGGCCGTACTGGAACGGCACGCGGTAGGTGTTCGTGAACTGCAGGTCGGACAGCGATTCGCGGGCCGCCGCGGTCGCCTCGAGCGTGCGCGGGGAGCGCTCGGCGAGCGTGGCCGCGAGCCGGGCGAAGCCCGTCCGGCGGCGCGCGAGCACCTCGGGCGCCGCGCCGTCGGAGCCGAAGAAGCCGGCCTCGTCGTACGCGTAGCCGGGGATCTGCGCGACCACCCGCTTGGCCATCCGGGAATGTCCGGCGAGCGAGCGGTGCTTGGCGCGGGACAGCTCGAGCCGACGCCGGACGCGAGGCAGCGAGAGGGCGAGTGCGCCGAGCGCGATCGCGGAGAGGGTGTAGGTGTCGTCCATGTGCGGGCCGTCGTGGTGTCGGCCTCTTCTAGCAGCCTCAATTGACATGTCCATGACCTTGCGTGCGCTTCGGACCCTCGTGATGCAGGAGGACGTCAACTTCCTCCTGACCAACCGTGTGCCCCGGATCGCGCTGACCCGCGCGATGGGGTACTTCAGCCGGATCCGCAGCCCGTGGCTGTGCCGTGCGTCGATCGCGGTGTGGAAGCTGTTCACCGACCTCGACCTGAGCGACGCGGTGCCGGTCGAGTACCGCAGCCTGCACGAGTGCTTCACGCGCGAGCTGGTGCCGGGGGCGCGGCCCTTCGATCCCGACCCCGCGGTGCTGGCCAGCCCGTCCGACGGCATCGTCGGAGAGTTCGGGCGGGTGGTCGACGGCCGGGTGTTCCAGGCCAAGGGCTATCCGTACACGATCGACGAGCTGTTCGGCCCGACGCAGGACACCCGGCCGTTCCGCGACGGCGCCTTCGTGACCCTGCGCCTGACCTCGGCGATGTACCACCGGTTCCACGCGCCGCACGACTGCACGATCGAGCACGTGACCTACCTCAGCGGCGACACCTGGAACGTGAACCCGATCGCGCTGGCGCGCGTCGAGCGGCTGTTCTGCCGTAA
>RPRK01000098.1 GCA_003818495.1 Burkholderiales bacterium
AGCGCGGCAAGCGCGGCCGCGCCCGAGGACGACGACCGCGGCGACTTCGTCCAGTCGCTCGCCCGCGGGCTCGCCGCGATCCGCGCCTTCGATGCCGAGCACCCTTCGCAGACGCTGTCCGACGTCGCGCGGCGGGCCGGCATCTCGCGCGCGGCCGCGCGCCGGCTGCTGCACACGCTGGTCGAGCTGGGCTACGCGTCGACCGACGGCCGCCTGTTCCGGCTGCGCCCCAAGGTGCTCGAGCTCGGCTTCTCCTACCTGCACGGCACCGGGCTGTGGGGCGCCGCACAGCCGGTGATGGTCGAGCTGGTCGAGCGCCTGCACGAGAGCTGCTCGGCCGCCGTGCTCGACGGCGACGACATCGTCTACGTCGCACGCGTGCCCACCCGCACCCGGATCATGTCGATCACGCTCGGCCTCGGCTCGCGGCTGCCCGCGCACCTGACGTCGATGGGGCGCGTGCTGCTGGCCGCGCTGCCGGGCGCCGAGCTCGACGCGCGGCTCGCCGCGCTCGGGAGCGTCGAGGCCCGGACCGAGCGCACCCTCACCGACGTCGACGCGCTGCGCCGCGCGATCGCGAAGGCGCGCACCCAGGGGCACGCGATCCTCGACCAGGAGCTCGAGCCCGGCCTGCGCTCGGTCGCCGTGCCGGTGCACGGGCCGGGGGGCACGGTGATCGCGGCGCTCAACGTCGGGACGCACGCCTCGCGGGTGACGATGGAGGACCTGCGCGGGCGCGTGCTGCCGGCGCTGAAGGAGACGGCGGAGGCGGTGTCGCGGGCGATGGGCGGATCGACGGGCTGATCGCGGCCCACGCGCTGGCGCTCGACGCGACGCTGGTCACGAACAACGAGGCCGACTTCGCGGACTACCCCGGGCTGCGAGTCGACAACTGGGTCGGCGGGGCGTAACGGTCCCGCAGCAGCCGCTTCATCAGCTTGCCCGCCTCCGTGCGCGGCAGCTCCGCGACGAAGTCCACCGACCTCGGGCACTTGATCCCCGACAGCCGCGCACGGCACCACTCGACGAGTTCCGCAGCGAGCGCCTCCGACGGCGTCACTCCCTCCCGCGGCACCACCACCGCCTTCACCGACTCGCCGAACTCGGCGTCGGGCACGCCGATCACCGCCACGTCGGCCACCGCCGGATGCCCGATCAGCAGGTTCTCGGTCTCCTGCGGGTACACGTTGACGCCGCCGGTGATGATCATGTGCGAGGCGCGGTCGGTCAGGAACAGGTAGCCGTCGGCGTCGACGTGGCCGACGTCGCCGATGCTCGCGCGCCCGAGCGCGTCGTAGGCGGCACGGGTGCGCGCCGGGTCGCCGTGGTACTCGAAGCGCGGCACGCCCGAGAAGCAGACGTGCCCGGTCCGACCGGGGCCGAGCTCGGCACCGTCCTCGCCCACGATGTGCAGCGTGCCGAGCTCGGGCCGCCCGACCGAGCCCGGCCGCGCGAGCCACTCCTGCGACGAGATCGACGTGCGCCCGACCGCCTCGGTGCCGCTGTAGTACTCGTGGAGCACCGGCCCCCACCAGTCGATCATCGCGCGCTTGACCTCGACGGGACACGGCGCGGCCGCATGGATCGCGAAGCGCAGGCTGGAGCGGTCGTGCCGGTCGCGCGCCTCGGCGGGCAGGCGCAGCAGCCGCACGAACATCGTCGGCACGAACTGCGCGTGCGTGACGCGGTACCGCTCGATCGCGGCGAGCGCGGCCTCGGCGTCGAAGCGCTCCATCACCACGCAGCAGGCGCCGCCGCGCAGCGCCTGCATCGTCCAGCGCACCGGCGCCGAGTGGTACATCGGCGCGGTCGACAGGTAGATCGCGTCGGCGTCGAAGCGCTTCCAGGCGAGGTCGCCGCGCTGCAGGTCGACCGAGGCGAGCTGCTCGAGCGGACGGCGGATGCCCTTGGGGCGGCCGGTCGTGCCCGAGGAATAGAGGAAGTCCGCGCCTTCGAGGCGCACCGGCAGCGTGGCGTCCTCGGGCGCTTCGGCGAGCCAGGTCTCGAGGTCCTCGAAGCCGGGCGCCGCGCCGTCGGCGACGATGCAGAGGAGGTCTGAGGGCGGATCCACGGGTTCGCCCTCCCGTGCGCCCTGCACGATGCCTGCCGACGCTCCGCCCGCCGCCGCAGCCGCTGCCCTCGCGGCCACCGCCTGCGCCGCGACCGCGACCGTCGCCCCGGTCGCGAACAGCGCGCGCGCCCCGCAGTCGCGCAGCACGTAGCCCGCCTCGTCGGCCTTCCAGTGCGTGCTCAGCGTCGTGTAGTAGAGGCCGGCCCGGCGCGCCGCCCACATCCACTCGAACCAGTCGAGCCGGTTCTCGGCGAGGATCGCGATGACGTCGCCCTGCCGCAGGCCCGCCCGGATCAGCCGCGACGCGATGCGGCGCGAACGCGACTCGAGCGTGCGCCAGTCGATCGAGCGGCCCGAGCCGGCCATCACGGCCGCGGTCGCCGTCGGCCGCGCGGCCGCGTGACGGGCGAGCGCGTCCGCCGCGGCGGCGGTCATTCGACCCGGATCCCCGCCTGCTTCACCACCGCGCCCCACTTCTCGGTCTCGGCGGCGATGAAGGCGCCGAACTGCGCGGTCGACATCGGCAGGCTCGCGCCGCCCATCTCGGCCAGGCGCCGGCGCACGTCGGGCATCGCGAGCACCTGGGCGATCTCCGCGTGCAGCCGCTCGACGATCGGCGACGGCACCTTCGAGGCGGTCAGCAGCCCCACCCAGACCACCACCTCGAACCCCGGATAGCCGGATTCGGCCACGGTCGGCACCGCCGGCAGTTCGGCGGCGCGCTGCGAGGTCGTGACCGCGAGCGCACGCAGCTTGCCGGAGGTGACGTGCGGCAGCGCCGTCACGAGGTTGTCGACCATCACCTGGACCTGGCCGCCGAGCAGGTCGGTGAGTGCCGGCGCGGCGCCCTTGTAGGGCACGTGGACGAGGTCGATGCCGGCGCGCATCTTCAGCAGCTCGCCGGCCAGGTGACTCGAGGTCGCGGTGCCCGACGACGCGATCGACAGGCCGCCCGGCTTGGCCTTCGCCAGCGCGACCAGTTCGGCGACGGTGTTCGCCGGCACCGACGGATGCACGAGCAGCACGTTCGGCATCGACACCACGTGCGCGACCGGCGCGAAGTCGCCCGGCGCGTAAGGCAGCTTCTGGAAGATCGCGTAGTTGGCGGCGTTCGGGCCGATGCTGCCCATGACCATCGTGTGGCCGTCCGGCTCGGCGCGGAGCATGGCCTGCATGCCGATGACCTGACCGCCGCCCGCCTTGTTGTCGACGGTGACCGGCTGGCCGATGCGCTTGGCGAGCTCGCCCGCGATCAGCCGGCTCGACAGGTCGAGGATGCCGCCCGGCGGGGCCGGCACGACGATCACCAGCGGCTTCGACGGGAACGCGGGCACCTGCGCACGGGCGGCGGGCGAGACCAGGGCGGACGGCACGAGCGGCACGGCGAGCGCCTGCAGGGTGCGGCGGCGGGATCGATCCATCGAAGCGTCTCCTTCCGGGGGACGGGCGCGGGCGCGACCGTCGCGGGGCGTCGTGGCCCCTGCGGCCGATCGTAGCGCCGCCGCGCGGCCCGCGCCGTCGACCGGCGCGCGGTCCGGAACGCGCCCGCAGGCCGGATACGGCCCCGCTCCAACTGCGGGCATCCCCGGGTCGGCCGCGCCGCCGACGCGACACTCCGGCGCATGGCCTATCCGTATGCGTTCACCACCGAACTGCGGACCCGCGCGATCGGTCACGAGCGGCCGATCACCTACCGCGTGCTGTACCTGCCGCCCGAACTGGCTGCGGCCGAGCCCTTCGCCTCCACGCCGCGCGTGCGCATGGCGGGCGAGGTGGCCGAGCATCCGATCCGCGGCGCCTGGCAGCCGGGCGGCCCGGGCGTGAGGTTCCTGATGGTCTCGCCGACGCTGTGCAAGGCCGCGCGCATCGCCGTCGGCGACCGCGTCGAGTGCCGCTTCGCCCTCGACGACCCGGACGGTGTCGAGCTCGATCCCGACCTCGAGCGGGCGGTCGCGGCCTCCCCGACCGCGACCGCCACCTGGGCGCGGATCACGCCCGGCCGGCGGCGCAGCTACTCGGCGATGGTGGCGAGCGCGCGCACGGCTCCGACGCGGGGGCGCCGCATCCGCGAGGTGATCGAGTCGCTCGAGGCGGGCGCGCCACCGCTGCGCAGACGCTAGGCGGCCTCACCCGGCAGGCCGGCGCACGGACCGGTCGTCGGCGCCCCGGGACGCCGGCCCTATCCCCGCGAGAACCCTGCCAGCCATCCCGCCCACAGCGGGAACCCCAGCTCCGCCGCCCTGGCGCTCGCCGCGCGCCAGTCGTACCCGACCATCACCAGCGATACCGAGACCGCGCTCGGGGTGACCTCGATCATCGCGTAGCGCGCATGCGGGCTGCCCGCCTGCACGAACACCGTCGTGCCCCGCAGCGGCTCGGAGTACGCCGGCAGCCCGACGCTGCCGTCGTTGACCACGATCCGCCCGTCGGGCAGCGCCACGACGCGCTGCGTGTGCGAGTGCCCGCAGACCATCACCCGGGCGCGCGCCTCGCCGAGGTCGTGCGCGATGTCGGCCGGCGGGCGGATCCGCGGGTCGCCGTCCGGCGCCTCCTCGAGCAGGTAGAAGTCCTCGTGGTGCGGCGCGCCGTGGAAGCACAGCACGTCCTCGCCGATCGCATGGGTGCGCGGCCAGCCGCGGACCCAGTCGAGGGTGTCGGCATCGAGCACGGAGCGCGCGTAGCGGTCGGCGCGGCCGGGCGCGTAGACCTCGGGCGCGTACAGCGACACGTCATGGTTGCCGCGCACGTGCACCGCGTCGAGCCCGCGCAGGATGTCGGCGGTCTCGCGCGGCCACAGCGGGCCGGACAGCGCGTCGCCGATCTGCACGAGCAGGTCGTAGCCGCGCGCGCGCGCATCGGCCAGCACCGCCTCGAGCGCGAGCGCGTTGCCGTGGATGTCGCTGATCGCCGCGATCCTCATCGCTCCCTCCTCACGGTGCCGGTCGGTGCACCGGCGCCTCGGCTAGTGCCCGCCGAGCATCCACTTGATGATGCCCTTGGCGATGAATCCGATGAAGCCGAATCCGAGCGCCAGGAACAGCACGAAGGTCCCGAACTTGCCGGCCTTCGACTCGTAGGCGAGCTGCGCGATGATGAACACCATGTACAGCATGAACGCGCCGACGCCGAACGTCAGCCCGAACCATGCGACCTGAGCCTCGGTCAGCCCGAACGGCATGGACTCAGTCCCCGCCGCCCGCGGGCACCGGCTCGACCAGCTCGCGATAGGCGTGCCAGCTCGCATGACCGAGCCAGGGCACGATCACCACCAGCCCGAGCATCGCGCTGAACAGCCCGGCGAGCGTCAGCATCGCCAGCGTCGCCGCCCAGACCGCCATCGTGAACGGCTGCGCGAGCACGACCCGCCAGCTCGTCAGCACGGCGGCGAGCACGCCCACCGGCCGGTCCATCAGCATCGGTACCGCGACGACGGTCGAGGCGAACACCGGCGCGGCGAGCACCCCGCCGAGCACCAGCCACCCCTCGAACAGCAGCGAGCCCTCCGCGAGCATGACGCGGCGCACGAAGTCGAGCGGCTCGGCGACCGGGCCGTCGGCGAAGGTGGTGATCAGCGAGGCCGAGGTCAGCACCCAGCCGGTGCCGGCCGCCGCCAGCAGCACGCCGAACAGCACCAGGCGGCCGTCGCGCGGCGCCCAGGCGGCGATCGCGGTCCGCAGGCCGGGCCGCTCGCCGCGCTCGAGCGCGGCGCTGATCGCATAGAGGCCGGTGGCCAGGATCGGCGCCACCAGCAGCAGCCCCGACAGGGCGCCCGACAGTCCCCAGAACTGCCGGTGCCCGAGGATCACCAGAGCCAGGCCGAACACCGCGAACGCGAGTCCGTGCGCCAGTCCGGCACCGGGGCACCGGGTGAAGTCCTTCCAGCCGGCCGCCAGCCAGCGCAGCGGCGCATCGGCGCCGACCTCGCGGACCCCGTACCGGCTGGACTGGTCGATCGCGCGGGCGGCGTGGACGCGCGCCATCGGGCCGCCCGTTCGGACCGGGTCAGTCGAGCGTGGTCAGCACGCGGCGCAGCTTGTCGACGATCTCGTCGATCTGCGAGGGCTCGACGATCAGCGGCGGCGACATCGCGATGATGTCGCCGGTCACGCGGATCAGCAGGTCCTGCTCGTGGAACGCGCGGGTGAACGCGTCGAACGCACGGGTGCCGGGGGCGCCCGGTCGCGGCGCCAGCTCGATCGCGCCGATCAGGCCGATGTTGCGCACGTCGATCACGTTCGGGCAGTCGCGCAGGGAGTGCACCGCCTCCTCCCACTGCGGCGCCAGCACCGCGGCGCGGGTCAGCAGGCCCTCGTCCTGGTAGACGTCGAGCGTGGCGAGCGCGGCCGCGCAGGCCAGCGGATGCGCGGAGTAGGTGTAGCCGTGGAAGAGCTCGATCGCCTTCTCCGGGCCCTGCATGAAGGTGTCGTAGATCCCCCGGCGCGCGAACACCGCGCCCATCGGCACCGTGCCGCTGGTGATGCCCTTGGCCACGGTGACCAGGTCGGGCACGACGCCGAAGTGCTGCGAGGCGAACGGCGAGCCCAGGCGGCCGAAGCCGGTGATGACCTCGTCGAAGATCAGCAGGATGCCGTGCTTCGAGGTGATCTCGCGCAGCTTCTGCAGGTAGCCCACCGGCGGGATCAGCACGCCGGTGGAGCCGGCGACCGGCTCGACGATGACCGCCGCGATGGTCGACGGATCGTGCAGCGTGACGAGGCGCTCGAGCTCGTCGGCGAGGTGCGCGCCCCAGGCGGGCTGGCCCTTGCTGAACGCGTTGTGCGCGAGATCGTGGGTGTGCGGCAGGTGATCGACGCCGGCGAGCATCGAACCGAAATGCTTGCGGTTGCCGGCGATGCCGCCGACCGAGATGCCGCCGAAGCCCACGCCGTGGTAGCCGCGCTCGCGGCCGATCAGGCGGGTGCGCTGGCCCTCGCCGCGCATGCGGTGGTAGGCGAGCGCGATCTTGAGCGCCGAGTCGACCGCCTCGGAGCCGGAGTTGCAGTAGAAGACCTGGCCGAACTCGGGCGGCAGGATCTCGAGCAGCCGGTTCGACAGCTCGAAGGCCAGCGGGTGGCCCATCTGGAAGGTGGGCGCGAAGTCCATCGTCGCGGCCTGGCGCTGGATCGCCTCGACGATCGGCGTGCGGCAGTGGCCGGCGTTGGTGCACCACAGGCCGGCGACCGCATCGAGGACCTTCCGGCCGTCCGGCGTCCAGTAGTGCATGCCCTCGGCCCGGGCGAGCATCCGCGGCGCCGACTTGAAGTGCCGGTTCGCGGTGAACGGCATCCAGAAGGCTTCCATGTCGTGGCCGGCGTCGATGTCGACGGGCTGGGCGAGGTCCTTCGTGCGGGCGATGTCGTTCATGCTGGCTCCAGGGGGTCGGGCGCGGGCGGGGATCCGTCGACTATAGCAAGCGGGCGGCGGCGGGGCCACGCCGGCGGTGGAACGGCGGCCGTGCCGCGGCAGCGACCGGGCGACGCGACACTGCCAGGACGAAGCAGGTCGGCCAGCCGACCGCCTTGCCGATCACGGCGCGATCGGGAACCCACAGCGCAAGGTCCTGCCTAGGCAGTCGAGCCCGGACTCGTGCCTGACGGGCTCCGGACGACGCGAGCCGAGTGACCTCCGGTCGGACTCGCGACGCCCGGGCCGGCGGGCTGCCTCCAGCTCACGACGAAGCGCGCTCCGCCCGAGGGCGCGGCGTCGCATGCGATGAGCCAACCGTGCCCTTTCGCGATCTCGCTGCACAATGCGAGCCCGAGTCCGGCACCGGTGCGGTGTTGCTCCGCCGCCCGCCAGAAGCGCTCGAACACCCGCTCCCGATCCGCCTCGCGCACGCCCGGTCCGTCGTCGTCAACAGTGAACCCATCGAGGTCGAGCTTCAGCGACACCACACCGCCCGCTGGCGAGAACTCGATCGCGTTTTCCAGGAGGTTCTTCGCGAGCACGAACACCGCGCCTTCGTCGGCATCACGCACGACGTCCACGGACGGCTGCTCGAAGCGCATCGCGACCTCGGCGCGCTCGGCCTTCCACGCCAGGTAGCTCACCGCGCCCTGCAGGGCAGGGCCCATCGGCGTGCTCTGCAATCGGAGATTCGCCGCATCGGCCGTCTCGGCCAGTTGCAGCAGCTGATGCACGCGTCGGCTCAGCAGATCGACCTCGGCCCGGATCGCCTCCTGGTTCGCGACCGGCCCGGCCTCCAGTTCGGCCCGGATCATCGCCAGAGGGGTCTTCAGCTCGTGTGCGGCATTGGCGATGAAGCGCTGCTGTTCATCGAACGCGACCTGCAGGCGGTCCAGCACGGCGTTGAACGACCTCAGCAGCGGTCGGATCTCGACGGGCATGTCGGCCTCGGGCAGACGTGCCTGGAGGTTGTCCCGGCCCACCCTGGAGGCGGCGTCGAGCGTGTGGGCGATGGGCGTCAGCACGCTTCGCACCGCGACCACACCCGCGATCGAGAACACGACGGCGGCCAGCCCGGCGAGCAGCCCCACCGTCTCGGCGATCGCCGGTGCGATCGCTTCGCGTGCGAGTTCCGCGAACCGGTCGCTGCGACCGAGTTGAACCACATACGGGCGCCCGTTCACTTCGCGCTGCCACGCACCGACGTGGAAGTCGACGCCATCGAGCCGAACGACGCCGAAGAAGTCCCGTTGCTGTTCGACGGACAGCTGGGGCAGCAACGACGCGCCGCCCGGCTCGGAACTCGCCACGACGCGCCCTCGCGAATCGAGCACTCGGTACTTGAGGTTGGCGTGGAACGCGTCGAATCCAAAGGCTTCTGCGCCTGCGAGCGCTACACCGACCACCTCACCGGACGCATCGAACTGCAGCCCATCGACGAAGTCCTCCGTCTGGCCCTCCATG
This sequence comes from Burkholderiales bacterium, assembly GCA_003818495.1. Classification (GTDB taxonomy): domain Bacteria; phylum Pseudomonadota; class Gammaproteobacteria; order Burkholderiales; family Burkholderiaceae_E; genus UBA4615. The sequence continues at coordinate 8,942 of RPRK01000098.1, forward strand.
CTCATGCGCGTGACGAAACCGCCGAAGCGATCGGCGAGCATCAGCTGGAGACCGCCGTAGATCGCGGCGACCGAGATGAAGGCCGCCGCGAATCCCATGGCCAGCCGCAACGCGAGGCTAGGCGTCCTCGATCGGTTCCACCAGCGCATGCCCGATCCCCTTGGTGTTCCTGATCTGCAGGCGGCTGCCGAGCGCGCAGAGCTTGCGCCGGACACGATGCAGCGCGACGTCGAGCGCATTCGGCGTTACCGGTTCGCTCAGTCCCCAGGCCGCGGCTTCCAGCGCGGCCCGACGGACCACCGCGCCCTGCGCTCGCATCAGCGCGAGCATGAGCTGGAGTTCCGCGGCCGAAAGCGTCACTGAAGCGAGACCGCAGCGCAGCATCGCCGAGGCAGGTTCGATCGTGAGATCCCCGTAGGCCGCAGCCAACCCGACCCAGCTTGCCTGCCGCCGCATCAGCGCACGCGTCCGGGCGACCAGCTCCGGCATTTCGAAGGGCTTGGGCAGGTAATCGTCGGCGCCGGCCTCGAGACCGTCGATCCGATCGTGAAGCGCGTCGCGTGCGGTGAGGATCAGGCATGGCACGGTGATCCGCTCGGCCCGCAGGCGCCGCAGCCACACCACACCATCCCCGTCGGGCAGTCCGCGATCCAGGACGATCGCGGCGTACCGGACCGTCGCGATGCAGGCGCTCGCTTCGGCCGCGGTTCGTGCGACGTCCGATGCGATGCCCGCTCGCGCGAGGCCCCTGACGATCAGGTCCCGGAGACCGGCGTGGTCCTCGATGATCAGCAGTCGGCCCATCAGTCAGAAGGTGCCTTCGCAGGGCGGGTCAGAATCGATATCCGACGCTGGCCGACGCTGTGAACGCGCGGTACCTCAGGTCGAGCGACTGCCCGCCGACGGCCCCCGAGCCTGCCATGTCGATTCGACCGGCGTCGGTGTAGCGCAGCCCCGCGCCGGCGAACCAGCGCGATCCATAGTCCCAGTTTACGCCCAGCCCCAGCTGCCAGGCGGCCCGCGAGCCGGAGAACTGGCCGGCCGCGCCCCGTGCCTGCAGATCGGCATCCACTTCCTGGGCGAATCCCACACCCAGGCCGACGTACGGCCTGACACGAGCGGGGCCGGTCTGAATCGGCGCGAAATCGTAGTAGACGTTGGCCATCACGAAGAGCGCTGCGAGATCGCCATCCGGCTGCGACGAGTCGATGCCCCGAACGCTCGCGCCCTTCAGGGTGTTGCTGCGGTAGCTCATCTCCAACTCGCCACGCAGCGATTCGCCGAAGCGGCGGCCGACGGCACCACCGAAGGTCGTGCCCGACGCGAGGTCGAGCCGCCCGGTTGCGCCGCCGAGGGTCACGGAGGGGTCACTGACCATCGAGGCACCTCCAGTCAGCATCACGTACCAGGGCGCATCGGCGGCGGTCGGCATACGCTGGGCGAACGCTGCGGACGGCGCGAGCGATGCGCACAGCAGTGCGGCCAGGAGGCCGACGGAGGAGAAGCGCGAGGTGCTAGGCAGATTCACGACGGGCCCTTTCGGAAATGGGTGAGTCGTCACCTTGACCGCAGCAGACTTACCTGCGACTTACCGTGGCTCTTGTCCGACGGACCGTTTCGGGGGGGCTGGGCGACACGCGACGCACGGGCGCCAACGGCTCGGGCCGCGCCTGCGCCGGAGCTTCCTCAGTCGTCCGCCGCAGCCGTCCCGGGCGGCGGCGCGTCCAGCGCCTCGACCTCGCGCCGCAGCATCCACAGCAGCACCAGCCCCGGCAGCGCGGCGATCACAGTGACCAGGAAGAAGGTCGGCCAGCCGAAGGCCTCGACCATCACCCCCGAGGCCGGACCGACGTAGACCCGTCCCACCGCGGCGAGCGCCGACAGCAGCGCATACTGCGCGGCGGTGAAGCGCCGGTCGGTCAGCGCCATCAGGAAGGCGACGAAGGCCGCGGTGCCGAGGCCGCCGCACAGGTTCTCGACACCGATCGCGGCGGTCATCAGCGCATAGCTCTTCGGGCTGACCGCCAGCAGCCAGTAGCCGAAGTTCGACACCGCCTGCAGCACGCCGAACCACAGCAGCGCCCGCCACAGGCTGATCTTGGCGAGCAGCGCGCCGCCGGCGAGCGCCCCGACGATGGTCGCCACCAGCCCGAGCACCTTGTTGACCGCGCCGACCTCGGTGGCGGTGAAGCCCGCCCCGCGGATCAGGAAGGCGGTCGACAGGCTGCCGGCGAAGGCGTCGCCGAGCTTGTAGAGCACGATGAGCGCGAGCAGGCCGATCGCCCGGCGGCGCGTGAAGAACGCATCCCAGGGCTCGACGAAGGACGGGAATCCGGCGCGGCGCGCCGCCCACAGGGCGGCACCGAACGCGCCCATCAGCGCGACCGTGTCGGCCCCGAGCCGGGCGAAGCGGTCCGGTCGCTCGGGCAGCAGGGCGCGCGTGGCGGCGTCGAGCAGCCACCAGGCGACGCCGCCTGCGACCACCATCGCGACGAAGCCGCGCCATTCGCGGCGGGCGTCGCTGCGGATGCGCGCGTCGTCGGTCGGCGTGCGCGGCGCGAGCAGCGTGATGCCCGCCATCACGACGAAGAGCACGCCCATCACCCGGAAGGTGTTCGGCCAGCCGAGCCACTGGTCGGCGAGGATGAGCGCGAGCCCGCCGGAGACCAGCATCGCCAGCCGGTAGCCGAGCACGGACACCGCGGCGCCCGCACCCCGCTCGGCGGGCTCGAGCAGGTCGGCCCGGTAGGCGTCGAAGACTACGTCCTGGGAGGCCGACAGGAAGGCGATCGTGACCGCGATCACGCCGAGCATGCCGATCGAGGTCTTGGGGTCGAAGGTGGCCATGCCGAAGCAGGCGACCGCGAGCAGCAGCTGGGTGATCAGCAGCCAGGCGCGGCGGCGGCCGAGGAACGGCGGCTCGAAGCGGTCGAGCAGCGGCGCCCAGACGAACTTGAAGGTGTAGGGCAGCCCCGCGAGCGCGAAGATGCCGATCGTCTTGATGTCGATGCCTTCGACCGTCAGCCACGCCTGCAGCGTGCCCGAGGACAGGGCCAGCGGCAGGCCGCTCGCGAAGCCGAGGCCGAGCATCGCCGCGATCCGCCCGGAGGCGAACACCTGGGCGAGCGGGGCGAGGGAGGCGCGGGCGGCGGACATGGCGGCGAGGCAGTGTAGCAGCGCGTCCGCCCCGCCGATCGGGTCCTCCGACCCGCGGCGAGGCCCGCCGGCGGCGCACGCAGGCGGGTCGGGATGGCGCTCGGGAACAGCGGTTGCTAGGCTTGCCGCATGAGCGGCTCGCTTCGTCCTCGGCCTCGCGACGCCCGCGCGTCGGCCCGTGCCGTCGCCGCGGCGCTGGCCTGCGCGCTGGCGCTGGCCGCCGCGCCGTCCGCGTCGTTCGGACAGTCCCCGGCGACCGCGTCCCGGGCGATGCCCGACGGCGAGGCGGACGCCCGCAAGCGCGAGGCGCTGTCGCAGGAAGAAGGCATCGCGGTCCCGAAGCGCAGCCGCGTCGCGTCGCTCGCGAACGCGCAGAAGATCGAGGCGCAGGCGGTCGCGCAGTACGGCCAGCTGCTGCGGCAGGCGTCGTCGCAGGGGGCGCTCGCGCCGCCCGACTATCCGCCGCGGCGTCGGCTCGAGCAGATCGCCGAGCGGCTCGTTCCGCACTCCCGACGCTTCAGCGAGCGCAGCGACGGCTGGCGCTGGGAGGTCAACCTGCTCGGCTCCAAGCAGGTGAACGCGTTCGTGATGCCGGGCGGCAAGATCGCGTTCTTCACCGGCATCATCGACCGGCTCCGGCTGACCGACGACGAGATCGCGATGATCATGGGGCACGAGATGGCGCACGCGCTGCTCGAGCACGGACGCGAGCGCGAAGGCCAGGCCCGGCTCGCCCAGATCGCGACCGTCGGCGCCTCGGTGTTCTCGCAGATCCTCGGCTACGGCGACCTCGGCGGCCAGCTCGCCTCGGGCGCGTCGCAGCTGACCCTGCTCCGGTTCAGCCGCGGCGACGAGGCCGAGGCCGACCTCGTCGGGATGGACATCGCCGCGCGCGCCGGCTACGACCCGCGCGCCGCGATCAAGCTGTGGCAGAAGATGTCGGCGCTCGGCGGCGGCCAGGGCCAGCCGCCGCAGTTCCTGTCGACCCATCCGGCCCATGCCACGCGGATCGACACGATCCGCGCCGCGCTGCCCAAGGTGATGCCGCTCTACGCGAGGGCGCGGGGCCTCGCGCCCGACGCGATCCAGCCCTATGCCTCGAACTGGGGCGACCCGGTGAAATGAGACGCCGCGGGCGTCGCGCGGCCCTCAGGCCGCGATCGCGTAGTCGATCGTGAGCGGCGCGTGATCGGAGAAGCGTTGCGCGGTGTAGATCTCGGCGCGGGTCGCGGTCTGTGCGATGCCCGGCGTGGCGATCTGGTAGTCGAGCCGCCAGCCCACGTTCTTCGCCCAGGCCTGGCCGCGATTGCTCCACCAGGTGTAGCGCTCCGGAGCCGGGTCGACGCGCCGGAACACGTCCTCCCAGCCCTGCTCGTCGAACAGGCGCGTGAGCCAGGCGCGCTCCTCGGGCAGGAAGCCCGAGTTCTTCTGGTTGCTCTTCCAGTTGCGCAGGTCGATCTCCTTGTGGGCGACGTTCCAGTCGCCGCACAGCACGACCTCGCGGCCGCTCGCCCGGAGCTCGAGCAGGTGCCGCTCGAAGCGCTCCATGAAGCGGAACTTCGCGGCGAGCCGCTCCGGCGACGAGGCGCCCGACGGCACGTAGACGGAGATCACGGTGTAGGCGCCGAAGTCGGCCTCGACGTAGCGGCCCTCGGCGTCGAACTCGACGCATCCGAAGCCGGAGCGGATCGTGCGCGGCGCCCGCTTCGCATAGAGCCCGACGCCGCTGTAGCCCTTCTGCTGGGCGAAGTGGAAATGCCCGGTGCCCGGCCCGAGAGCCCGCATCGCGTCGTCGAGGTCGGCGTCGTGAGCCTTGACCTCCTGCACGCAGACGACGTCGGCATCCTGCGCCGCGATCCAGTCGGGAAAGCCCTTGCGACAGGCCGAACGGATGCCGTTGAGGTTCAGGGAAACGATGCGGAGCATGGTGGTAGAGTCGCGGCCCATGGACGAGCGACAGCAGTTTATCCGCTTCGCGCTGGGCGCCGGCGTGTTGCGATTCGGCAGCTTCCGCACGAAGGCGGGGCGCGACTCACCCTACTTCTTCAATGCCGGCCTGTTCGACGACGGGGAACGGCTCGGGGCACTCGCGGGCTTCTACGCGCAGCGCCTGCTGCGCGCCGAGCGCGACGGCGAATGCGGCTTCGACATGCTGTTCGGGCCGGCGTACAAGGGCATCACGCTCGCCTCGAGCACGGCGGTCGCCCTCGCGCGCGAGGGCCGCAACGTCGCGTTCGCGTTCAACCGCAAGGAGGCGAAGGACCACGGCGAGGGCGGCACGCTGGTGGGCGCCCCGCTCCGCGGCCGGGTGGTCATCGTCGACGACGTGATCTCGGCGGGCACCTCGGTGCGCGAGTCGGTCGAGCTGATCCGCGCCCAGGGCGCGACCCCCGCGGCGGTGCTCATCGCCCTCGACCGCCAGGAACGCGGCGGCACCGCCGACGCGCCGACCGCGACCTCGGCGACCCAGGAAGTGGCCCGGCTCTACGGCATCCCGGTGCTGTCGATCGCCTCGCTCGAGGACCTGCTCGGCTTCCTCGACGCCGGGGACGCGCATGCCGCCCCGCACCGTGCGCACCGCGACGCCATCGCGGCCTACCGGTCCCGCTACGGCGTCGCGGGCGCGATCCGATAGGCGTCAGCCGAGCCCGGGCGCCCCGCTCCACCACCAGCCGCCGACCGCCGCCGCTGCGGCGAAGGCCCACACGCCGATCCGGACCCATCGGCCACGGCGATCCGCCGACGCCGGGCGGTCGTAGACGCCGACCGTTCCCCGACGCGGGGGATCGGGCGGCGGACCGGGCTGCGGGTCGGGAGGCCGAGGGGCCGACACCGGGGCCTCCGGCGCCGTCAGCGGCCGTCGCCGTCGGCATCGCCGGGCAGGCGGCGCTCGATCGCGTCACCCGCCCGTCGCGCGGCATCCCGGACCGTCGAGCCGGACGTGCCGCCGTCGCCGTCGCCGGCCATGCCGGATCGTTCGTTGCGGGACGGGTCGCGGCCGCGCGTGTCGACACCGGGCCGCTCGCTGCCGGCGCCGAGGTTCGGATGGTCCGCATTCCGCGCGGGTGAAGTGCCGACCGTGCTGCCGCCGACGGTACTGCCGATGCCCGGGCCAGTCCCGACGGTGCTGCCGCCATGTCGAGGCGCGAGGTCGCCGCCGAGGGGCGTCGCGGGCGGCAGCGGCGCGCCGCCGGGCGAGCCGCTGCGCAGGTCGACCTCGTCCTTCCTCAGCACGGCCTCGTCGGTACGCAGCACCGCCTCGGGCACGCCGCCTCCGGTGCGGTACGAAAAGCGCTCGCGCTCGATCTGCTCGTGCGAATACGGCTGCGCCTCCTGATCGAAGCCGGTCCAACCGGAGGCCCGCCAGGCCGCGACCCGCGAGTCGATGTCGATCGCGCCGTGCCGCCGCATGGTGGTCGCGATCGCCTCGGCCCGGTCGTCGTCGGCACGGACCATCACCAGCGCGCCGCCCCGGCGCACCGACTCGGCGTAGTACTCCGCATCGGTGTCCGACACGCCGACCTGCCGCAGGCCGCCGATCAGGCCGCCCGCGACCGCGCCGATGCCCGCGCCCGTCAGCACCGCGGCGATCGGCCCGGCCGCCACCAGCGGCCCGACCCCCGGTATCGCGAGCCCGGCGAGTCCGACGACCAGCCCGGCCGCGCCGCCGATCATGCCGCCGGCGACCGCACCGCGGCCGGCCCCCGACGCGACGTCTCCGCCCTCGGACGCGTCGGTGTCGGTCAAGGCGCCCCCCGGCGACGCGGCGTCCCCGGCGCGCCCCGCGGCGAGCCGTCCCGCCGCGTCGTTGGCGACCAGGTTCACGTCGCCGGATGTCACGCCCATGCCCTCGAGGGCGTCGATCACGTCTCGTGCGTGCTCGAAGGTGTCGAACGAACCCACCACGGTCTTGCTCATGACGATGCTCCGGTGTCGTTGTGTGCGAACCGGTCGATCAGCAAGCGTCGTGCCCCGCCGTGCGGCGGGGCGTCGCGGTCAGCGCGCGGGCACCACCGCGATCCGGACGGCCAGGCGACGCGGCCGTGTGCCGAGTCCGGCACCGTCGAGCTCCAGGACCACCTCGCCTTCGCCCGGCGCGCGCGCCTCGAAGACGAACACCTGCCACAGCGGCCGCGGCGTGACGGCGCTGCCCGGCGCGTCCGGGGGCCACACCGGGCCGCTGTAGCGGCCGGTCTGCGCCAGCGTCGGCGGCTGCCCGACGAGCACCCATCCGAGGCCCGCGCCCGAGGGCACCTTCAGCGTCACCGCGACCGAGTCGCCGACCGGCAGCTCGACGCGCCGGCCGTCATCGGCCTCCGAGACCCGCAGCCCGATCCAGTCGGGGACCGGCGCCGGCAGCTCGGCCACGGCCGGGCCGTCCAGCGAGATCGGCGCCACGCAGCCGGCGAGCAGCAGGCCGGCGGCCAGTCCGGCCAGTCGGGCCAGTCGGGCCAGTTCTCGGCGGCGGGGCGCGGTCATCGGGTTCCGCCCTCAGCCCAGCTTCCGGCGCAGCAGGTCGTTCACCTGCTGCGGGTTGGCCTTGCCCCGGGTCGCCTTCATGGCCTGGCCGACCAGCGCGTTGAACGCCTTCTCCTTGCCGGCACGGAACTCCTCGACCGACTTCGGGTTCGCGGCGAGCACCTCGTCGACGATCTTCTCGAGCGCGCCGGTGTCGCTGATCTGCTTGAGTCCCCGGGCCTCGATGACCCGATCGGCCGCGTCGGGCTCGGTGCGCCGCTCGTCCCAGATCGCGGTGAACACCTCGCGTGCGATCTTGCCGGAGACGGTGCCGTCGGCGATGCGGCCGATCAGCGCGGCGAGCTGCACCGGCGAGACCGGGCAGGCGCCGATCTCCAGCCCCTCGCGGTTCAGGCGCGCGGCCACCTCGCCCATCGTCCAGTTCGCGGCCAGCTTGGCCTGCGCCGCGGCGTCGGGCAGCGCGGCGACCGTGTCCTCGAAGTAGCCCGCGACCGCGCGGCTCGAGGTCAGCGTCACCGCGTCGTAGGCCGACAGGCCGAGGTCGCGCTGCAGCCGCTCGCGCATCGCGCCGGGCAGTTCGGGCAGCGAGGCGCGGATGCGCTCGACGAGCGCCGGCTCGACCACCAGCGGCGGCAGGTCCGGGTCGGGGAAATAGCGGTAGTCGTGCGCGTCCTCCTTGGAGCGCATGGACCGGGTCTCG
>RPRK01000099.1 GCA_003818495.1 Burkholderiales bacterium
CGCGGCCGGCCTCGCGATCGCCAACCGGATGGATGCGCAGGCGCGCGGCATGAACGTCGCGATCCGCAACGCCAACGACGGCATCTCGCTGGCGCAGACCGCCGAGGGCGCGCTCGGCAAGGTGACGGACATGCTCCAGCGGATGCGCGAGCTGGCGGTGCAGGCGGCCAACGCCTCGAACACCTCCACCGACCGCACCAGCCTGAACGCCGAGTTCACGCAGCTCGGCGCCGAGGTGAACCGCACGCTGGTGTCGACCCGCTTCAACGGCCAGGCGATCCTCGCCGGCAGCGCGGGCGGCCTGCAGTTCCAGATCGGCTCGAACAACGCCACGACCGACCAGCTGACGGTCACGACCACCAACATGGCCACCGCGACGACGATCGCCGCCGTGAGCACCGGTACCGGCGCGGTGCTCACCGGCACGACGGCGGCCAACGCCAACCTGATGGTCACCGCGCTCGACGCCGCGATCGACACGATCAACAGCGAGCGGGCCACCTACGGTGCGGTGCAGAACCGCTTCGAGGCGGTCATCGCCAACCTGCAGATCGGTGCCGAGAACCAGTCCGCGGCCAAGAGCCGGATCATGGACGCGGACTTCGCGGCGGAGACGGCGAACCTGACCCGGGCGCAGATCCTGCAGCAGGCCGGCACCGCGATGCTGGCGCAGGCGAACGCCGCACCCCAGGGCGTGCTGGCCCTCCTGCGCGGCTGACGCCCGCGCGGCGCCCCCCGGGGGGTCGCACGGCCCGCCCGGCCCGGTCTCGGAAGAGACCGGCGCCGGGTGTGTCGCATCCGCCGACCCGTCGAACAGCGCCGTGCCCGCCCCGCTTATCGGACCAATGACGCGACCTCGAATCCGGCATCGTGGCTTCCACTCGGGAGCCACAGCGGCATCGTGCCCAGCACGGTTCCCCCACACCGGAGAACCGCATGTCGCAAGTCATCAACACGAACCTCGCTTCGCTGAACGCGCAGCGCAATCTGTCGGGTACCCAGAACCAGCTGTCGACCGCGATCCAGCGGCTCTCCAGCGGCCTGCGGGTGAACAGCGCCAAGGACGATGCGGCCGGCCTGGCGATCGCCAACCGGATGGACGGCCAGGCGCGCGGCATGGCGGTCGCGGTGCGCAACGCCAACGACGGCATCTCGCTCGCGCAGGTCGCCGAGGGCGCGCTGGGCAAGGTCACCGACATGATGCAGCGCATGCGCGAGCTGGCGGTGCAGGCGGCCAACGCCTCGAACACCACCACCGACCGCACCAGCCTGAATGCCGAGTTCCTGCAGCTCGCGCAGGAGGTCGACCGCACGCTGCAGAGCACGCGATTCAACGGCCAGGCGATCCTCGCCGGCAGCGCGGGCAGCCTGCAGTTCCAGATCGGCGCGAACAACGCGACCACCGATCAGCTCGCGATCACGACCACGAACATGGCGACGGCCGCCTCGATCGTCGCGGTGACCACCGGCACGGCCGCGGTCATCAGCGGCACGAACGCGACCAACGCCAACGCGATGATCACCGCGCTGGACACCGCGCTGGACACGGTCAACAGCGAGCGGGCGACCTACGGTGCGGTGCAGAACCGCTTCGAGGCGGTCATCGCCAACCTGCAGATCGCGGCCGAGAACCAGACCGCGGCCAAGAGCCGGATCATGGACGCCGACTTCGCCAAGGAGACCGCCATGCTCACGCGTGCGCAGATCCTGCAGCAGGCCGGCACCGCGATGCTCGCCCAGGCCAACCAGGTGCCGCAGCAGGTGCTGCAGCTGCTCAAGGGCTGAGCCCCCCGTTGTTCCCGACGCACGCGCCGCCGGCCGGGACCCTCGTCCCGCCCGGCGGCGCGTCGTTTCCGAAGGCCTAGAAGGAGTCTCGAGATGCCATCCCCGATCACCGCCAGCAGCAGCATCGACGTCCAGGGCATGGTGTCGAACCTGATGTCGTTCGAGCGCAGGCCGCTGACGCAGATGCAGACCGAGGCCAAGAAGATCGACACCAAGATCTCGGCCTACGGCAAGCTGCAGAGCCAGGTGGCCGCCTTCCGCGATGCGGCGGCGACGCTCTCCAGGCTCGAGACCTGGCGCAGCGTGAAGGGCGCGAGCGCCGACGCGAGCGCGGTCGAGGTCACCGCGAGCGCCGGTGCGGGCGCCTCGCAGCACATGGTCGCGGTGCAGCAGCTCGCGCAGTCGCAGACCGTCTCCAGCGGCAGCTACGCGTCGTCCGCGGCGGTGGTCGGCGGCGGGACCGTGCGCATCCAGCTCGGCACGCAGCCGACCGGACCCAACAGCTTCACGCCGGACGGCGCGCGCCCCGAAATCGCGGTCGCGGTGGCCGCCGGTGCGACGCTCGCCGACGTGCGCGACGCGATCAACGCCGCCGACGCCGGCGTGCGCGCCTCGATCGTGCGCGACGGCGATCAGGTGCGCCTGTTCGTCACCGGCACCGAAAGCGGCGGCAACCAGGCGTTCCGCATGCAGGTGGACGATGCCGACGGCGGCTCCACCGACGCGGCCGGCCTGTCGGCGATCGCCTTCGACCCGGTCGCGGCGGTCGGCGCCGGCAAGAACCTGTCGCTGGTCCGGCAGGCGGTCGACTCGGAATACACGATCGACGGCGTCGCGCTGACCGGACGCAGCAATCGCATCTCGGGTGCGATGGACGGCATCGACCTCGTCCTCAAGAAGGTCACGGCCGCCGAGGTGCAGGTCGACGTGACGGTCGACGCCGAGGCGCTCAAGGCCTCCACGCAGAAGTTCGTCGACGCATACAACGGCCTCAACAAGCTGCTCGCCGAGCAGACCCGGTACGACGACGCCACCAAGACCGCCGGAGCGCTGCAGGGCGACCGGACCGCGGTGAGCATCCTCGGGCAGGTGCGCAACGTCGTGCGCGAGACCGTCAGCGGCGGGACGCTCAGCAAGCTTGCCGACGTCGGCATCACGCTGCAGCGCGACGGCTCGCTGTCGCTGTCGAGCTCCGGGTTCGACTCGGCGACGGTGGACCCGTCCAAGCTCGAGAAGCTCTTCGCCGCGCCCGGCACCGGCGGCTCGGTGACCGCGCCCGACCGCGGCCTGATGCTGCGCTTCAAGACGCTCGGAGACTCGCTGCTGGCCAGCGACGGCTCGGTCCAGACCGCCACCGATTCCTGGGCGGCGCGCCTGAAGGCCAACAAGACCCGGCAGGCCGCCTTCGAGGTCCGGATGACCGACGTCGAGAAGCGCCTGCTGCGCCAGTACTCGTCGCTCGACGCGCAGCTCGCCGCGGCCCAGCAGTCCAGCGCGGCGCTCGCCAGCGCCCTCGGAGCACTGCCGAAAACCTGAGCTTTTCGAAGCATGGGCGGCTCAAGCCGACCAACGGATCGCCGATAACCCATACATCGGCTCATTCATCGGTCAACCGCCATGTTCGCTACCGCTGCCAACGTCTCCAAAGCCTACAGCCGCCTCGCGGTCGAGAGCGCCGCGCTCGGCGCCGATTCGCACCAGCTGGTCGGCATGCTCTTCACCGGCACGCTCACCGCGATCGGCCAGGCCCGCGCAGCACTCGCCCGCGGCGACATCGGGGCCAAGGCGATGGCCTCGTCCAGGGCGATCCGCCTGGTCGACGAAGGGCTCAAGGTCGCCGTCGACCGCAGCGTCGGCGCGCTCGGCGAGCAGCTCTTCCAGCTCTACGACTACTGCGCGCGCCGCCTGCTGCACGCGCACGTCAAGCACGACGACCAGGCCTACGCCGAGGTCGCCTCGCTGCTCTCCGAACTCGAAGCGGCCTGGTCCTCGATCTCCCCGAACGGCGGCGCGACGCTGCGCCGGGCGTCATGACCGCGGTCCGCGCGGAGTCGGAGATCGACCGTCTGATCGGCTTCTACGTGTCGATCGAACGGGCGAGCCGCGACATGCTGGCCGCGGCGCAGGACAGCGACTGGGAGCGCGTCGGCGCGATCCAGGAACACTGCGGGGTGCTCATCGACCAGGTCCGCCGGCTGCACGGCCGGGTGAAGCTCAACCGCAACGAACAGCGCACCAAGCTGCGGATCGTGCGGCAGATCGTCCAGAACGAGGCTCAGATCCGGCGTCTCGCCTATCCGTGGACCGAGCGCTACGAGTACCTGATGCTGGGCAAGGACCTCGGGCCGGGGGCCGGCCTGTCGGTGTCCTGAACGGGTCGGAGCCACCACGATGCCCCTCGGTACCGGCCCGGAGCACGACCCCGACGTCTTCGAGCGCTTCGGCATCCCGGACACCGCCGAGCGGGTCCGGCTGCTGCGCGCGCTCGCCGAATCGGGCGAGATGGTGACGCTGCACGCCCCGCGACCGACGGATGGCCAGGTCGTGTCGCGGGTGCTCGCGCTGGATGCCGCTCACGGCACCATCGACCTGGAATTCACCACCGACGACGCACGCCGCGATGTGTTCCGGGCCGCCGATGCGGCGGTCGCGGTCGCGCTGCTGCATCGCGTCAAGCTGCAGTTCGAGCTCGCCCGCTTCACCATCGTCGGCGACGGCGACCGCGGCCGCCTTCGGGCGCCGCTCCCGCAGCGCCTCGCCCGCCTGCAGCGTCGGGACGCCTATCGGGTCGAGCCGACCCCGTCGGCGTCGCCGCGCCTGTGGCTGAACGACGGGCACGGCGAGCGGGCGGTCCGCATCCTCGACGTCTCGGCGACCGGGCTGGCGTTCGAATGGCCGGACGCGGGGACGCCGCCGCAGCCGGGCACGCGTCTGGGCGGCAGTCGTCTCGAACTGCCGGCGACCGCGCCGATCCGGTGCGAGCTCGTGGTGCGGGCCACCGAACCGATCGCCGATCCGTACTCGGACCCGACCGAACGGGTGCCGCTGAGAGTGGGCTGTGCCTTCGAGGCGCTCGAGCCGTCGGCGGCACGCGCGGTCCAGGTCTTCGTGAACCTCGCGCAGTCGCGCGGGCGCAAGGCGCGGCCGCGGCTGATCTGAACGGTGCCGGGCGATGTGCCCGGGGTGTTCAGACCTGCATGTTCATCACGTCGGTGTAGGCCGACACCAGCCGATTGCGGACCGCGAGCGCGGCCTGGAAGCCGACCTGCGCCTTCTGCATCGCGATCATCGTCTCCTCCAGGCTCACGCCCTCGGCGCCGGTCTGGAACTTGCGCTGCAGCTCGCTCGCCGAGGTCTGCGTCTCCGACACCGACTTGAGCGCGTCGCCGAGCGCGGCCGAGAAGCTGGCGCCACCGACGGCCGACGCCGGACCGGCCGCGGCCGGCGCTCCGGTCTTCAGCGCGTTCTGCAGCGTGCTCAGCATGCCAGGCGTCAAACGAACGTCCACGATCGCCTCCCGCAGGGGTCGGACAAGTGAAGCGATGCTAGGCGCGCGCGCGGAACCTTAAGCAGCGAAAACCCGGGAGCCCGACCCGCTTATCCGGCTCAAGATCGGCCGGGGGACTCCGACAATGGCCGCCAAGCCCGTGATTGGAATCCCATGGACACCTCGCTCGACCGACCGTCGCTGCCCGCCGCTCCGCAGACCGCGTTCGGCGCGCTCCCGGCGCGCAACAAGCTGATGCTCGGCCTCGGTGCCGCGGCGCTCGCCGCCGTGATCGCCACCGCGGCGATGTGGGCACGCCAGCCCGACTACCGCGTCCTCTTCACCAACCTGTCCGATCGCGACGGTGGATCGGTCGTCGGCGCGCTGTCGCAGATGAACGTGCCGTACAAGTTCTCGGATGTCGGCGGCGTCATCATGGTGCCCGCCGACAAGGTCCACGACGCACGGCTGCGCCTGGCCTCGCAGGGGCTGCCCAAGGGCGGCACGGTCGGCTTCGAGCTGGTCGAGACCCAGAAGTTCGGCACCACGCAGTTCCAGGAACGCCTGAACTACCAGCGCGGCCTCGAGGGCGAGCTCGCCCGCTCGATCATGGCGCTCTCCCAGGTGGCCAGTGCCCGGGTCCACCTCGCGCTGCCGACGCAGAACGGCTTCTTCCGCGAGCAGCAGAAGCCCTCGGCGTCGGTGCTGCTGACGATGCACCCGGGCCGCATCCTCGAGCGCGGCCACGTCGCCGGCATCGTCCACCTGATCGCCTCGTCGATCCCGGAGATGACGCCCAAGCAGGTGAGCGTGGTCGACCAGAGCGGCGCGCTGCTGTCGAACCAGGACGGCTCGCAGTCGGCCGGTCTCGACCCGAACCAGCTGCAGTACCTGCGCACCATCGAGCAGAACTACATCGCCCGCATCGTCGAGATCGTCGAGCCCATCGTCGGCCGCGGCAACGTCAAGGCGCAGGTCACCGCCGACGTCGACTTCACGCTCTCCGAGTCGACCGCCGAGCAGTTCCGCCCGAACCAGGGCAACGAACCGGCCGCGGTGCGCAGCCAGCAGGTCAACGAGTCGGCCGGCGCGGGTGCCGCCGCCGGTGCGCAGGGCGTGCCGGGCGCGATGTCGAACCAGCCCCCGGTGCCGCCCACCGCGCCGATCAACGGCCCGGGCCAGGCACTGCCGCAGGGTCAGGGCGGCGCCGCGCAGGCCGGCCGCGACACCAAGCGCGAATCGACCACCAACTTCGAGGTCGACAAGACCGTGCGCGTCACGCGCAACGCCAGCGGCAACCTGAAGCGGCTGACCGCCGCCGTGGTGGTGAACCACCGCCGCAGCGTCGACGAGGAAGGCAAGGTCACGTTCGCGCCGCTCGACCCGAAGGAAGTCGAGCAGATCCAGTCGCTGGTGCGGGAAGCCATCGGCTTCACGAAGGACCGTGGCGACGCGCTCAACGTGGTCAACGCCGCCTTCAGCATCGAGGACATGCCGAAGGCCGACCCGATCCCGCTGTGGAAGGACCCGGACGTGGTGGGCCTGGCGCGGAGCATCGGCGCACAGGTCGGCCTGGTGCTGCTGGGCCTGATGGCGATCCTGTTCGTCATCAAGCCGGCGCTCAAGCGGCCGCCGCCGCCGCCGGCCGCCCCCCGCACCACCGCTGTCGTCGGCGACGACGTCGCGCTGCCGACGCCCGCAGGCACGCCGTTCGGGCAGCTCTCGGGCGCGAACGAGGACATCATCCGGCTGGCTCGCGAGAACCCCGCCACCGTCGCCAACGTCGTGCGTTCCTGGGTCAGCACCTGATCCGACGCCTGCACGCCACACCGACCTGACCCCAGATGGACGACCAAGGACTCGAACGGAGCGCGATCCTGCTGATGACACTCGGCGAGGACGCGGCCTCGGAAGTGTTCAAGCACCTCACGCCCAAGGAGGTGCAGAAGATCGGCGAGATGATGACGCGGCTGCGCACCGTGCCGAAGGAGAAGGTCGGGCAGGTCCTCGACCAGTTCGGCGCGGAAGCCGCCGCCAACGGCTCGCTGGTCGCGGACACCGACGAGTACGTCAAGGCGGTGCTGCGCAAGGCGCTCGGCGAGGAGAAGGCCGGCCTGCTGATCAACCGGATCCTGCAGGGCAGCGACACCAGCGGCATCGAGAGCCTGAAGTGGATGGACTCCGACTCGGTCGCCGAGCTGGTCCGCAACGAGCATCCGCAGATCATCGCGTCGATCCTCGTCCACCTCGAGCGTGACCACTCCGGCGAGATCCTGTCCAAGCTCTCGCCGCGGGTGCGCGCCGACGTGATCCTGCGGGTGGCCACGCTCGACGGCATCCAGCCGAACGCGCTGCGCGAGCTCAACGAGGTGCTGTCGCGCGTGCTCGCCGGCGCGGACAAGCTCAAGAAGGCGGCGCTCGGCGGACCGAAGGTCGCCGCCGAGATGCTCAACGGCCTGGGCACGTCGCTGGAGACGGAGGTGCTCGACTCGGTGCGCGAGTCCGACGAGGACCTCGCCCAGTCGATCCAGGACCAGATGTTCACCTTCGACGACGTCATCAAGCTCGACGATCGGGCGATGCAGGCCGTGCTCAAGGAAGTGGCCAACGACGGGCTGGTCATCGCGCTCAAGGGCGCGAGCCCCGAGATCCGCGACAAGTTCCTCAAGAACATGTCGCAGCGGGCCGCCGAGGCGCTGCGCGAGGACCTGGAGTCGCGCGGACCGGTGCGGGTCGCCGACGTCGAGGCCCAGCAGAAGGACATCCTGAAGACCGTGAGGCGCCTGGCCGACTCGGGCGAGATCGCCATCGGCGGCGGAGGCGAGGATGCTTTCGTCTAGCCGGATCGTCTTCGCCGAGGACCTCGGCGACGCGTCGCCGTGGCGGCCGGACGCGATCGAGGGCGATCGCCGCGAAGGCGCCGATCGCCGCGCGACGCCGGAGCGCCGCGCCGATGCCAAGCCGGCCGCACCCACCTACGAGGACGGGCTGCGGGATGGATACGCGCGCGGCCTCGAGGAGGCGCTGCTGCAGGGACGCCAGGCGCGGCAGGCCGAGATCGAGGCGATCGCCCGGCGCGGCGACGCGCTCGTCGCGGCGCTGACCGAGCAGCTCGCGGCGCTGCAGGCCTCGCTCGCCGGCGACATCACGCAGCTCGGCGTCGAGATCGCCCGCAGCGCGTTCGGCGCCGCGCTCCGCGTGCGGGACGATGCGGTGGTGCCGGCGGTCAACGCCGCCCTGGCCGCGATCGTCGACGACCGCGCGCGCCCGATCCTGCGGGTGCATCCCGACGATGCGCTGCTGCTGTCCGAGCAGCTCGGCCCGCTGCTCGAGGCACGGGGCGCGCAGCTGGTGCCCGACGATGCCGTGCTGCCCGGCGGCTGCCGGGTGGAGACGCCGCGTCAGGCGGTCGACGCCACCGTCCAGACGCGCTGGCGCAAGGCGCTGGCCGCGCTCGACCACGACGACACCTGGATCGAGGCATGACCCGTCCGCATCCGTCCATCGCCACCGCCGCGCCCGCCCCGAGACTGGCGCAGACCGCGGACTTCACGCGGCTGCTGACCGATCTGCGCGGCTTTGCCGCGGAAGGGCCCACCCACGCGGTGAGCGGGCGCCTGACCCGCGTCGCCGGCCTCGTCATGGAGGCGAGCGGGCTGCGCCTGCCGGTCGGCTCGGTCTGCGCGATCGCCCCCGAGGGCGGGCAGCCCGTCGATGCCGAGGTCGTCGGCTTCGAGGACGACCGTCTCTACCTGATGCCGCTGTCCGACGTGGCGGGCCTGCGACCCGGCGCCACCGTGGTGCCGGTCGACGAAGCGGTGCAGCCGCCGCGACTGATGGCGCCGAGCCGCCCGCGACGGCGGACCGAGGACCGCTCGCGCTGGCTGCCGAACGGCGATGCGCTGCTCGGCCGCGTGGTCGACCCGCTCGGCCGCCCGCTCGACGGCGGCGGCTCGCTCGAACACTGCGACCGGGCGCCGGTGATGAGCCGGCCGATCAACGCGATGGAACGCGAGCCGATCCGCGAGCCGCTCGACACCGGGGTGCGCGCGATCAACGGGCTGCTCACGGTCGGACGCGGCCAGCGCCTGGGCCTGTTCGCGGGATCGGGCGTCGGCAAGAGCGTGCTGCTCGGCATGATGGCCCGCTACACCGCCGCCGACGTCACCGTGGTGGGGCTGATCGGCGAGCGGGGCCGCGAGGTCAAGGAGTTCATCGAGGACATCCTCGGCCCGGAAGGGCTGGCCCGCGCGGTGGTGGTCGCCGCGCCCGCCGACTGCTCGCCGGTGCTGCGGATGCAGGGCGCGGTCTACGCGACCTCGATCGCCGAGCAGTTCCGCGACCGCGGCCTGAACGTGCTGCTGCTGATGGACTCGCTGACGCGCTACGCGATGGCCGCGCGCGAGGTCGCGCTCGCCATCGGCGAGCCGCCGGCCACCAAGGGCTATCCGCCGTCGGTGTTCGCCCGCCTGCCGCATCTGGTCGAGCGCGCCGGCAACGGCCGCAAGGGCGGCGGCTCGATCACCGGCTTCTACACGGTGCTGACCGAGGGCGACGACCAGCAGGATCCGATCGCCGACGCGGCCCGCGCGATCCTGGACGGTCACTTCGTGCTCGACCGCTCGCTGGCGGAATCGGGCCACTACCCGGCCATCGACATCGAGCAGTCGATCTCGCGGGTGATGCATCAGGTGGTCGATGCGCGCCAGCTCAAGCTCGCCCGCAAGCTCAAGGCGCTGTGGGCCCGCTACCGGCGCAGCCGCGACCTGATCTCGGTCGGCGCGTACGTGCAGGGCAGCGATGCCGAGACCGACATGGCGATCGCGCTGATGCCGCGGATCGCCGCACTGCTGCAGCAGGACATGCAGGCCGGCGCCGACATCGAGGCCAGCCGCGACGCGCTCGAGGCGCTGATCGGGCCGACGGTCGAGTCGTTCGGGGAGGCCGGCTGATGGACGAGCGGCTGCTCCGGCTGCTCATCGACCAGGCGCGCGAGCGCCGCGACGAGGCCGCGACCCATGCCGCCGGCGCGCGCCGGGAGCGCGACGTGGCGGCCGGGACGCTGCGCACGCTGACCGACTACCGCGAGGAATCCCTGAGCCGCGCGCCCGTGCGGGCCGGGGCGGCGGTCGGTGTCGCGCAGCTCGCATCGGCGGTGCACTTCGACGCGCGTCTGATCCAGGCCATCCAGCAGCAGTACCGACAGCACGCCGACCGCAGCGCCGACGCGCTCGCCCGCGACGCCGCGCTCTCCGAGCAGCAGCGGCGCCTGAAGGCCCTCGAGACACTCGAGTCGCGGCGCGCGCAGCAGACGCAGCGCACCGCTGCGCGCCGCGAGCAGCGCGCGCTCGACGAATTCGCCACGAATCTCGCCGCCCGGCGTCGCCCGGGCAAGGAACGCTGACATGGCCCTCGACGCCGTCCTCCCGCCTCCGCCTTCCGGTGCACGCCCGGGCGGTCCTCCCGCCGGCGGTGCCTCGAGCCAGCAGGAGGGCCCGAGCTTCGCCGCCGTGCTGTCCGCTGCCGACGGCGGCGCGCAGGCCTCCTCCTATGCTTCGGGCAGCCCCTCTTCGGGCACCTCGTCGCCGGGCACCCCGTCGCCGGGCACCTCGTCGCCGGGTAGCGCCTCGCAGAGCGCCGCCTCGCCGAGCGCCGCCTCGTCCGGCGCGGACCCCGCCGCCGCCCAGCGTGTGGCCGGGTCGCGCGCAGGTTCCGACGGCCCGCAGCCCGGCGCCACGCGCGACGACGCGGCCGCAGCGGGGCGTGAGCAGACGGCATCGGGCCCCGCGCAGGCCGGCGATCCCGCCGCGCAGGACGCCCGCCGCGACCCCGCCGACGCACCCGCCCACACGCACGTCGCCGCGCACGGCCGAGGGCAGGCGCTCGCCCACGCCCGGGCCCGTGCGGCCGCCCAGTCCGTCGAGCGCGCCCGCGCCGAGCTCGCGGGCCGCGGCGAGGCCGCAGCCGGCGCCACCCTCGCCACCGCGGAGGCGTCGTCGGCGCTCGCCGCCGGCCGCCCGCCCGCGCTCGCGCTGACCGAGGCCGAGGCGGCCGCGGCCGCGGCCGACGCGGCCCGGCACGCCGCCGCCGCCGCCGCCGACCCGGCGCTGGCGCCGCTGCAGCCGGCAGGCTTCGCACGCGAGGGCGTGGACCGCGTGATCGCCGAGGAGACCCTCGCCGCCCAGGAGGCAGGCGACACGCCCGGCGGGACGGCGAGTCGCGGCCCGGGGGCGCCGATCGGAGGCGCTGCCGAGGCAGCGGGCAGTGCGACCGCCGGGGCGATGTCGCCGGCGGAGATCGCGGCGGCGGCGCGGGCGGACCGCGGGTCCGCTCGGGACGCGAACTCCGCGAAGGATGTGAAGGATGTGAAGAACGCCGACGCGAAGGACGCGAAGGACGCGACGGCAGCGACGGCGGCGACGCTCGCGGCGCCGCCCGGCGCGGTCGCCACCGCGACGGCCGGTGCCGCGCCCGGCTCCCCCGCCGCCATGGCAGCCGCGGCGCTCGCCGCGGCGTCCGCTGCGGCAGCCGGAACGCCCGACACCACCGAGACGGCTCGCTCGAACGCCGGGACGCCGCTCCCGCCCTCGCCCGGCGGCGCTTCCGCGGCGGCTGCATCGGGGTCCGCGTCCCGCCACGCCGGCGCACGCGCTCAGGGCGGACCGGCCTCGCTGTCCGCCGGCGGAGCGCTCGCGGCAGGCGGCGAGCCGGCCGCCCCGGGCGCAGCGCCGTTCCCCGCCGTCCAGGCCGATGCGCTGCGCGCACTCGGCGAGCGCCTTCGCAGCGGTGCCGACGGCGGCGCCGAACCCGCACCGACGCCGACGGCTTCGGTCTTCCAGCCGCTGCCCGCAGGCGTCGCCGCACCGCGCGCCGAGGCCGCACCGGACACGCAGGCCCCCGCGGGCTCGTACCCGATCACCGTCCCGGTGCAGGATCCCCGCTTCGCCGACGCCTTCTCGGAACGCGTCACCTGGCTCGTCCGTGAAGGCCTGCAGGGCGCCGAGCTGACCCTCAACCCGAAGGAACTCGGCCCGATCCGCATCGAGCTCGCCCTCGACGGCGACGCCGCCTCGATCGGCGTGACCGCCGCGAATGCCGAGACCCGAGGCGCGATCGAGCAGGCCCTGCCGCGGCTGCGCGAGATGCTCTCCTCGCAGGGGCTGCAGCTCGGCGGCGCGATGGTCGACGCAGGCTCCGGGCGCGCCCCGCAGGGCGATGGCGGACGCGGACGAGGGCCCCGTGCCGACGGCCGCGGCGGGATCGTCTCGCTGCTGGGCGACGGCGCGCTGGCCACGAGCGCCGCGGACCCCGCGCGCACGTCGCGCGCCGGCCGGGTCGACGTCTTCGCCTGACCGGTGACGGGCGCCGCGCAAGCGGCGAACAGGTCGATGCACGCCGGCCTTATCGGTGCTTCGGGGGGCTCAAGTATTGCGATGATCGGCTCGTGAACTCGAACGAGCCCATCCAGCCCCCGCCGGAGATCGCATGAGCGACGCTGCCGCCAAGACCGACGCCCCGCCCAAGAAAAGCAAGAAAGGCCTGATCATCGGGCTCGCCGCCGTCCTGCTCCTCGCGGGCGGCGGAGGGGCCGGATGGTTCTTTCTGGGCCGAGGCGAGCCCGACGAAGCCGCCGCCGCCGCGAAGGCGGACGCCAAGCGCGATGCGCTGCGCGTGTTCGTCACCCTCGACAACTTCGTGGTGAACCTCGCCGACCGCGACTCAGAGCGCTACGCGCAGATCGGCGTCGTGCTCGAAGTCGACGGCAAGGAGTCCGAGGCGAAGCTCACCGCGAAGATGCCGGCGGTCCGCAACGAACTGCTGCTGCTCATCTCCTCGAAGCTCGCCAACCAGCTCACGACCCGCGAGGGCAAGGAGCAGCTCGCCGCCGAGATCGCGATCGCCGCGGCCCGCCCCCTCGGCTGGACACCGCCGGAGGACGAGGAGGAGGAGGAGGAAGCGCCTGCACCCAAGGTCAAGGTCAAGGACGGCGAGAAGGCCAAGGGCGCCAAGTCCAAGGAGAAGGCGAAGGCGAAGAAGGCCGAACCGGCTCCGAACCCGGTCGCCAACGTGCACTTCGCCTCCTTCATCGTCCAGTGACCCGACATGGCTGAGCAGTTCCTCTCCCAGGACGAGGTCGATGCGCTGCTGGAGGGCGTCGACGAGGCGCCCGCCGCCGCCGCGGACGGTCCGAGGGGACCGATCCCGTACGACCTCGCCAAGCAGGAGCGCATCGTCCGCGGGCGGATGCCCACGCTCGAGATCATCAACGAGCGCTTCGCCCGGAACCTGCGGATCGGCCTGTTCAACTTCATGCGGCGCAACCCCGAGATCTCGGTCGGCCCGATCAAGGTCCAGAAGTACAGCGCCTTCCTGCGCGGCATCGCGGTCCCCGCGAACATCAACATCGTCGCCGTCAAGCCCCTGCGCGGCAACGGACTGGTGATCTGCGACCCGAAGCTCGTCTTCACCGTCATCGACAACCTGTTCGGCGGCAACGGCCGCATGCAGTACCGGATCGAGGGTCGCGACTTCTCGGCGACCGAGCAGCGGATCATCCAGCGCATGCTCGACGTCACGCTCGAGGAGTACCGCAAGGCGTGGACCGGCATCTATCCCCTGAGCCTCGAGTACCTGCGCTCGGAGATGAACCCGCAGTTCGCGACCATCGCGACGCCGGGCGAGATCGTGGTCACGACGACCTTCTCGCTGGAGATCGGCGAGCTGGGCGGCGAGCTGCACATCTGCATCCCCTACTCCACGCTCGAGCCGATCCGCGACACGCTGTACTCGTCGCTGCAGGGCGACTCGATCGAGACCGACAAGCGCTGGGTGAACCTGCTGACGCAGCAGATCAAGGTCGCCGAGATCGAGCTCGCCGCGGAGCTCGGCCACGCGCAGGCCACCGTCGGCGAGCTGATGGCGCTCAAGCCGGGCGACTTCATCGAACTCGACCTGAAGGAGAGCCTCGTCGTGAAGTCCGATGGCGTGCCGATCTTCGAATGCCGCTACGGCACCTCGAACGGCCGCTACTCGATCCGCATCCAGGATTTCCTGAGCGTGCCCCAGGCCCAGTCCTGAGACCCGCCGTACCGACCACACGGAGCACACGATGAGCAGCGATACCCCCGCCGAGGAAGGCCAGGACGCACTGGCCGACGAATGGGCGGCGGCCCTCGCCGAGGCCAAGCCGGAGCCGGACGCCGAGAGCGGCGGCCCCCTCGCCGGCATCGAGCGCATCGAGCGCGCCGACCACCTGTTCCCGCAGATGGGCGCGGGCACCGCCGCCGGCGGTCCGGGGCGCCAGGACATCGACATGATCCTGGACATTCCCGTCCAGCTGACCGTCGAGCTGGGCCGGACCCGGATCCCGATCAAGCACATCCTGCAGCTCGCCCAGGGCTCGGTCATCGAGCTCGACGCCCTGGCGGGCGAACCGATGGACGTGCTGGTCAACGGCTGCCTGATCGCGCAGGGCGAAGTGGTGGTGGTGAACGACAAGTTCGGCATCCGCCTGACCGACATCGTGACGCCCTCCGAGCGCGTGCGCCGCCTGAACCGGAACTGACCCGATGAACGACGCTCCGTCGGTCTGGCCCGCGCTGCTCGCGTTCGTCGCGGTGGCCGCGCTGATCCCCGTCGCACTGTGGGTGCTCAAGCGCCTGCAGGGCGGCACGACCGGCGGCGCCCGCCCGGTGACGCTGGCCGGCGGCCTGACCCTGGGTCCGCGCGAGCGCGTCGTCGTCGTCGAGGCGGAGGGCCGTCGCTGGATGCTCGGCGTGACCGGGCAGTCGATCTCGATGCTCGCCGAGCTCGATCGCATCGCGCCGGCCGCCGAAGCCGACGGCCCGACGCCCCCCGGCCAGCCGCCGGTCGCCGCCTTTCCCCCGAACCCCTTCGCCCAGATGCTCGACCGGCTCAAGCGCCATGGCTGACCGCACTCCGTGTCCGCGCCGCGCGGCGCTCGGCGTGGCGTTCGCGCTGCTCGCCGCGGCGGCCCCGGTCGCCGCCCAGAACACGCTGTCGCTCGACGCGCGCCCGAGCGGCGGCGGCGGCACCACGTACTCCCTGCCCGTGCAGACGATGCTCGCCTTCGCGGCGCTGTCGTTCCTGCCCGCGGTGCTGCTGCTGATGACCAGCTTCACGCGGATCGTCATCGTGCTGTCGCTGATGCGCCAGGCGCTCGGGCTGCAGACCACGCCACCGAACCAGGTGATCGTCGGGCTGTCCCTGTTCCTCACCCTCTTCGTGATGGGACCGACGCTCGACCGGATCTACGCCGAGGCCTACCGCCCCTATACCGAGGCGAAGATGGGATTCGAGACCGCGATCGAGCGCGGCAGCGACCCGCTGCGCGGCTTCATGCTCAAGCAGACCCGCGAGACAGACCTGTCGCTGTTCGCGCGGATCGCCAAGGTCGACACCGCCGTGACGCCCGAGAAGATGCCGATGCGCGTGCTGATCCCGGCCTTCGTCACCAGCGAGCTCAAGACCGCCTTCCAGATCGGATTCCTGGTGTTCATCCCGTTCCTGATCGTCGACCTGATCGTCGCATCGGTCCTGATGTCGATGGGCATGATGATGCTGTCACCGGTGCTGGTGGCCCTCCCGTTCAAGCTGATGCTGTTCGTGCTCGCGGATGGCTGGACACTCCTGGTGGGCTCGCTCGTCGCGAGCTTCGGATGAGGCACGACCCGCGATGACCCCTGAAACCGTCGTCACCGTCGGGCGCCAGGCGCTCGAGCTGATGCTGATCGTGTCGGCGCCGCTGCTTCTGGTGGCGCTGGGCGTCGGCCTCATCGTCAGCTTCTTCCAGGCGATCACCCAGCTCAACGAACAGACGCTGTCGTTCCTGCCGAAGCTGGTCGGCGTGGCGATCACGCTGATCGTCATCGGGCCATGGATGATCACGACGCTGGTCGACTACCTGCAGCGCTCGATCATCAGCATCCCGTCGATGATCGCAGGCGGCTGAGCCGCACGCCCATGGTCGCCTTCTCCGACGCGCAGCTGCAGGCCTGGCTGGCCGCGTTCCTGCTGCCCTTCTTCCGTATCCTCGCCCTGTTCACGGCGGCACCGGTGCTGTCGCTCAGGTCGATCCCAGCCCGCCTGCGGGTGGGCCTGTCGATCGTGCTCGCCGCGACCATCGCGCCGTCGGTGACGGTGCCGATGCAGGTCGACCTGGTGTCGATGTCGGGGCTGGGCTTCGTCGCCCAGGAAGTGGCGGTGGGCCTGGCGATCGGCTTCGCGGCGCGCCTGGTCTTCGCCGCGTTCGATCTCGCGGGCGAGGTGATCGGACTGCAGATGGGCCTGTCGTTCGCGGGCTTCTTCGACCCCCAGGGCGGCACGGGCACGGCGGTGGGCAGCTTCATGAACGCGACCGCCACCCTGGTCTTCCTGGCGCTGAACGGTCCGCTGCTGCTGATCGCCGCGACCTTGCGCAGCTTCGCGACGCTGCCGGTCGGCGAGGTCGCCTTCGGATTCGCCAAGCGCTTCGACCCGGTGGCGCTCGGCGCGGAAGTCTTCGCGCTGGGCCTGCTGATCGCCCTGCCCTTCCTGGCGCTGATCCTCTTCGTCAACCTGATCCTCGGCGTGATGTCGAGGGTGGCCCCGCAGCTGTCGCTGTTCTCGATCGGCTTCCCGATCACGATCGGGGCGGGCCTCGTGCTGCTGGTGGTGGGCCTGCCCTGGATCGAGCGGCCGCTGGCGGACGGCATGGGGAAGCTGTTCCTGATGTTCGGGGCTTAGGGGGGTCGGTCCTCGATCTTCGGTCGTCTTTCGAGGTTCTTTGTTCGAAGGTTGGCGCGCGGCGTCGCTGCCCTTCAGGCCGTTGCTTCCTCCGAGGCCCGCACCCCGGGCTTCGCCCGGGGTCCCCGTCTCGCGCAGGCGCCCGACGGGCCGGGGCAAGAACTC
>RPRK01000100.1 GCA_003818495.1 Burkholderiales bacterium
GGGGAAGCTGCGCGAAGACCAGAGCACCGCGACCGCGAGGGCCGCGATCCCGGTGCCGACCCAGCGGTCGATCGATCGCATGGCCGTCGTCGTCTTACTTGACGATGCCGACCGCCGTCATCACCGCCTTCATTTCGGCGTCGCCCTTGGCCATGAACTTGCCGAACTCCTCGCCCGTGCCCCAGATCACGCCGAATCCGCGCGAGGCCATGAAGTCCTGGTAGTCCTTGCTGTCGTAGACCTTCTTCAGCGCGCCCTCGAGCTTCGCCCGCACGTCGGCGGGCAGGCCCTTCGGCGCCGCCATGCCGCGCCAGGCGCCCGTGCCCCAGTTCGATCCGGTGGCTTCCTTGAGCGTCGGCACGTTCGGGTACAGCGCGGCGCGCTTGTCGGACATCACCGCGAGCGAGCGCACCTTGCCGGCGTCGATCAGCGAACGCGCCTCGGGCAGCGAGCACGGCACGAACTCGACGCCGCCGGCGGCCAGGTCCTGCAGGCCGGGCGCCGCGCCGTTGGAGGGCACCCACGGCACGCTGGCCGGGTCGATCTTCAGGTCCGACAGCATGCCGGCGAGCGCCAGGTGCCAGATGCCGCCCTGGCCCGTGCCCGAGGCCTTGAACTTGCCCGGGTTCGCCTTGATCGCGGCGACCACGTCGTTCATCGACTTGTACGGCGAGTCCGCGCGCACCTGGAAGCCGGCCGGATCGAGGTTCACGAGCGCCAGCGGCGTGTAGCTCGCGTGCGTGAGGTCGGTCAGCTTCTGGTGATGCATCATCGTGATCTCGACCGTGATCAGGCCGAGCGTGTAGCCGTCGGGCGCCGCCGAGGCGATGGCCTGATGGCCGACGACGCCGGAGCCGCCGGTGCGGTTGACCACGTTGATCGGCTGGCCCAGTTGCTTCTCGAGCAGGCTGCCGATGATCCGGGCGGTCGCGTCGGTGCCGCCGCCCGCGCCCCAGGGCACGACCAGCGTGATCGGGCGGTTCGGATAGGCCTGGGCGAAGGCCGAGGCGGACGCGGCGAGCGCGAGGCCGGCGGCCGCGGTCTTGAGGATGCGGGAAAGCGAACGGATCACGGGGGGTCTCCTTGTGTGTCCGGCGCGGGTCGGTCGCGATCGGCTCGCGTCGCCCGTCCGTGCGGTGCCCGCGGATTCTGTGCGTCCACCCCGGGGGCGTCAAGCCGACCGCCGGGTGTCGAACGGTTCGCACGGAGTTCGGCATGCAGATCGCACTAATGCGGATCGGCGTCTACAATGTTTCGACTCCCCGGCACCGATCGGCGCGCCGACGACCTCGCCTCGAGGCGCCCGTCCAACGACACGGTTTGGCTTGAAAGCTCCAGAAGATCCCAAGAACCGGCAGTTCCTGCAGCTGAACCGGTATCGGCGCGAGCGCACCGCGGTCCACGTGTACCTGCTGAGCGGCACGCGGTTCACCGGCCGCATCCGTTCCTTCGACGTGCACACGCTGCTCCTCGAGACGCAGCACGGCGAGATGGTCATCTACGGCCACGCGGTCAGCACGATCGAGCCGGCGACCGCTCAGCGTGGCCGCAGGCCCGGTCCGGGTTCCGGCGCCCCGCGCCGCGAGGGCGCGGGCGGCTTCCGCCGGGACGGCGAACCCGGGCAGCGTCGCGACGCCGGCGACCGTGGCTGGACGCCGCCCCGTGACACCTCGCCCCCGCCGACCTCGGGCCCCGAGTTCGACGGCGACGTCGTGCTGCCGAGCGAGCCGCGCTCGCCCGTGACCGTGCCGACCGTCACGATCGTGCGTCGGCGCTCGCGACTCCTGCCGCGCGACTGATCCGTCTCAGCGCCGCGCGGCGCCGGCCGATGGCGGCGCACCGATCCGCAGCGCGGCGAGCGCCGCCGCAGCGGCCACGGCGGCCGCCGTCGCGAAGGCGAGCGAGAAGGCCTTCGACAGCAGGGCGGGCTCGGCGTCCGCGAGCGAGCCGCCGACGGTCCCGGCCATCACCATCGAGGTCAGCACCGCGATGCCGACCACGCCGCCGAGCGAGCGGAAGAACGAGACCAGCGCGGTCGCCACCCCGATCATCGCCGGACCGACCGCGCCCTGCGCGGCCACCAGCACCGACGGCAGCGTCATGCCGAGTCCGAACCCCAGGGGCACCATCGCCGGCAGCGGGACCGCATCCGCGCGGCCCGCGGCCCAGGCGATCACCGCGAGCCCGGCACAGGCCAGCGCCGACCCGATCGCGGAGATCGCGCCGAGACGCGGCCACCGGAGCATCAGGCGACCCGCCGCGAACGCGCCGGCAGGCGTCGCGAGGGTCAGGGCGACGAGGCGCACCGCCACCTCGTCGGCGCGCGCGCCGCCCAGCGTCTGCATCGACAGCGGCAGCAGCACCGTGCTGCCGATCAGCACGAAGAAGTTGAGCCCGTTCACCAGGCAGCAGGCGAGCACCGTGCGGTTGGCGAACAGCGACGTCGGGACGATCGGCTCCGGGGCGTCGGACTCGCGCCAGGCCCACAACCCGAGCAGCACCACGCCCGCGGCGCCCAGTGCGAGCGTCGAGGCGCCGAACCAGCCGGCACCCTGGCCGACCCGTGCGAGCGCGACCAGCGGAACGCCGAGGCCGGCCGCCAGCAGCGCCGCCCCGAGCCAGTCGATCCTGGCCTCTCGACCGGTGCGCGTCGCGGCGGGCAGCACCGCGGTGAGACGCCAGGCGGCGAAC
Source organism: Burkholderiales bacterium (assembly GCA_003818495.1). Taxonomy (GTDB): domain Bacteria; phylum Pseudomonadota; class Gammaproteobacteria; order Burkholderiales; family Burkholderiaceae_E; genus UBA4615. The sequence continues at coordinate 2,692 of RPRK01000100.1, forward strand.
GCGGCCAGCGGCAGGTTGATCCAGAACACGGCCCGCCACGACAGGTGCTCGGTCAGGTAGCCGCCGAGCAAGGGTGCGGCGAGTGCCGCGGTGGCGAACACCGACGAGAAGTAGCCCTGCCACCGGCCCCGCTCGGGGCCGTGCACGACGTCGGCGGCCGCGGCCTGTCCGAGCGCGAACAGCGCGCCGCTGCCCAACCCCTGCAGGATGCGCGCGGCGATCAGCATCGGCATGCTCACCGACACCGCGCACAGCACCGAGCCTAGGGTGGCGATCCCGATCGCGACCAGCAGCATCCGCCGCCGGCCGTGCAGGTCGGAGAGCTTGCCGTAGATCGGTGTGGCGACCGTGCCCGCGACCAGGTAGCCCGCCATCACCCAGGCGATCAGCGAGACGTCGCCGAGGGCGCGGCCGATCGTCAGCAGCGCGATCGGGAGGATGGAGCCGTCGATCGCTCCGAGGAAGATCGAGGGCAGCAGGCCGAGAACGATCCGCCGGACCTGCTCGGGGGGCAGGCCCGGCGGAGGCGATGCCGACAACTCAGACGCCGAGGGTCTGGCCGCCGTCGACGGCGATGGTCTGCGCCGTGACCCAGCGGGCGCCGTCCGAGGCGAGCCACAGCACGACCTCGGCGACTTCCTCCGGCGCACCGAAGCGTCCGAAGGGGATGCTCTTGCGGGTGCCCTCGTACAGCTTCGGGTCGGAGTCCTTGCGCTGCTCCCACAGGCCGCCGGGGAAGTCGATCGAGCCGGGCGCCACGCAGTTCACGCGGATGCCGCGCCGGGCCCAGAGCGCGGCCTGGCTGGTGGTGTAGTGGATGACCGCCGCCTTCGCCGCACCGTAGGCCGGCGTGCGTGTCGAGGGCTTGAGCGCCGAGATCGACGAGACGTTGATCACCGACGGCGCGGTGCCGCGCTCGAGCCAGGGCAGGGCGGCGCGGCTGGCCCGCACCACCGCCTGGACGTCGATGCCGAAGCTGGCGGCCCACCCTTCCTCGGTGTCTCCGGCACCGAAGCCGGAGGCGTTGTTGACCAGCACGTCGACGCCGCCCAGGGCCTCGGCGGCCGAGGCCACCCAGGCCTCGATCTGCGCCTGGTCGGCCAGGTCGCACGAGGCGGTGTGCATGCGACCGGGGCCGGCCGCGCTCAGTTCCTTGCGGGCGGCCTCGAGCGCCTCGGCGCCGCGGGCGCAGATCGAGACCGACGCGCCGGCGGCCGCGAAACCGAGCGCGATCGAGCGGCCGATGCCGCGGCTGCCGCCGGCGACGAGCACGCGGCGACCCTTGAAGTCGTGGGAGACGGTCATCGCGCGGTGCCCGGGATCAGGAGAAGGCCTGGATGCCGGTCTGGGCGCGGCCCAGGATCAGCGCGTGCACGTCGTGCGTGCCCTCGTAGGTGTTGACCACCTCGAGGTTGACCAGGTGGCGGGCGACGCCGTACTCGGCGCTGATGCCGTTGCCGCCCATCATGTCGCGGGCCAGGCGCGCGATGTCGAGCGACTTGCCGCAGCTGTTGCGCTTCATGATCGAGGTGATCTCGACGGCGGCGGTGCCCTCGTCCTTCATCCGGCCCAGGCGCAGGCAGCCCTGCAGGCCGAGGGTGATCTCGGTCTGCATGTCGGCGAGCTTCTTCTGGATGAGCTGGTTGGCGGCGAGCGGCCGGCCGAACTGCTTGCGGTCGAGCACGTACTGGCGCGCGCGGAACCAGCAGTCCTCGGCGGCGCCGAGCGCGCCCCAGGCGATGCCGTAGCGGGCGCTGTTCAGGCAGGTGAACGGACCCTTCAGCCCCTCCACCCCCGGCAGCAGCTGGCCGTCGTCGGCGAACACCTCGTCCATCACGATCTCGCCGGTGATCGAGGCGCGCAGGCCGACCTTGCCGGAGATCTTCGGCGCCGACAGGCCCTTCATGCCCTTCTCCAGCACGAAGCCCTTGATGCGGCCGTCGAAGTCGCCGCCCTGGCACTTCGCCCAGACGACGAACACGTCGGCGATCGGGCTGTTCGAGATCCACATCTTCGAGCCGGTCAGCAGCCAGCCGCCGTCGACGCGCTTGGCGCGGGTCTCCATGCTGCCGGGGTCCGAGCCGTGGTTCGGCTCGGTCAGGCCGAAGCAGCCGATCCACTCGCCGGTGGCGAGCTTCGGCAGGTACTTCCTGCGCTGCGCCTCGGTGCCGAAGTCGTGGATCGGCAGCATCACCAGCGAGGACTGCACGCTCATCATCGAGCGGTAGCCGGAGTCCACCCGCTCGACCTCGCGGGCGATCAGGCCGTAGGCGACGTAGTTCAGCCCCGGGCCGCCGTACTCGGTGGGGATGGTCGGCCCGAGCAGGCCCAGCTCGCCCATCTCGCGGAAGATCTCGACGTCGGTGCGCTCGTCGAGGAAGGCCGAGGTCACGCGCGGGGCGAGCTTGTCCTGGCAGTACTGGGCGGCGGCCTCGCGGACCATCCGCTCGTCCTCGGTCAGCTGCGCGTCGATCAGCAGCGGGTCGTCCCACTTGAACACGGCCTTCAGGCGCGCGGTGTCGGGTGCGTTCATCCTCGTTCCTCTTCGATGCAGGCGCGCCGGTCGGTCGCCGGCGATGCGGGTCCGCCGCGGGGAGCGGCGCACGACCCTCGATTCTAGTCCGGCACGACCGCGGTCGCCTCGATCTCCACCTTGGCGCGGTCCTCGATCAGCGCGGTCACCTCGACGGCGCTCATGGCCGGGAAGGCCACCTTGCCGTCGGCGCCGCGCATCAGCTCGCGGTAGACCGCGCCGAGCGCGCGCCCGGCCTCGAGGTACTCGCGCTTGCTGGTCAGGTACCAGGTCATGCGCACGATGTGCTCGGGGCCGCCGCCGGCCTCGGCCAGCACCGCCAGCACGTTCTGCAGGGCCTGGCGGCACTGGGCGACGAAGTCGTCGGTCTCCCAGCGGCCGTCCGGATGCCAGCCGACCTGGCCGGCGATCGAGACCAGCGTGCCGCGGGCGGCGACGCCGTTTGCATAGCCCTTGGGGGTGGGCCAGCCGGGGGGGAGCAGGAGTCGGTTCATAGGTCGGTACGCACCTTCCAGAGTTCGGGGAACAGCACGGTGTCGAGCATGCGGCGCAGGTACGGCACGCCGGCGGTGCCGCCGGTGCCGGCCTTGAAGCCGATGATGCGCTCGACCGTGGTGACGTGGCGGAAGCGCCATTGGCGGAACGCGTCCTCGAGGTCGACGAGTTCCTCGGCGAGCTCGTAGAGCGGCCAGTGCTTCGGCGGCTCCCGGTAGACCTCGAGCCAGGCGGCCTCGAGCGAATCGCTGAAGGGTCGCGGTGCGGCGAAGTCGCGCTCGAGCTGGTCCGGATCGATCGCGAAGCCGTGGCGCGCGAGCAGCCGGATCGATTCGTCGTACAGCGACGGCTCGTGGAGGGCGGCCTCGACCTCGGCGTGTCGGGCCGGATGGTGCGCGTGCGGCTTGAGCATCACCGCGTTCTTGTTGCCGAGCATGAACTCGATGACGCGGTACTGGAACGACTGGAACCCCGACGAGGAGCCGAGCTTCGGTCGCATCGCCGTGTACTCGGACGGCGTCAGCGTCGCCAGCACGTCCCAGGCGTGCACCAGCTGCTCCATGATCCGCGAGACCCGCGCCAGGTTCTTGAACGCCGGCGGCAGGCGGTCTTCGCGGATCGCGTCTCGGGCGGCCCGCATCTCGTGCAGCACGAGCTTCATCCACAGCTCGCTCGTCTGGTGCTGCACGATGAACAGCATCTCGTCGTGCGATCCGGACAACGGGTGCTGCGCGCCGAGGATGTCCTCGAGGTGCAGGTAGTCGCCGTAGCTCATCGTCGACGCGTAGTCGAGCCGCGCACCGTGGTGCGAGGCCGCCGCGTCGCCTGCAGGGGCTTCCGGGCTTGTCGAGCTCATGCGGGATACTTTAAGCTTAAAGCAATTCGGGCGCAATCGGCGGCCCGGGCGACGGCCACCCGGGCGGTGGCCATGAAGGACGATTGACCATGCGCATCGACGTGATCGGGGGCGGCCCCGCGGGACTGTATTCGGCCATCCTGCTCAAGAAGCGGTTTCCCGACGCGGCGATCGAGGTGACCGAGCGCAACCGGCCGGACGACACCTTCGGTTTCGGCATCGTGCTGTCCGACGAGACGCTGGCCAACCTCGAGCGGGCCGACCCGCCGACGCGCCGGGCGATCGAGGCGGGGTTCGCCTACTGGGACGACATCCTGGTCCAGTACAAGGGCACGGTGCGGCGCTCCTCGGGTCATGGCTTCTCCGGCATCGGACGGCTCGCGCTGCTGCACATCCTGCAGGCGCGCGCCGAAGAGCTCGGCATCCCGGTCCGCTACCAGAGCGAGGACGCGGGCCTGTCGTCGCACCACGGCGCTGACCTGGTGATCGCGGCCGACGGCATCAACAGCGCGGTGCGCGAGTCGAACCGCGAGCGCTTCGCGCCCTCGGTCGACCTGCGCACCAACCGCTTCACCTGGCTCGGCGCGAAGATGAACCTGCCGGGCTTCTACTACAGCTTCCGCGAGGACGCGCACGGCGGCATCTGGAACATGCACGCCTACCAGTACCGTCCGGGCGAGTGCACGATCGTCATCGAGACCACCGACGCCGCCTGGCGCGCCTCGGGTCTGGCGGTCGACGACGAGGCCGGCACGGCCGCGCTGGTCGAGCGCCTGTTCGCCGACGACCTCAAGGGCGCGACGGTGCTGACCAACCGTTCGCACTGGCGGCAGTTCCCGACCATCTCCTGCAAGACCTGGCACGCCGACATCGACGGGCTGCCGGTGGTGCTGCTCGGCGATGCCGCGCACACCGCGCACTTCTCGATCGGCTCGGGCACCAAGCTCGCGCTCGAGGACGCGATCGCGCTCGACGAGGCGATCGGCGCGCGGCCCGACGACCTGCGTGCCGCGCTGGCCCTGTACCAGGAGAGCCGTCGCGACGAGGTCGGCCGCATCCAGCACTCGGCCAACGTGTCGCTGGTGTGGTTCGAGAACGTGCGCCGGTTCTTCGACATGGACCCGATCCAGTTCGAGGTCTCGCTGCTCACCCGCAGCAAGCAGATCACCTACGACAACCTGCGGCTGCGCGATGCGGGCCTGGTCGAGGCCGCCACGCGCTGGTGGAACCGCGGCGAAGCCGCGCGCTTCGGCATCGCGGCGAGCGGCGACCAGCCCTGGCTCGATGCGCCGCCGATGTTCGCGCCGCTGCGCCTGCGCGAGATGTGGGTGCCCAACCGCGTGGTGGTCTCGCCGATGGCGCAGTACTCGGCCGTCGACGGCGTGCCGAACGACTGGCACCTCGTGCACTACGGCTCGCGCGCGCTCGGCGGCGCCGGCCTGGTGTTCGTCGAGATGACCTGCGTGTCGCCCGAGGGCCGGATCACGCCCGGTTGCACGGGCCTGTGGAACACCGAGCAGATGCTCGCGTTCCGGCGGCTGACGGACTTCGTCCACGCGAACTCGCAGTCGAAGCTGTGCATGCAGATCGGTCACGCCGGCCGCAAGGGCTCGACGCAGGTCGGCTGGGGACGCATGGACTGGCCGATCGGGGAGCGCGCGGACGGCGAAGGCAACTGGCCGCTGCTCGCGCCGTCGCCGATCCCGTACCGCGACGGCGTGAACCAGGTGCCTCGCGAGATGAGCCGGGCCGACATGGACGCGGTGCTCGCACAGTTCGTCCACAGCGCGCGGCTGGCCGACGAGGCGGGCTTCGACATGCTCGAGCTGCACATGGCGCACGGCTACCTGCTGGCGAGCTTCCTGTCGCCGGTGACCAACCGGCGCACCGACGGGTACGGCGGCTCGCTCGCGAACCGCATGCGCTGGCCGCTCGAGGTGTTCGACGCCGTGCGCGAGGCCTGGCCGCAGGACAAGCCGATGAGCGTGCGCCTGTCGGCCACCGACTGGATCCCCGGCGGCCTGTCCGGCGCCGACTCGGTCGAGATCGCGCGCGCGTTCGCGGCCGCGGGCTGCGACCTGGTCGACGTCTCCACCGGGCAGACCGACCCGGCGTCGAAGCCGGTGTACGGGCGGATGTACCAGGCGAGCTTCGCCGAGCAGATCCGGCTCGAGGCGGGCATCGCGACCATGGCCGTCGGGGCGGTCACCAGCGCCGACCAGGTCAACACGCTGCTGATCTCCGGCCGGGCCGACCTGGTGGCGCTGGCGCGGCCGCACCTGGCCGATCCGTACTTCACGCTGCACGCGGCGGCCGAGGCCGACTGGCGCGGCATCGGCTGGCCCGTGCAGTACCATACCGGCGCCTCGCAGCTCCACACCACGATGCAGCGCGCGAAGCAGGACGCGGCCCGCAAGGCGGCGAGGGTCAAGGCCTGACGGAGGGCGTCGGGCCGCCGTCGCGGGCGCGTCCCCTCCCAGGGAGGGCGGCATGCTCAAGGCGCTCGACGATCTGGTCGAATCGCGGATCCGCGACGCGCAGGCGCGCGGCGAGTTCGACGGCCTGCCCGGGGCGGGGAAGCCCCTGCCGGACGAGGACCTCGCCCTCGTCCCGCCCGAGCTCCGGGTCGCGCTGCGGATCCTGAAGAACGCCGGCTGCGTGCCGGCCGAGCTCGGCGCGCTGCGCGATCTCGACGCGATGATCGCGCAGCTCGCACGGAGCGGCGACGGTGACGGTGACGGTGACGGCGATGGCAACGGACGCGGGGCCCGGGCGCCGGCCGCGCTCGACGAAGCCGGCCGCGCGCGAGGCCGGCGCAGGCTGGTGGCGCTGACCATGGCGCTCGAGGCGAACGGCATGGGCCGCAGCGCCGCGGCCCTCTTCGAGTACCGCGATCGGATCATCGAGCGGCTCGGCCGCTAGCCGCCGCGTCAGGCCGCGACCGAACGGCCGACGAGGTATCCTCGGCCGGATTCCCCGGACCCGACGATTCCTGGAGCTGAGATGACGATCGAGACGACCACCCTGGGCGGCGGCTGCTTCTGGTGCCTGGAGGCCGTGTACCTCGATGTGCGTGGCGTGACCGCGGTGGAGTCCGGCTATGCCGGCGGCGAGATGCGCAATCCCGGCTACGAGCAGGTCTGCGGCGGCCAGACCGGTCATGCCGAAGTGGTGCGCGTGTCGTTCGACACCGAGGTGATCTCCTTCAGGGAGATCCTGGGCATCTTCTTCGCCATCCACGATCCGACCACGCTGAATCGTCAGGGCAACGACGTCGGCACGCAGTACCGATCCGTGATCTTCACCCACTCGGATGCCCAGGACGCGACTGCCCGCGAGCTGATCGCGGAGATCGAGCGCCAAGCGGTCTACGACGCCCCGGTGGTGACGCAGGTGCAGCCGGTGCCGCAGTACTGGCCGGGCGAGGCCTACCACCAGCGCTATTTCGAGCGGAACCCGTACCAGGGCTACTGCATGGTCGTCGTCGGACCGAAGGTCGCGAAGTTCCGCAAGCAGTTCAAGTCGCACCTGAAGGCGCGCTGAACGGCGGGCGTCCCGCGCGTGGCGGCGGCCCGCGGCACGCCGGCCCCGCCGCTCACAGCGCCGCGGCGATCGCCTCGGCGAGCAGGACGAGCGAGCGCGGCGCGCTGCCCTCGGCCTTGTTGTTGACGATCACCGTGACCGGCTGACCAGCGATCAGCGTCGCGGCGCAGGCGGCGGCCAGCGGCAGGCGGCTCGCCGGGTCGGGGTCGACCAGCGCATCGAAGGGGGCGTAGCGGTGCCGCGCGGCCTCGTAGCCGATGCCCGCGTGCAGCGTCCAGCGCGCCACCAGCGGGCCCGTGCCGCCGCCGTGCAGTCGGTCGAGCGCGCGGAGCTGGCGCGCCACCGGCGGCATGCGGTCGTGCAGTCCGATGCAGTACGCCACGCCGCAGTCTCGCAACGCATCGACCAGTCGTGGCGTCAGCAGCGACGCGTCGCGCAGCTCGATCGCGAGGCCTGCTCCCGCGGGCAGGGCGCGCGGCAGCGCCTCGAGGAAGCGGCGCAGCGCGGCGACCCAGGCGGGCGGGTCGGCGAGCATCGGCGCGGGCAATGGTGAGAACTGGAAGAGCAGCGTGCCGAGGGTCGCGCCCAGGCCCTCGACCGCGGGGGCGACGAAACGGTCGATCGCCGCGGCGGCGTCGAGGAAGTGCGGGTTCGGCTCGCGGCCGCGTCCGTGCTCGTCGCGCCTGAGCGCGTCGGTCACGCCGCCCGGCGCCTTCACCAGGAAGCGGAAGCCGTCGGGCACCTGCGCGGCGTAGCGCGCGTAGTCGTCGACGCCGATCGGCGCGTAGAACCCCCGGTCGATGCCCACTGCCGAGAGCAGCGGATGCGACGCGTAGGCGGGCAAGCCCGCGCGCGACAGCCGCCCTTCGGCGTAGGGCGATGGGGGCGCGTCCCAGACCAGCCCCTGCCAGCCGGGAAACGACCAGGACGAGGTGCCGAGCCTGAGCAGATGCCGGTAGGGCGCGAGCCGCGCGGGCAGCGCGAGCGGGTGGACGGCCGATCCGACCGGGGCGTCGGGCCGCGGGCCGGTCCTGCCCGCGGGCACCGCCGGGAGGTCGTCGAAGAGGAGCAGCGGTTCGCCGAGGCGCGCTCCGGCCGAGGCGCTCGCGCGCGTCATCGGGCGAGGCGCCGCGCCCGTGCGCGAGTCGGTTCGGGCAGCGCGCTCGCGCGCGTCATCGGGTCGGGAATCGCGCTCTCGCGCGTCATGAGGTCAGGAATCGCGCTCTCGCGCGAGCTGTTCCGCGATGACGCGGGCCTGAGCGCGGGCGACGTCGTCACCGTTGCGGGCCGCGGCCGAGTACCAGTCGAGGGCGACGCGCAGGTCGCGCTCGACACCCAGGCCCTTCTCGTACATCGACGCGATCAGGTACTGAGCGCCGACGTCGCCGCCGTCGGCCGCCCGCTCGTACCAGCGCGCCGCCGCGGCGAAGTCCTGCCCGATGCCGCGGCCGAGGTAGTACTGCGTGGCGAGCGAGGTCTGCGCGTCGACATGGCCCTGCTCGGCGGCCCGGGTGTACCACGCGGTGGCCTCGGGCTGGGAGGCGCGCACCTCGCGGCCGGTCTCGAGCATCGACGCGAGCATGTACTGGGCGGGCGAGAAGCCGGCGGTCGCGCTGGCGCGCAGCAGCGCGAGCGCCTGCTGCAGCGAGGGCGTCCGACTCTCGTCGCGCAGCCGGATCACCGCCACGTTGTACTGCGCGGAGGCGTCGCCCCGACGGGCAGACCGCTGGAACAGCACCAGCGCCCGTGCGGTGTCGCCGGATTCGTAGCGTTCGAAGGCTTCGCGGTTCCAGTTGCGCACGGCGGCGTCGGCGGGGCGCGTGGCGACGGGCGCCGCGCTCGCGGGGTGCGTCGCTTCGGCCGCGTTCGCCGCCGCGCCCGGCGCGCAGCACAGCGCGATCAGCACCAGGCGGGCCACCAACGAGGCGGCGCGAGCGGACTGGACGGGAGGGCGGAGCGGGGCGCTCATGGCGGGCCGGCTGCGGCTCGGGCGGTCACGGACGACGGTTGGGTTATCTTACGCGACGTCGGCCGGTCAAGGCCGCTCATCCCCCGGAGTTGCCTGTGCTCAATCGCCTGATGCTGTGGATCGCCGTTGCCGTCGGCCTGACGGGCTGCGGCTACAACGACATCCAGGTCGCCGACGAGACCACCAGCTCGGCCTGGTCCGAGGTGGTCAACCAGTACCAGCGCCGCGCCGACCTCATTCCGAACCTGGTCAACACCGTGAAGGGATACGCCGAGCAGGAGAAGGAGGTGCTGCTCGGCGTCACCGAGGCCCGTTCGCGCGTCGGACAGGTCCGCGTCGACCCCACGGATCCGGCGTCGCTCAAGCAGTTCGAGTCCGCGCAGCGCGAGGTCGGCAGCGCGCTGTCCCGGCTGCTGGTGGTCAGCGAGAACTATCCGCAGCTCAAGTCCGATCAGAACTTCCGTGAACTGCAGGCGCAGCTGGAGGGCACCGAGAACCGCATCACCGTCGCGCGCAAGCGCTACATCGATTCGGTCCAGGCCTACAACGTGATGGTTCGCCAGTTCCCGGTGAATCTCACCGCGATGGTGTTCGGCTACAAGGCCAAGCCGCAGTTCACCGTCGACAACGAGCGCGAGATCTCGACCGCGCCGAAGGTCGACTTCGGCAAGCCGGCACCCGCGCCGTCGAAGTAGCGGGGCCCGTCATGGCGACCGGGCTGCGCCGCGGCCTGCTCGCGGCGGTGCTCGCGCTGCTGGCGCTGCTGGCGCTCGTTCCGCCCGCGGCCGCGCAGCAGGAGGTGCCGGTGCCGGCGCTCTCGGCGCGGGTCACCGATCTCACCGGCACGCTCGACGCCGGGCAGCGCGCGGCACTGGAGGCGGAGCTCGCCGCGCTCGAGGCACGCAAGGGCGCGCAGATCGCGATCCTGATGGTGCCGACGACGCAGCCGGAGGCCATCGAGGCGTTCGGCATCCGGGTGGCCGACGCCTGGAAGCTCGGCCGCGGGCGCGAGCGGGCGCAGCGCGACACCGGCGACCGCAAGGCGGGCGCCATCGACGACGGCGTGCTGATCCTCGTCGCCAAGGACGATCGCAAGGTACGCATCGAGGTCGGCTACGGGCTCGAAGGCGCGATCCCCGATGCGGTCGCCAAGCGGATCATCACCGAGGCCATCGGTCCCCGGTTCAGGACGGGCGACTTCGCCGGCGGCCTGCACGCCGCCGTCGCCGACCTGTCGAGACGGATCGAGGGCGAGGACCTTCCCGCGCCGTGGCAGCAGGGCCAGCAGGCCGAACCGCAGTTCGAGCTGATGCCCGCGGTCTTCCTCTCCTTCTTCGTCGGGCTGATGGTGTCCCGGGCCGCCGGCCGCGTCATCGGCGCGGCGGTCGGCGGTGGCGGCGCGGGTGTCACCGCCGTGATCGGGCTGGCCTCGACGGGGCTGGGCGTGGCCGTCGGCCTCGGCGTCGGCCTGCTGGTGCTGGTGATGGGAGGGCGCGGCGGTGGCGGACCGGGCGGCCGCATGCGGCGGGTCGGGCGTCGCACGCTCGGCGATGCAGGGGTGCTCCTTCCGAGCGCCGGATGGGGGGGCGGCCGCGGAGGCGGCGGTTTCGGTGGTGGCGGCGGCTTCGGCGGCGGCGGTGGCGGCTTCGGTGGAGGAGGGGCGTCCGGTGACTGGTGATCGCATCCATCGGCGGCGCGTCGTGCGGAGGGCGGCATGAGCCGTCGCGTCGGGCTCGCCCGCTGGCTCCACCATCTGTGGATCGGTCCGATGCACCTCCGGTCGGCCTTCCCGGACGACGCCTACGCGCGCATCGAGCGCGCGATCGCCGACGGCGAGCGCCGGCACCGCGCCGAACTGCGCTTCGCGGTCGAGTCGTCGCTGGAGACCGGTCAGCTCTGGCGCGGCATGCAGGCCCGCGAGCGGGCGCTGGAGGTGTTCTCGCGCTTCGGCATCTGGGACACCGAGGAAGACAACGGTGTCCTGGTGTACCTGCTGTGGGCGGATCGTGCGGCCGAGATCGTCGCGGATCGCGGCGCGAAGCGCTCGATCGACCCGGCGGTATGGGACCGCGCCTGTGCCCAGCTGGTGGCCGGCTGCCGGGACGGGCAGGCGGTCGAGGGGGCGCTCGCCTGCCTCGCCACCCTCAACGACGCGCTCGCCGCTGCGTATCCGGCCGACGGCAGCGCAAACCCCGACGAACTGCCGAACTCGCCGCTCGTGCTCTGACGCTCCGGTGTCCTGAGCGCCGTGGCTCAGGCGGCGTTCAGTGGCGCGAGGACCGTCTCGACGGCCTCGGCGACGTCGAGCAGCGCCGCATCGCCGTTCCAGCGTCCCACGAGCTGCAGCCCGACCGGCAAGGGCGCGCTCGCGCCGTCGCGCGCGCGTCCGCAGGGCACCGACACCGCGGGGTGCGCGCTCGCACTGATCCAGTAGCAGGTCTTGAGCCAGTCGACGTAGTTGACCAGCGGCACGCCGTCGACCTCGGTGGGGAAGGGCACGTCCAGCGGAAAGGGCAGCACCTGCACGGTCGGCAGCAGGAACGCGTCGACGTCGGCCATGAACGCGGCGACGCGGCGGAACACCGTGCTGCGCAGGCGCTGCGCGCGCGCGATGGCGGAGGCATCGAGGGCCAGTCCCTGCTCGATGTTCCAGACCACGGTGTCCTTCATCCGGGCTCGCTCCCGGGTGTACAGCTCGCCGAGCCACTCGACGAAGTACAGCCCGCGCAGCGTCATGAAGGACTCGTCGGCCCCGTCGAAGTCCGGGTGCGCCTCGACCAGCGTCACGCCGGCCGCGCGCAGCGCGTCGATCGCGCGCATGAACGTCTCGCGCACGGGCGCCGCGAGCGGCACGCCGCCGACGTCGGCCGACCAGGCCAGCCGCAGCGAGCCCGGGGCGCGCGTCGCTCGGCGCGCTTCGAGGTGACCGAGCCACGCGTCGAGCGGGCGGTGCGCCGCCGGCTCGAAGAGCGCCGAGTGCACGATCCGGCAGTCGTCGACGCTGCGCGCGAGCGGGCCGATCGTCGACATCAGGTCGAACCCGTTCGGCCCGTCCGACAGCGTCGGGTCGAGCCGGGTCGAGGGCCGCATGCCGACCACGCCGCAGAAGCTGGCCGGATTGCGCAGGCTCGCCGCGAGATCCGAACCGTCGGCGACCACCGTCATGCCCGCGGCCAGCGCAGCCGCCGCGCCGCCCGACGAGCCGCCGACCGTGCGCGAGGTGTCGTACGGATTGCGGGTCGCACCGAGGACCGGATTGAAGGTCTGCGAGCCGGCGGCGAACTCGGGGGTGTTCGACTTCGCGATCAGCACCGCTCCGGCCTCGCGCAGGCGCCGCACGCCGGGGGCGTCGACCTCGGGCACGCGGTCGGCGAAGATCGGCGAGCCCAGCGTGGTGCGCAGCCCCGCCGTGTCGAAGATGTCCTTCGCGACGTAGGGCAGACCGGCCAGCAGTCCGACCGGCTCGCCGGCGGCGATCGCGCGCTGCGCGTGTTCCGCCTCGGCGAGACACGCCGCGCGGTCGCGGCGCGTCGGGAGCGCGTTCAGCGTTCCGTCGTGTTCGTCGATCGCGCCATGACAGCGGGCGAGGAGGTCGACGGGCGTCGAGCGGCCCGCGGCGAAGTCGGCCAGAAGGCGTCGAATGGGTGGGAGCACGTGAGGAGCCTTCGGCAGGATGCGACGTCGAGCCCGACATGGTAGCCGGTGGCCAGCGCGCGGGACGCATCGTCCAGGCGCGCAGGGCGCTCCTCGGTCTCGCACGCGTCGAGCTCGGCCCGGAACGCCTCGACCTCGACCCGCAGGCGGTACTGGCGGCTCGCGTAGTAGCGCAGCATGTGCAGCAGCACGCCGCCGCGCCAGAACTGCTTGCAGTGCTCGAGCTCGTGGATCATCGTCGGCCGGTCACGCGCGTAGTCGGCCCGCACGACGATGAACACGCCCATGCTCAGACCGACCAGCCGACCGGGCATCCGGTTCAGCACGATCACGGGGACGGGCAGCACCCGCCACAGACGCTCGATGGAAAGTCTCATGTCGGGGGACGAGGTAGCAAGTCCCGTGCCGATGACTGTCGGTCGAGCCAAGTCGTTGATCCGAAAGCACATGCGCGGTGGCGCGGGCGCCCCCGTCGAGGCGGGTGTAAAGGTCGGCAACAGTCCTCCGCCGGGACGGCGGGAACGGCGGCCGGTGCGGTAGCATCGTCCGATGACCCGAATCGCCGCTCGCGCGCGCCGTGCGGGCGCGACCGTCGCCCTGCTGGCCGCGTCGGTCGCGCTGCATGCGCTGCTCGTCTCCGGCGTGGCGGGCCGACTCGGGGGGGCGACGCCGAAGGCATCGCCGGATCCGGCACCGGTCGAGGTGGTGCTGGTGGTGCCGCCTGCGCCCGTCGTGCCGGCCGCCCCGAGGGTCGAGGCGCCGGCCCCGAGTCCGGCACCGCCACGCGTGCGGCCGCCACCGTCGAAACCGGTCGCGCGGCCTGCGGTGCCGCCCCCGGCCACGGCGGCCATCGCACCGCCCGCGGCGCCGGCCGAGCCGTCGAGCGCCGCCGACTTCGTGGATCTCGCCACGGGTCCGGACGCCGGCGGCTCGCCGACCGCCGACGCGCCGCCTGACACCGTGCCGGCGCCCACTGCGGCGGTCGGAACGCCCCTGCCATCCGCGCCGTCCGATCCGTCTTCGACGCAGGCCGCCGATCAGGCACCGCCGCCCCAGGCCGCCGCGCCCGCTGCGCCGCTGCCGGCGCTGCCGGGCTCGCGGCGGCAGCGCTTCAGGGTGTACTGGGGCGACTACACCGACGCGCTGTCGGTCGCGCGCCTCGA
>RPRK01000101.1 GCA_003818495.1 Burkholderiales bacterium
CATCAAGCTGATCCAGGCGCTGTACCGCGATCCGACGATCGAGAACCTCAAGCGGATGATGGCCGCCTTCGTGTTCGACACGAGCAGCCTCACTGAGGACCTGTACCAGGCGCGGCTCGACAACATGCTCGCCCGGCGCGACCACCTCGAGAACTTCGTCAGGAGCATCGCGGCCAACCCGCGCCAGTTCCCCGACTACGGTCACCGCCTGGGCGAGGTCAAGGCGCGCACGCTGGTGATCTGGGGCCGCGACGACCGGTTCGTCCCCTTCGACATCGGGCTGCGCCTGGTGTGGGGCCTGCCCGACGCCGACCTGCACCTGTTCTCCCGCTGCGGCCACTGGGCGCAGTGGGAACACGCCGAGAAGTTCAACCGGCTGGTCGTCGAGTTCCTGTCCGCGGCCTAGCTGCCGGCCACCGCATCGCCCCAGGGCTGGAACACCTCGGTCGAGCCCTGGTTCGTCGTGCCGTCGCGCAGCACCGCCGACGGGAAGGCGAACTTCATGGGCAGCGTCTGCGGGGCCACCGGCACGAAATCGAACTGTGCCGCGAGCGCGGCCTGCACGTCGGCGGCGAGCCGCGCGTCGCCGATGAGGATCGCGCCTTCGGAGGCGTCGATGCGCGGCGTGTCGAAGGCCGCCTGCAGGTCCATGCCGTAGTCGATCGCGAACGACAGCATCTGCGCGACCGCCGGCAGGATGCGCCGGCCGCCCGAGGCGCCGACCGCGATGCGCCGGGACGGGCCGATCTGCGCGATCGCCGGCGTGTAGTTCGCCAGGCAGCGGCGGCCGCCGGCGAGCGAGTTGGTCCGGCCGGGTTCCGGGTCGAACCACATGATCCCGTTGTTCATCAGGATGCCGGTGTCGGGTCCGACGAACTTCGAGCCGAAGATGCCGAGCAGCGTCTGCGTGACCGACACCATGTTGCCCTCGGCGTCGACCACGTTGAAGTGGGTGGTGCAGGTCGGCGCCAGGTGCTCGGCGCCGATCGCGCGCCGGCCGTCGGCGTCGCCCATGTCGCTCAGCCGCTGGCGGTAGGCCTGCTGCAGGGCCCGGCCGTAGGCCGCGTAGGCGGCGGCGTCAGGGGCGCGCGAGGACGGCGTCCAGTCCGACAGCAGCTTGAGGGTCTGGGCGAGCGTCGGGCCCGCGGTCAGTTCGGGCGTCGCATGCACGACCGCGCCCCGGTACGGGATGGCGAGCGACGGCGTCACGCGCGCCCGGTAGGCGGCCAGGTCGGCCGCACGCAGCGATCCGCCGGCCGCGGCGATCTCGTCGGCCAGCGCCTGCGCCAGGTCGCCCTCGTACAGGCTGCGGGCGCCGTGGTCGGCGATGTGCCGCAGCGTGGCGGCGTAGCGGGGCCGTGGCAGGCGCTGCACGTCGCGCACGCCCCAGCCCACGCTCGGGGGCAGCCCGTTGCGCAGGAACTCCTCGGCCGCCGTCGGGTACAGGCGCAGCTCTTCCGCGCCGGTGGCGATGTTGAGCGTGGTGTACCAGTCGACCAGCAGCCCTTCGTCGGCCAGCGCCGCGGCAGGCCGGACCAGGTCGGCCCAGGCCTGGCGCCCGTAGCGCCGGTGGGCCTCGCCCATGCCTGCGACCACGCCCGGCACCGCGATCGAAGCCGGGCCGTGCAGGTTGCGGTCGCCCTCGACGCGGCGCCAGGGGAACAGGCCCTGTGCGGTGCCGTCGGCGGCGAGCGGATAGTCGCGCGGATCGAGCCCCGCCGGCGACTCGCCGCCGAAGCCGATCACCTCGTAGCGGTCTTCCTTCGCGCGATAGATCACCATCGTGCCGATGCCGCCGACGCCGCTCATCCAGGGCTCGAGCGTGCCGATGGCGAAGGAGGTGGCCACCGCGGCGTCGATGCAGTCGCCGCCGCCGGCGAGCACGGCCGCGCCGATCTCGGCGGCGACGCGGTGCTGGGCGCTGACGACGCCGTGGGGGCTGACGACGGCGGTCTTGGTGACCTGCTGGCTGCGGCCGAAGTTGTCGATCATGGAAGCTCCTCCTGGCGCCGGCGGGGCGCGACGCCCGCAGGGTTCCACGAATCGCCGCCCGGCTCACGCGGGGCGGGCGATACGCGGAACGGCACCCGGGGCCGGCTGCAGGTCGGCCCGCCGATCCACGCGCGCGTCAGCCCGCCGATCCGCCCGCCTTCACCCTCAGGATCTCTTCCTCGACGTCGCGCAGCCGGTCCTTGCCGAAGTACATCTCGTCGCCGACGAAGAACATCGGCGAGCCGAACGCGCCGCGCTCGAAGGCGGTCTGCGTGTTCTGCACGAGCGCGGCCTTGACCTCGGCGTCCTGCGACAGCGCCATGAGCGCCGTCGCGTCGAGCCCGCCGGCCGCGAGCGTGGCCTCGATCACCGCCACGTCGTCCAGGTTCCGGCCGTCCTCCCACATCGCCGCGTACACCACGTCGACGTAGCGCTCGAGGACGCCGAGCCGCTGCGCGGCGATCGCACCGCGCATGATCTTCAGCGTGTTGACCGGGAAGTGCGGATTCATCCGGAAGCGGTCGAGGCCGTGCTTCGCGATGAAGCGGCGCATCTCCATCCGCTCGTAGTCGCGCTTGAGCGGGATGTCCTTGTAGGCCTCCATCGGCGAGCGGTTGTTCGCCGCCTTGAACAGGCCGCCGAGCAGCACCGGCACGTACTCGAAGCGCACGCCGGTGCGCGCCTCGATCGCGGGAATCACCTGGTGGCTCAGGTAGGCGTTCGGACTGCCGAAATCGAACAGGAACTGGACGGTGGGCATGCTCATGGATCCGGTCTCGGACAGGGGTCGGTCGGGGCACGGCGCCGGACGCGCCGTCACCAGGGTTCCATCCACGGACGCAGCTCGGTCTCGTGGGTCCAGGCGTCTCGCGGCTGGCAGTGGATCTGCCAGTAGACCTCGGCGATGTGCTCGGGATCCAGGATGCCGCCGACGTCCTTCGCGGCGTAGCGCTCCGGGAAGTTCGTGCGGATGAATTCGGTGTCGATCGCGCCGTCGATGATCGGATGCGCGACGTGGATGCCCTTCGGCCAGAGCTCGCGCGCCATGCTCTGGGCCAGCGCGCGCAGCGCGTGCTTGGCGCCGGCGAAGGCCGCGAAGCCTTCCCGCCCGCGCAGGCTGGCGGTGGCGCCGGTGAAGAGGATCGTGCCGCGGCCGCGCGGCAGCATCACCCGCGCCGTCTCGCGGCCCATCAGGAAGCCGCCGAAGCAGCCCATCTCCCAGACCTTGAAGTAGACCCGCGACGTCGTCTCGGTGATGCCGAAGCGCACGTTCGCGCCGATGTTGAACACCGCCACCTCGATCGGCGCGATGTCGCGCTCGATGGTCTCGACGAGCGCGACCATCTCCTCCTCCTTGCGCGCGTCGCTGCCGAACGCATGGGCCTGCCCGCCGTCGGCGCGGATCCGGTCCACCAGCGGCGCGAGCTTGTCGACGCTGCGGCGCGTCACGCAGGCGATGTAGCCCTCGCGCGCGAAGCGGCGCGCGATCGCCCCGCCGGTCGCGTCGCCCGCGCCGACGACCAGGACGGCTTTCGGGTCTGTCATGGTGTGCTCCTCCACGGATGCGGCGGCGTGCCCGCCGCGCCGCGGTCTCCCGGACGACGGTCGTCGCCGTCCGAGGCCGCCCCGGGGCACTCTACCGCGAGTTGCCCCTGTCCCCACCGCGCGCGCTGTACGATCCGATCCGCGATCCCCGGACCTGTCGAATGAATTCCTCCCGCTCCCCTGTCCTGCGCGACCTGATCCTCGTCGGCGGCGGCCACAGCCACGTCGGCGTGCTGCGCATGTTCGCGATGAAGCCCGAGCCGGGGCTGCGGCTCACCGTCGTCTGCACCGACGTCGACACCCCGTACTCCGGCATGCTGCCGGGCTACGTCGCTGGCCACTACGCGTTCGACGAGGTCCACATCGACCTGGGGCGCCTCGCGGCGTTCGCGGGGGCGCGGATGATCCGCGGCACGGTGGTCGGCATCGACCGTGCCGAGCGCCGCGTGATCCTGCGCGACCGGCCCGCCGTGCCGTACGACCTGCTGTCGATCAACACCGGCTCGACGCCCGACGTGGGCGGCATCCGTGGCGCCCTGGCGAACGTCGTGCCGGTCAAGCCCATCGCCGGCTTCAACCGGCGCTGGCTCGAGCTGCTCGAGCGCGTGCGCGACCTGCGCACGCCGATGACCGTCGCCGTGGTCGGTGGCGGTGCGGGCGGGGTGGAGCTGCTGCTGTCGATGCAGCACCGCCTGCGCCGCGAGCTCGAGGCGCTCGGGCGCGCCGCCGACCTGCTGCGCTTCGTGCTGGTGACCTCCGGTGCCACGATCCTGCCCACCCACAACGCGGGCGTGCGCCGCCGCTTCGAGACCGTCCTGCGCGACCGGAAGGTGGCCGTGCACCTCGGGGCCGAGGTGGTCGAGGTGGCGCCCGGACGCCTGCTCCTGCGCGACGGCCGCGGTGTCGACGCCGACGAGGTGCTCTGGGTGACGCAGGCCGCCGGCCCCGCCTGGCTCGCGGACACCGGCCTGGCGCTGGACGACCAGGGCTTCGTCCGGGTCGGCGAGACGCTGCAGAGCGTGACCGACCCGAACGTGTTCGCCGCCGGCGACGTCGCGTCGTTCACCGACCGGCCGCTGGAGAAGGCCGGCGTGTTCGCGGTCCGGATGGGCAAGCCCCTCGCGGCCAACCTGCGCCACGTGCTGCGCGGCGAGCCGCCGGTGGCGTACCGGCCGCAGCGCCGCTGGCTCGCCCTGATCTCCACCGGTGACCGCTACGCCGTGGCCTCGCGCGGGGCGCTCGGCTTCGCCGGCGCCTGGGTCTGGCGCTGGAAGGATGCGATCGACCGCCGCTTCATGCGCCGCTTCAGCGAGTTCCCGGAGATGGCTGCCGAGGACGCCGGCGGCGCCGCCCCGGCCCATGGGCTGTCGCTGACCGCGGAGGAGTCGCTGCAGGCCATCTCCGCGGTCGCGATGCGCTGCGGCGGGTGCGGCGCCAAGGTCGGCGCCAGCGTCCTGTCGCGCGCGCTGGGGTCGTTGCGCCCGGTCGAGCGCGACGACGTGCTGATCGGCCTGCACTCGCCCGACGACGCGGCCGTGGTGCGCGTGCCGCCGGGCATGGCCGCCGTCCACACGGTCGACTTCTTCCGCGCCTTCATCGACGACCCCTACCTGTTCGGCAAGGTCGCGGCCAACCACGCGCTCGGCGACATCTTCGCGATGGGCGCCGAGCCGCAGTCCGCCACCGCGATCGCCACCGTGCCGCCGGGCATCGAGAGCAAGGTCGAGGACCTGCTGCTGCAGATGATGACCGGGGCGGTCGAGGTGCTGAACGCGGCCGGCTGCGCGCTGGTCGGCGGACACACCGGCGAGGGCCAGGAGCTGGCGCTGGGCTTCGCGATCAACGGCCTGATCGCCGACAGGATGGAGGGCGTGATGCGCAAGGGCGGCCTGCGGCCGGGCGACGCGCTGATCCTCACCAAGCCGATCGGCACCGGCACCCTGTTCGCCGCGCACGCGCGGCATGCGGCGAAGGGGCGGTGGATCGATGCCGCCCTCGGCTCGATGGTGCAGTCGAACCAGACGGGCGCGCGGATCCTGAGGGAGCACGGCGTGACCGCCTGCACCGACCTCACCGGCTTCGGCCTGCTCGGGCACCTGGTGGAGATGACCCGGCCTTCGGGCGTGGACGCGCAGCTCGATCTCGGCGCGCTGCCGCTGCTCGACGGCGCGCGCGAATGCGTCGCCGCCGGCATCGTGAGCTCGCTGCAGCCCGCCAACGTCCGGCTGCGGCGCGCGCTGCGCAACGGCCAGGACTTCGTCGGCGACCCGCGCTATCCGCTGCTGTTCGATCCGCAGACCGCGGGCGGGCTGCTGGCGGGCGTGCCGGCGGATCGGGTGGAGGCCTGCGTGCGGGCACTGCACGAGGCCGGGTATCCGCATGCGGCCGTGATCGGTCGGGTGCTGCCGGAGGGTGACGCGCTCGAGCCGGTGACGCTGCGGGCGTGACGCGCGCCGGGCCGCCCGGCGCCGGCCTCAGCGAGGATCGCCGGCGAGACCCGCCGACATGCGGTCCATGGCGTGGCGGACCGCCTGCCTGACCACCTTCGCCCTGAGCTCGAGACGGTCGAGGCACTGACCGTTCATGACACCCGCCAGCCCGTGCACGGTGGACCAGATGTACAGCGCATCCAGCTCGATCGTGTCGCGCATCTCGGGCGCGTCGCCGTGCATCCGCTGCAGGACGCCCCGCAGCACGTCGTAGGCGTGCGTGGCGTCGCGCGCGATCTCCGGATGCGCGGCCGATTCGGGCCAGGTGGTGCTGAACATCAGCCGATACTCGAGCGGATGGTCCCGGGCATAGGCGAGGTACTGCAGTCCGAGCGACTCCAGGTCCAGCTCGGGGTCCTCGTGGCGGGGCCGCGCGTCGAGGTGCGCGGCGAAGCCCTGGAAGCAGCGACGCATCACTTCGGCGAGGAGGTGATCGCGGCTCGGGTAGTGCTTGTAGGGCGCCTGGTGCGACACGCCCAGCTTGCGCGCCACCTCTCGCAGGCTCAGGTGCTCGATGCCGCGCTCGGCGATCACCTGCTGCGCCGCCACGATGCAGGCGTCGCGCAGTTCGAGCGGTGGCGCGGAGCGGGTCTTGCGGGCGGGCATGGGGTGTCGGGGCCTGGCGGGCGGCGCCGTCGAAGCTACCACACGCGCCGAGTCCGGCCGGTTCGCCGCCGGGGCGCATGCGTCATGCCGATCCGCGTCGGACGCCCGGGGACGCGGGTACGGTCATCGCCGGTCGCCGCCGCCGCTCATTTCGCGACGGTGATGTCGATGACGACGTCGCCCGCGCCCGCCGCCACCCTGAACACCGCCTCGTCGAAGCGCGGCGCGCGCAGCGTCGGCCGCACGTTGCCGGAGACGCCCCACTGCTCGGTGGGCATGCCGACGAGGTTCGTGTCCACACGCCGATTGCCGTTCAGGTCGTGCCCGACGGAGACCGCGTAGCGGCCCTCCGGCACCGCGGCGAACCGACAGGTCACGTCCTTGGCCGACGCGGGCAGCCAGGCCACGCGGGCGGGCGCGGTGTCCATCGGGAACCCGTCGGGGCCCGCGAACAGCGAGCACCCGACCTGGCCGAGCGGCTCGGTCAGGCCGCCGACGCGGACGACGACGTCCGCGGCGCCCGCGGTGCTGCAGGCGACCAGGGCCAGTGCGCTTGCCAGTGCGCGCAGCGCCGGGCGGTGGAGGTCGGAAGGGGTCGATGACATGGAGGGCCTCCGGGACGCGCCGCACGACGCGCCACGACCGGCCGCCATGCGAGTTGACAGTGTCAACCACTTTAGGGACACTGGTAGACGCTGTCAACCGCGGGCCGTCCGGCCCGTCGAACCAGGCGCCCGATCCATGATGTCTCCCGTCATCGACCCGACCCGCGCGCGCTTCGCGCCGTGTGGCCCTGCGCGGCTCGCCGGTGCCGCAGCCGTTGCGACGGTCGTCGCGTTGGCCGCCGCCGGCTGCGCGACGACGCCTGCGCTGCCGCCGCCCGACACCGCGGCGCTCGCCGTGCCCTATCGGCAGATGCCGGCCGCGGACATGCGGTCGCTGGACGCCGCCACCTGGCGCGGCTTCGACGATCCGGTGCTCGACGGTCTGCTGACCCGGGCGCGTGCGGCCAACCTCGACGTGCGCATCGCCGCGCAGCGCGTGCGCCAGGCGCGTGCCGGCAGCACGGCCGCCGCCTCGCGCCTGTGGCCCACGGTGGCGGTCACCGGCTCCGTGTCGGACCAGCGTTCGGGGTTGCCCGCCGAGGTCAAGCGCGGTGCCCCCGACACGCGCGCGGCGCGCGCCGCCCTCGACCTCGGCTGGGAGATCGACGTGTTCGGCGCCGCGCGCGCCGCCGCCGAGGGCGCCGAGCTCGATGCGCTGGCGGCCGATGCCGGTGTCGAGGCCGCGCAGTGGCTGGCGACCACCGAGGTGGCCCGCCTGTACCTGGTGCGGCAGGGCGCCCGCGTCAGGCTGCGGCAGCTGCAGGCCCTGCTGGACGCCCAGCAGGCGACCGAGCGCCTCACCGCCAGCCGCCGGGCGCAGGGGCTGGCCAGCGCGTTCGACGTCAGCCGCGCGGCCGGCGAGGCGCAGGCCCTCGCCGCGCAGCTGCCTGCGCTGCGCACCCTGGTGGCGGTGAGCGAACACCAGATCGGCGTGCTGCTCGGCGACGCACCGGGCGCAGCCGACGCGGGCTGGAGAGACGCCGTCGCAGCGCTGCCCGCCGTGCCGGACCTGCAGCCCGGCCAGCCGATCGAGCTGCTGCAGCGACGCCCGGACCTGCGCGTGGCGGAGCGCCAGCTGCTGGCCGAGGGCGCCCGCCTGAGGGAGAGCCAGGCCGACCAGTGGCCTCGGTTCTTCATCGCGGCCGTGCTGGGTCGCCAGGACCTGCGGCTGAACCTGCTGGACCTCACGCCCGTACGCTTCAGCAACGTGGCGCTGGCCTTCGCGGCGCCGGTGTTCAACGCCGGACGCCTGCGGGCGGCGGTCGAACGCCAGGACGCCCGCGCACGCGCCGCGAGCCTGCAGTACGAGCGCACCGTGCTGTCGGCGCTGCAGGACGTGGAGAACAGCCTCGTGTCGCTGGCCCAGGAGCGCGACCGCGGCCGGCTGCTGGCGATGGCGGTCGACAGCCGCCGCCAGGGGCTGCGCCACGCCGAGTCGCTGCACCGCGAAGGCCAGATCGACCTGCTGCAGCTGCTCGACGCGCAGCGCGGGCTGATCGCGGCCGAGCTCGCCGCCACCGACAGCCACACCCAGCGCGCGCTCGGCGCCGTGCAGCTCGTCAAGGCGCTCGGGGGCGGCTGGTACGCCGAGCCCGCCCGCCTCGCCTCCGCAACGTCCCGGCCCTGAGGTTCGCCCATGACTGCTTCCAATGCGTCCCATGCACGCCGGCCGGGCCCTCCCGGCCGACTCGCGATGCTCGTGCTGCTCGCGATGCTCGCCGCCTGTTCGCCCGCGCCCGCCCCGACGCCGGTCGTCCCCGCGGTCTTCGTCAGCCCGGTGCACAACGACGTCGGCGGCGTGCAGCGGGTGCTGCACGGCAGCGTTCGCCCGCGCATCGAGGCCGAGGTCGGCTTCCGGACCGGCGGCAAGGTCACCCAGCGCATGGTGGAGCTCGGTCAGTCCGTGCGCGCCGGCCAGGCCCTGGCCCGCCTCGACCCGGCCGACTACCAGCTGGCCGTGCAGGCCGCCGCCGACCAGCAGCGTGCGGCCGAGGTCGACGCCGCGCAGGCCGCGAGCGACGCCGCACGCTTCGCGCGCCTGACCGCCGACGGCTCGGTGGGGGCGGCCGACGCCGAGCGTCAGCAGGCGCGCGCCGACGCGGCCGCGGCGCGCCTGGCGCAGGCCCGCCGGCAGTCGGAGCTGGCGCGCAACCGCGTCGGGTACACCGTGCTGACGGCGCCCTTCGACGGGGTCGTGACCGCCGTGCGCTTCGAGACCGGGCAGACGGTCGGCGACACCCAGGGCGTGCTCTCGCTGGCGCGGCCGGGCGAGCTGGAGGTCGTGGTGGACGTGCCCGAGTCGATCGTCGCCGACCTGAGGTCCTGGGAGGCCCATGCGGTGGCGGGCACCGCGGTCGGAGCGTCGGACGCGCGACCCGTGCCGCTGAGGCTGCGCGAACTGGCCCCGAGCGCGAACGCCGCCACGCGTACGACGCGCGCCCGGTTCGCGCCGGTCGCCCCGGCCGGCGCCCCGGCGCTGCGGATGGGGATGACCGCCGAGGTGCGCCTGACGCAGGCCGGGTCGGAGCGTGGCGCAGAACTGCCGGTGGGTGCCCTGATCGTGACCGGAGCCGTGGAATCGCCGCGGCCCGTGCCCGCCACCGCCACCGCCTCTGCACCCGCCACCCCCGGCCGCGACGCCGCCGTGTGGCGGGTCGACCCGCAGTCCGGTGCCCTGACGCGCCAGCCCGTGCGGCTGCTGTCCCAGACCACCGACCACGTCCGCGTGGCCGGGCTGCCCGACGCGGCCCTGGTGGTCACGGTGGGGGCGCAGAAGCTCGATGCCGGCATGACGGTCCGGCCGGTGCCGCGTCCGCTCGCGGCCGCCACGCCCGGGGTGCTCTCGCGATGAAGGCGTTCAACCTGTCGCACTGGGCGGTCACGCACCGCGCCTTCGTGCTCTTCCTGATCGTCGGCACCCTGCTGGTCGGCGCGTTCTCCTTCAGCCGCCTGGGGCGGCTCGAGGATCCGAGCTTCAACGTGCCGACCATGAACGCGGTCGTCGCCTGGCCCGGCGCCACCGCGCAGCAGGTGCAGGACCAGGTGCTCAACCGCATGGAGCGCGAGCTGCAGAAGATCGAGGGCATCGACCACGTCCGCAGCTTCGCGCGCCAGGGCTACGGCGGCCTGAACTTCTGGATGAAGGGCGGCACGCCCCGGCACGAGCTCGACCGCGCCTGGTACCTGGCGCGCAAGAAGATCGCCGACGTGCGTCACGAGTTCCCCGACGGCGTGCGCGGCCCGTTCTTCAACGACGAGTTCACCGACGTCTACAGCGTGCTCTACGCGTTCAGCGCGCCGGAGCTGGGCTGGCCCGAGCTGCAGGTGCTGGTGGAGGACGTCCGCCGCCAGCTGCAGGCCGTGCCCGGCGTGACGAAGATCGACGTCTTCGGCCGCCAGGCGGAGAAGGTCTACGTCGAGTTCTCGAGCACCCGGCTGGCGGCCCTGGGCCTCAGCCCGCAGGCGCTGATCGACGCGCTGTCCCGGCAGAACGCGGTGGCCCCCACCGGCAGCGTCGAGGGGCGCGCCGACCGCGTGTTCGTGCGGCTGTCGGAGCGCGGTCTCGGCCTGCGCGACGCGCGCGACGTGGCCGACGTGCCGATCGAGGCCGGCGGCCGGCTGCTGAAGCTGTCCGACGTGGCCGAGGTGCGCAGCGGCATGGAGGATCCCCCGCAGTTCACGGTGCGCCATGACGGCCGGCCCGTGCTGATGCTGGGCGTGACCTTCGCGCGCAGCGGCAACATCCTGACCCTGGGTGCCGCGCTCGACGCGCGCGTCGAGACCCTGAAGGCGGCGCTGCCGCTGGGCGTGGCGGTCGAGAAGGTCGCCGACCAGCCGCGGATCGTCGACGAGTCCGTGTGGGAGTTCGAGCGGTCCTTCCTCGAGGCGCTCGCGATCGTGCTCGCGGTGTGCTTCCTGTTCCTCGGCTGGCGCACCGGCATCGTGGTGGCGGCCTCGGTGCCGCTGGTGCTGGCGCTGGTGGCCATCGTCATGGCGGCGATGGGCTGGAACCTCGACCGCATCTCGCTCGGCGCGCTGATCATCGCGCTGGGCCTGCTGGTGGACGACGCCATCATCGCCGTCGAGATGATGGTGGTGAAGATCGAGCAGGGCTGGGACCGGGTGCGGGCCGCCACCTTCGCCTACACCTCCACGGCGTTCCCCATGCTCACCGGAACGCTGGTCACCGTGGCCGGCTTCATGCCCGTGGGCTTCGCGAAGTCCATCAGCGGCGAGTACGCCGGCGGCATCTTCTGGGTGGTGGGCGTGGCGCTCGTCGCCTCGTGGTTCGTGGCGGTGGTGTTCACGCCGTACCTGGGGGTGGTGCTGCTGCCGAAGACGATGAAGGCCCACGGCGGCGACCCGTACGCCCGGCCGGTCTATGCACGGCTGCGCGCCATCGTGGGCTGGTGCGTGAGCCACCGGTGGTGGGTGCTCGCCGCCACGGTCGCGGCCTTCGCCGCGAGCGGCGCCGGCATGACGCGGGTCCAGCAGCAGTTCTTCCCCACCGCCTCGCGGCTCGAGCTCATCGTCGACCTGCGGCTGCGCGAG
Source organism: Burkholderiales bacterium (assembly GCA_003818495.1). GTDB lineage: Bacteria > Pseudomonadota > Gammaproteobacteria > Burkholderiales > Burkholderiaceae_E > UBA4615. Next base: position 11,789 of record RPRK01000101.1, read on the forward strand.
GGCGCCTCGTTCACCGCCACCGAAGCGCAGGTCGAGCGCCTCGAGCGCGTGCTCGCGGCCGACCCGCAGGTCGCGCACTTCACCGCCTACACCGGTGCCGGCGCGCCGCGCTTCTTCCTGTCGATCTCGGCCGATCTGCCCAATCCGGGGCTGGCGCAGATCGTCGTGAACACCCGCAGCATCGCAGACCGCGAGGCGGTACGGGGTCGCCTGCTCGAGCTGTTCGCGAAGGACGAGCACTTCCCCGACCTGCGCGGGCGCGTCACCCGCTTCGAGTTCGGTCCGCCGGTCGGGTTCCCCGTGCAGTTCCGCGTGATCGGGCCCGACACCGGCCGGGTCCGCGAGATCGCCTACCGCGTGCGCGACACGGTGCGCGCGAGCCCGCTGGTCCGCGACACGCAGCTCGACTGGAACGAGCAGGTGCGCGCGGTCCACGTGCAGGTGGACCAGGACAAGGCGCGGCTGCTGGGCATCACCAGCGCCGACATCGGTGCGATGACGCAGCTGGTGCTGGGCGGCGCGCCGGTGACGCAGATCCGCCGCGGCGAGGACCTCGTCGACGTGACCCTGCGCGCCACCGCCGAGGAGCGCATGGCGCTCGAGCGCCTGGGCGACGTCACCCTGTTCACGCGCACCGGCGCCGTGGTGCCGCTGTCGCAGGTGGCCACGCTCACCCCCACCTTCGAGGAGCCGGTGCTGTGGCGGCGCAACCGCGACATGGCGCTGACCGTTCGGGCCGACGTCGTCGACGGCGTGCAGGGTCCGGCCGCGACCGCGAGGATCTGGCCGAGCCTGCAGCCCATCGTCGCCGGCCTGCCCGCGGGCTACCGGATCGAGATCGGCGGCGCCCTGGAGGAGACCCGCAAGTCCGACACCGCGCTGTTCGCCGTCTTCCCGCTGATGTTCGTCGTGATGCTGTTCTTCCTGATGCTGCAGCTGCAGAGCTTCTCGCGGATGTGGATGGTGTTCCTCACCGCGCCGCTGGCGCTGATCGGCGTGGTGCCCGCGCTGCTGGTCTTCAACGCGCCCTTCGGCTTCGTCGCGCTGCTGGGCGTGATCGCGCTGAGCGGCATGATCATGCGCAACGCGGTGATCCTGGTCGACCAGATCGACACCGACATCGCCGCCGGCACGCCTGCCGCCGAAGCCCTCGTGGAGGCCACCGTGCGCCGCGCGCGGCCGGTGGTGCTGACCGCCGCGGCCGCCGTGCTGGCGATGGTGCCGCTGGCCGGCAGCGTGTTCTGGGGCCCGATGGCCATCGCCATCATGGGCGGCCTGATCGTCGGGACCGTGCTGACGCTGGCCTTCGTGCCGGCGCTGTACGCGGCGTGGTTCCGCGTCGGGCGCACCGCCGGCGCAGCCGGCGCGCCGGACGTCGAGCCCGTCGTCGCGCCCATCGTCACGTCCCTCGTCCCGCCCGAGGTACCGACGCGATGAGCCGGCCCGAGCGGCGTCCGCGCCCCGGCGCCGGCACACGGCCCGGCGCCCGCATCGACCCTGGCCCCGACCTGCGCCGGGGCCCCGTCCGTGCCGCGGCCGTCGCCGCGCTCCTCGCGCTGGGCGCCTGCGCCGCCTGGATCGGCGGCGCCACCGGGGACCCGCCGCGCGAACGCTTCGTCAATCCCTACGTCGTGCCCGAGGACACCGGGGCCCGCGTGCCGCCCACCTACTTCCTGCGCCGTGCCTGGGTCCAGATCACCCGCGACCTGGCCGCCACCGACGTGCCGCCCACGGTGCCGCTGGACCTGCAGGCGATGGCGGGGCGGCCGTTCGCGGTGAGCTGGCTCGGCCACTCGGCGATGCTGATGCGGGTCGGCGGCCTGTGGGTGCTGCTGGACCCGGTGCTCACCGACACCGCCGGCCCCGTGGCCGGCTTCGGACCGGCCCGGCTGACGCGTCTGCCGGTGACGCTCGAGGGCCTGCCTCGGATCGACGTCGTGCTGATCTCGCACGACCACTACGACCACCTGGACCTGCCCAGCGTCCGGCATCTGGCGAACCAGCCGGGCGGGCCGCCCGCCTTCTTCGTGGGCGAGGGACTCGGCCCCTGGTTCCGCGACAACGTGGGCGTATCCGCGCGCGGCTTTCGCTGGTGGCAGGAGGCGGAGCTCGGCGGGGTCGCCTTCCGCTTCGTGCCGGCGCAGCACAACAGCGGCCGGGGCCTGCGCGACCGCAACACCACGCTGTGGGGCGGCTGGGTGGTCGGGCACCGGGTCGAAGGGGTGGATCGGCGCTTCTACTTCGCGGGGGACACGGCCTACGTGCAGGCGCTGTTCACCGACATCCGCGCGCGCATCGGCCCCATCGACCTGGCGGCGCTGCCCATCGGCGCCTACCAGCCCCGCGCACTGATGCGCTTCGAGCACACCGATCCGGACGACGCGGTGCGCGCGTTCATGGACCTGGGCGCGCACCGTGCGTTCGGTGTGCATTGGGCCACGTTCCAGCTCGGCGACGAGGAACCGATCCAGCCGGCGCGGGACCTGGACGCGGCGGTGCGCCGGCACGGTGTCTCGGGGTTCGGGGTGACGGCGATCGGGGCGGTGCTCGACGTGCTCCCGCCTCGCGCCGCAGCGCGCTGACCCGAGCCCGGCGATGCGGTACGCCCGGCCGATATCGGGTCCGTGACGGGACGCCGGATCGGGCCACGCAGTAGGATCCTTCCATCGCGCAGATCGGGTCAGGGAGGCCGGCTGGACATGAACGCAGGACGCAGGGACACATTGAGGGCCGCGCTCGCGGGCGCCGCGATCGCAGCCATGCCTCGGGCAGCGCCCGCGCAGGGCGCACCCGGGCGGACGATCCGGACCATCGTGCCCACCGGCCCCGGCGGCACGACGGACCTGATGCTCCGCACCGTCCACAAGCGGGTCGAGGTGGAACTGGGCACCACGATGCTGCTGGACTACAAGCCCGGCGCCGCCGGCATCCCCGCCATCCAGTCCGCGCTCAACGCGCCGGCCGACGGCGCGACGGTCGTGGGCGTCTACACGGCGCTCGCCTTCAACCCCTGGACCTTCGACAAGCTGCCGTACGACACGTTCAGCGACCTGGAGCCGGTCTCGCTGCTGGTCAACATCCCGCTGGTGCTGGCGGCGGGCCCCGGCGTGCCGGTCTCGAACGTGACCGAACTCGTGGCGTGGGCGAAGGCCAATCCGGGCAAGCTGACGATCGCCGCCTCGGGGATCGGGGGCGGCTCGCACCTCGGCGGACTGCTGCTCGCGGCCATCGGCGGCTTCGACATCACCGTCGTTCCCTACAAGGGCGGCGCGGCCGCGCTGCCCGACCTGGTGGAAGGCCGGATCGGTCTGATGCTGGACAGCTATCAGACCCTGCGCGCCCAGGCGCAGGCCGGCCGCATCCGGCTGCTCGGCGTGTCGAGCCCCGGGCCGCAGGAGTTCGCGCCCGACCTGCAGCCGATCGCCGCTGCCATCCCCGGCTTCGCGACGGCCTCGTGGCAGGGCGTGATGGTGCGTGCGGGCACGCCGCAGGCCGAGCGCCAGCGCATCGCACGGGCCTATGCCGCCGGCATGCGCGACCCCGAGGTCCGTGCCGCGCTGCTCGCGCAGGGCCTGGAGCCGGTCGGCAGCACGCCGGAGGCGTTCGCGCGGATCATCCGCGCGGACCACGAGAAGTGGGGTCCGGTGATCCGCAAGGCCGGGCTGAAGGCGAACTGATTCGAGCACCCGCATGAAGACCATCGACTGCTACTACTCCGTCCGCTCCGTGTACGCGTACTTCGGTGCGCCTCGGATCACCGCACTGGCCGAGCGCTTCGGCCGTCGCCTGCGGCACCGGCCGATCGATCTCTCCCAGGTCGTCCCCGCCGCCGGCAGCCTGCCGTTCGCGCAGCGCAGCCCGACCCTGCGCGACTACCAGTTCGGCCGCGAGCTCGAGCGCTGGAGCGAGTGGCTCGGGATGCCGGTGATCCTCGAGCCGGTCCATCACTACGGCGACCGCGACCTGCCGTCGGGGCTGCTGCTCGCCGCGCAGGACGCGGGCGTCGACGTCGATGCGCTGTCGGCCGCAATGCTCACCGCGCTGTGGCGCGACGATCGCGACATCGCCGACCGTGCGGTGCTCGCGCAGATCGCGCACGAGGTCGGCATCGACGCCGCGCCGCTGCTCGAGCGGGCGCTGCACCCCGACGTCCAGGCCGAGTTCGCCGCCTGCACCGCCGATGCGATCCGCCTCGGCGTGCTCGGGTCGCCGACCTACGTCGTCGACGGCGAGCTGTTCTACGGGCAGGACCGGCTGATGTTCGTCGAGCGGCAGCTCGAGCGGCCGTTCGGGCGGGGTACCACGGCGGCGTGAGCGTCCCGCGGCGACGCGTGCTCGCCTGCGTCGTTGCCGCCACGGCGGCGGGGCTCGTCGGACCCACCGACGCAGGGGCCCAGGCGACCGAGGGCGACCCCGGCAGGATGCTGCCTCACAACGGCTTCGATCTGCGACGCCGTTCGATCCCGCTCGAGGCGATCGTGAGCGGGGGCCCGCCGCGCGACGGCATCCCGGCCATCGACCGTCCCCGGTTCGTCCCGGCGCGCAACGCGCGGCTCGCGCCCGGCGACCGTGTGCTGGGCGTGCTCCACCGCGGGGTCGCGCGCGCCTATCCCGTGCGGATCCTCAACTGGCACGAGATCGTCAACGATCGCATCGGTACCGACCCGATCGCCGTCACCTATTGCCCCCTGTGCGGGTCGGGCGTGGTGTTCTCGTCGGTCGCGGGCGGACGCGAGCTCGACTTCGGCGTGTCGGGGCTCCTCTACGAGAGCGACATGCTCCTCTACGACCGGCAGACCGAGTCGCTGTGGTCGCAGCTGAAGTACCGGGCGGTGAGCGGGCCGATGCTCGACCAGAGGCTGACCCGCCTGCCCGCCGACCACACGACGTGGCGGGACTGGCGGGCGCGTCATCCACGCACGGAGGTCCTGTCGTTCGACACCGGGTTCGAGCGCGACTACGGTCGCGACCCGTACGACGGCTACGACCGGGATCCGGCCACGCTGTTCCCGGTCTCGCGCACCGATGCACGCCTCCCCCCGAAGACCTGGGTGCTGGGCGTCGAGCACGGCGGGCATCACAAGGCCTACCCCCTCGATGCGCTCGG
>RPRK01000102.1 GCA_003818495.1 Burkholderiales bacterium
CGGTCGTCCGGACCGTGACCCCGGCGTCCGTCGCGGAAGTCTTCGAGCTCTGGCGCGCCGCGGCGCTCGCCGCGCGCAAGGACGGCGGCGAATCGGTGCGGCGGAGCATGAACAAGGACGTGCTGCCGACGCTCGGCGCATCGGTGGCCAATGCGGTCCGTCGCGGCCAGGTCGTCGCCGTGCTCGAGCGCATCGTGGAACGCGGCTCGGCCCGTCAGGCCGGTTGCGTGCTCGCGGACCTGCGCCAGATGTTCCGCTGGGCGGCGCAATCCGGCTTCGTCGAGGCCGATCCGACCGCGACCCTGCGCAAGGCCGATTTCGGCGGTGCGCCGCAGGCCCGCCGTCGTCGCCTCACCGACGAGGAGGTCGGCGAGCTCGCCTCGAAGATGCGCGGTGCCCGTCTGGCCCGTCACATCCGCCATGCGATCTGGCTGATGCTCGCCACCGGCGCCCGGATCGGCGAGATCGCCCATGCCCGCTGGCAGGACATCGATCTCGAGGCCCGTACCTGGACGATCCCGGCCGAGCACAGCCACAGCGGGCGCGACCACGTGGTGCCCCTCTCCGAGTTCGCGATCCGCCACTTCCTGCCCGACGGCGAGGCCCGCCGCTCGGACGTCTGGGTCTTCCCGGGCCGATACGCGTCGGAGGCGCTGTCTCCGAAGGCCCTGGGCAAGCAGATCCGCGACCGTCAGCGCGGCAGCCACATCCGGGGTCGCGCGAGCGGCACGACGACGCTGCTGCTGGCCGGCGGCGCCTGGACCCCGCTGGACCTGCGCCGCACCGCGGCCGCGCTGCTCGCCGAGATGGGCGTGCGGCCCGACGTGATCGGTGCCTGCCTCGACCATGCCGTGCGCGGCGATGCGCAGCGCTCCTACCATCGCCTGCCGACGCTCGAGGAGCGCCGGACCGCGCTGCAGCGGCTGGGCGAACGCCTCGATGCGATCGAGCGCTCGCCGCAGGACGAGACCCGCCGCGCCGCCTGAGCGGCCTCGCCCCGACCGGACGGCCCGCCTCGGCGGGCCGTCTGCATTCAGGCCTGCCGCGCCGGCCCTCGCAGGGCCCGCAGCGCGAGCCAGGCCGACAGTCCGAGCAGCGCCGACCCCCAGAGGGCAGCAGCCCCCCAGCGCTCCAGCGCGAGGCCCGACAGATACGGCGCGAGCGCCTGCGCGATGCGGGTCGGCAGCATCAGCCGCCCCTGGCGCTCGCCATAGCCGATCGGCCCGAAATAGAGCAGCGGGAGCGCGCCGCGCGCGATCGTCATCAGGCCGCCGCCGGCCCCGTGCAGCACCGCGAAGACCGGCGCCAGCGCGGGTCCCGCGACGAGCAGCGCAGCGACCCCGATCGGATGACCGAGCGCGGCCAGACGGGCCACCCCGAGCGGGTCGGCGCGACGCAGGGGTCCGAACTGCATCAGCCGAGCCAGGACCTGCGCGGGTCCGATCAGCGCCCCCACCGCCAGCGCGGCCGCAGCCCCGGTGCCAGCGGCCTGCAGCACCCGCGGGCCATGGGCCGCGATCGCTGTCGTGATGAACCAGGTCGCGGCGAAGACGAAGGCGAGCAGCGCCATCGTCCGCCCCGCCCCACCGGGCACGTCCGCCACGGCGCCCGCGGCGCCCTCCGGCGGCGGCGCAGACGCCCCCCCGGTCCCCCCGTCCGCCGCAGGCGCCACGTCCCCGCCCGCTGCGGACGGCCGCGGCAGCGCCGCATGCAGCGGCAGCGCGACCCCCAGGTGCAGCACGGCCCAGCCGACACAGGCGCCCCGCCACCCCCATTCCGCGGCCATCCACGCCGACAGCGGCCAGCCCACCGTGCTGGCGAACCCGCCGAGCAGCGTGATCCCGGTGATGGCGTCGCGCGCACCGCTCCCGTAGAGGCGGACGACGGTGGCGAAGGCGGCCTCGTACAGGCCCGCCCCCATCGCGAGTCCGATCAGGCCCCAGGCCAGGAACAGCGAGACCGGCCCGCTCGCCGCCGCCAGTGCGACCAGACCGGCGGCGAACAGCAGGTTGGTGGCGATGAGCACCGGACGGCCGCCCCAGCGGTCGATCGTGCGTCCCGCCCAGGGGCCGACCAGCGCGGAGCCCCCCATCGCGACCGAGAAGGCGAGAAAGACCGTCGGCACCGCGACACCGGTGTCGCGCGCGATCGGCTCGGCCAACACGGCGGGCAGGTAGAAGGTCGACCCCCAGGCCAGGAGCTGCCCGGTTCCGAGCGCCGCGATCACCACTCTGCGATCCACGATCACGCCCCCTGCTCAGCGACCGGGTGCACGCGCCGTCATGGACAGCACCCCGCCCACCGTGCGCGCTCGGGGCCCGGAAAAGACAAAAGCCCAGGTCTGTGAAGACCTGGGCCCTTGCTTTGATGGTCGGGACGGCGGGATTTGAACTCGCGACCCCCTGCACCCCATGCAGGTGCGCTACCAGGCTGCGCTACGCCCCGAAAGACGATCAATTATAGCAGGGTCGGCGGCGACTCAGCCGCGAACCGGCGACTCGGGCTGCAGCAGATGCAGTGCGGCGAGCAGATCGGCCCGGATCGCCGCCACGGCGTCGCCGGATTCCGCCGCGGCCGCATCCATCGCATCGGGCTGGGGCTCGGCCGTCGCCGCGGGCGCGGCCGCAGCGGCGGCGTCCTTGCGACGGCCGTTCTGGGCGGCCTCGCCGAGCCGGTTGCGGGCACCGCTGATGGTGAAGCCCTGCTCGTAGAGCAGTTCGCGGATGCGACGGACGAGCAGCACCTCGTGGTGCTGGTAATAGCGGCGGTTGCCCCGTCGCTTCATCGGCCGAAGCTGGGTGAACTCCTGCTCCCAGTAGCGCAGCACATGCGGCTTGACGCCGCACAGTTCGCTGACCTCGCCGATCGTGAAATAGCGCTTGGCCGGGATCGGCGGCAGCGGCGTGCGGGCGTCGAGCTTGCCGGGGGCGGCGGCGCTCATTCGGGCGGCAGGCGCTCGATCAGCGCCTTGAGCTTCTGACTCGCGTGGAAGGTCACGACGCGCCGTGCGGAGATGGGAATCTCTTCGCCGGTCTTCGGATTCCGGCCCGGCCGCTGCGGCTTGTCGCGCAACTGGAAGTTTCCGAAGCCCGAGAGCTTCACCGACTCGCCACGCTCGAGCGCGTCGCGGATCTCGTCGAAGAAGGTCTCGACCATGTCCTTGGCTTCACGCTTGTTCAGACCGACACGCTCGAACAGCATCTCGGCCAGCTCGGCCTTGGTGAGCGTGAAGGCGTCGTCCGCCCGGGGCGTCGCGCCCAGCGCTGAGGCGAGGTCACGCTCGCGGGCTTCCAGCGCTAGATCGGGTCCGAGCTCGGACGGAGACGATTGGTTCATCGTTGGGTACGTCAGGACGACCTCAGCCGGGCTCCGCGTGTCTCACCCAACCGGACCGTGATCGCCCTCATCGCCGAGTCCACCTCGGCATCCTCGAGGGTGCGCTGAGTATCTTGCATCCAGAATCGGAAGGCAAGGCTTTTCTCCTTATTTTCCAACCCCTTACCGCGATATTCGTCAAACAGCCTCACGTCCTGGAGTGCACCGAGCGACGCGTCCGAACGGCGCAGCGCGTCGATGTCGGCCAGCACCGCGGACGCCGGCACGCCCTCCGGCAGCACGAACGCGAGGTCCCGGATGGCGGGCGGAAAGCGCGAGAACTCGCGGAACGCGGGCACCGTCCGGCGCAGCATCGGTGCGAGCGCGAGCTCGAAGACGATGGGCGCGTGCCCGGGCAGATCGAGCGGCTGGAGCAGCCGCGGATGGAGCGCCCCCAGCCAGCCGACGGCGTGCCCGTCCGCATCGAGCAGACGCGCACTCTGGCCCGGATGCAGCGCGGGGTGCGCAGCCGGCTCGCAGCGCAGCGCCCCGTCGCCGACGATCGCCTCGAGGTCGGCCTTCACGTCGAAGAAATCCACCGGCCGGCTCTTCGTGCCCCACTGCTCGTCGAGCGCCGGCCCCCAGGCGATGCCGCCGATGCGCCAGGGCTGATCGATGCCCGGCACCGACAGCGGTCCGCCCGCCGCCTGTGCATCGCGCAGGAACACGCGCCCCACCTCGAACAGGCGCACCCGGGCCGCCTTGCGATTCAGGTTGTGACGCAGGTTGCCGAGCAGCCCGCCCCACAGCGTGGTGCGCATGACGTTCAGCGTCTCGGCGATCGGATTGAGCAGCGCGATCGGCGCACTGCCCGTCTCCAGCATCGCCTCGATCCGGTCCGACACGAACGCGAAGTTCACCACCTCCTGCCAGTCACGGTCGGCCCAGCAGCGCTTGAGGACCGAGACCGAGCGGCGGTCCTCGGGCACCGGGCGCATCGAGGCCGCGGCCTTGGGCGGGCGGACCGGCAGCCGCTCGAAGCCCCAGATCCGGACGACCTCCTCGATCAGGTCCTCCTCGATCTCGAGGTCGAAGCGGCGCGACGGCGGGGTCACCACCACCACGGCATCCGAGCCGTCGGCGGCGCTGCCCAGCGTGACCTCGTGCTCCAGCCCGAGGCGCTCGAAGGCGGTGGTGCAGTCGGCCAGGCCGATGTCGGCGCCGATGACCTTGCGGGCGCGCGCCACGCGCAGCGTGACGGGCGCGCGATCGGGCAGTCCCGTGATGGTGTCGTCGACGGGACCGACACGCCCGCCGCAGACGTCGACGATGAGTCGGGTCATGTACTCGAGGTCGTCGACCGTCGTGACTGCATCGACGCCACGCTCGAAGCGTTGTGCCGCGTCGGTCGAGAAGTTGTAGCGGCGCGCGCGCCCTGCGACCGACGTCGGCCACCAGAAGGCCGCCTCGACGTAGATGTCGGTGGTGTCCAGCGAGACCGCGGTCGCCTCGCCGCCCATGATGCCGGCGAGGCTCTCGACGCGGCTCGCGTCGGCGATCACGCCGACCGGCAGTCCGCGCTCGTCGGGACCGAGCTCGACCGTCTGCCCGTTGAGCAGTTCGAGCCGCTCGCCCGCTCGGCCCCATCGGACCGACAGTCCACCGTCGATCTTCGCGAGATCGAAGACGTGCGTCGGGCGCCCGAGCTCGAGCATCACGTAGTTCGAGATGTCGACGAGTGCCGAGATCGAGCGCTGCCCGGAGCGCTCGAGACGCTCGCGCATCCACGCGGGCGTGGGCGCCCGGGCATCCACCCCGCGGATCACCCGACCGCTGAAGCGTCCGCACAGGTCGGACGCCTCGATGCTCACCGGCAGCACGTCGTCGATCGTGGGATCGACGGGATCGCACTGCGGCAGGACGAGCGCGGCGCCGGTGATCGCCGTGACCTCGCGCGCGATGCCGGTCACCGACATGCAGTGCGCGAGGTTGGGCGTGAGCTTGAGCAGCCAGAGCTGGTCGTCGAGCGACAGCGCCTCGCGCAGCGAGGCGCCCACCGCGAGCGCGTCGGGCAGCGACAGCAGACCGCCGTGATCCTCGGACAGGCCGAGCTCGCGCGCCGAGCACAGCATCCCGCGGCTCTCGACACCGCGCATCTTCGCGATGCCGATCTTCATGCCGCCGGGAAGCTCGGCGCCGGGCAGCGCGCACGGCGCCTTCATGCCGGCGACGACGTTCGGCGCCCCGCAGACGATCTGCTGCGGCTCGCCGGAGCCGACGTCGACGCTGCAGACGTTGAGCTTGTCGGCATTCGGGTGACGGGTCACCTCGAGCACCTTCCCGACCACCACCCCGTGGAAGGGCGGCGCGGCCGGCGCACGCTCCTCGACCTCGAGGCCGGCCATCGTCAGCGCATGGGCCAGCTCGTCGCTGGACAGAGCGGGGTTCGCGTAGGCGCGCAGCCAGCGTTCGGAGAATTTCATCGACGCCCTCGTCTTCTTCTTGTCGTGCGCTTCAGCGGTCGAACTGGCCGAGGAAGCGCAGGTCGTTCTCGTAGAACATCCGCAGGTCGCCCACGCCGTAGCGCAGCATCGCGAGCCGCTCGATGCCCGAGCCGAACGCGAAGCCGACGTAGCGCTCCGGATCCAGCCCGATGTTGCGGACCACGTTCGGATGCACCTGTCCCGAACCGGACACCTCGAGCCAGCGGCCGGCGAGCGGCCCCGAGGCGAAGCGCATGTCGATCTCGGCCGACGGCTCGGTGAACGGGAAATAGGAGGGTCGGAAGCGGACGTCGAGATCGTCGCGCTCGAAGAAGCGGCGCAGGAACTCGGTGTAGACGTTCTTGAGATCGGCGAACGAGATGTCCTCGTCGATCCACATGCCCTCGACCTGATGGAACATCGGCGAGTGGGTGGCGTCGGAGTCGACCCGATAGGTCTTGCCCGGTGCGATCACCTTGATCGGCGGCGCGTGCATCCTCGCGTAGCGGATCTGCATCGGACTGGTGTGGGTCCGCAGCAGCAGCCCGCGCCCGTGCTCGTCCTTGCCGTCGACGTAGAACGTGTCGTGCATCGAGCGGGCCGGATGGTTCTCGGGCGTGTTCAAGGCCGTGAAGTTGAAGAAGTCCTCCTCGATCTCCGGCCCGTCGGCGACATCGAAGCCGATCGAACGGAAGATCGCCTCGACGCGCTCGATGGTCAGCGTCACCGGATGCAGACCGCCGCGGCCCGCGCCCCGACCCGGCAGCGTGACGTCGATCGCCTCCTGCGACAGGCGCGCGTCGAGCGCGGCCTGGTCGAGCGCGCGCTGGCGGGCCTCCACCAGCGCCTCGATCGACTGCTTGGCCTCGTTCAGCCGCTTGCCGACGGGGCCGCGCTCCTGCGGCGACAGCTTGCCGAGCGACTTCATCCTCGCGGTGAGCAGGCCGTCCTTGCCCAGGAAGCGGGCCTTCGCATTGGCGAGCGCCGCCGCGTCGGCCGCCGCCGCCAGCAGCCCGCGGGCCTCGTCGACGAGACCCTGCTCATCGCCCATCGGACCGCCGTCCTTCGCGCCCTGGTTCACGCTGCCGCTGTCCACGTTGCCGCTGTCCACGCTGTCGTTCTCCACGTTGCCGTGCTTCCCCGTCTCTCTCATCGGATCCCCGGCGCGTCGCCGAACCGTCGCCTCGCGGGTCACCCGCGCGTCCGCCGACCCGTCGGCCGGACCGCGAGCGGGGCTGAAACGACAACGGGGCCGTCACCGGCCCCGTTGTCCGCGGCACCGCTCGGGGCACCGCGCTTCATCGATACGCTCCGTCGGGTCCGTCCGTGCGCCGGCATCGGTGCAGCGGCCGGTGCCCGAACGGCGCGTCAGGCGGCCAGCGAAGCCTTCACGCGGGCCACGATCGCCGCGAACGCCGGCTTGTCGTTGACCGCCAGCTCGGCCAGCACCTTGCGATCCAGGCCGATCGCCGACTTGTTCAGACCAGCGATGAAACGGCTGTAGTTGATGCCGTGCTCACGGGCCGCGGCGTTGATACGCGCGATCCAGAGCGTGCGGAACACGCGCTTGCGGGTCCGGCGGTCGCGGTAGGCGTACTGGCCGGCACGCATCACCGCCTGCTTGGCGATGCGATAGACGTTGTTGCGGCGGCCGCGGTATCCCTTGGCCAGCTTGAGGATCTTCTTGTGGCGGGCGCGGGCCGTTACGCCGCGTTTGACTCGGGGCATGTCGTCCCTCCCTTACGCGTACGGCATCATGGCCCGGACGCTCACGACGTCGGACTCATGGACCTGGGTGGCGCCGCGAAGCTGACGCTTGTTCTTCGTCGTCTTCTTGGTGAGGATGTGGCGCTTGAACGCCTGACCCCGCTTGATGGTGCCGCCTGCGCGGACCCGGAAGCGCTTCGCAGCGCTCTTCTTCGTCTTCATCTTGGGCATGACTGCTCCGAGCTGACGCCTCTTCGAGGTGGCCGGACGACGTGCCGGCACTTCGAGGACCCGAGAGGCTGGATGTTTCCCGTGGAAACTGCCGACCGGGCGCACATCGTGCACCCCGCCGGGAGAACTCGCGACTATATCAGAAGAATCAGGCGCTTACTTCTTCTTCTTCGGGGCGATGATCATGATCATCTGGCGCCCTTCGAGCTTCGGCATCGATTCGACCTGCCCGACCCCTTCGAGATCGGTCCGGATCCGTTCGAGCAGCCGAACGCCGAACTCCTGGTGGGCCATCTCGCGCCCCCGGAACCGCAGCGTGATCTTGGCCTTGTCGCCCTCGTCCAGGAAGCGGTTCAGGTTGCGCAGCTTGACGTTGTAGTCGTTGTCATCCGTGCCCGGCCGGAACTTGACTTCCTTGACCTGGATGATCTTCTGCTTGGCCCGCGCCTCGGCGGCGCGCTTCTGTTCCTGGTACTTGAACTTGCCGTAGTCCATCAGCCGGGCCACCGGCGGTACCGCCGTGGGGGCGATCTCGACCAGGTCGACCTCGGCCTCCTCGGCCATCCGGATCGCATCCCTCGTGGACACGATGCCCAGGGGCTGATTGTCGACGCCCATCAGGCGCAGTTCGGGGACGTTGATCTCGCCATTGATGCGGTGACCACGGTCCCGCTCGTTCGCAGTAGCTATGCTGTCATCTCCAACGATGGAATCGAACGCCGGGCGCACGGCAGACTGCCGGCTCCCCGCGCGGGACGCTCCTCGGGGGCATCAGGCCTTCCGGGTGGAGACGTCTTCGGCGAGGCGCCGGCTGAATGCGTCGAGGGCCATCGGACCCAGATCGACGCCTCCGCGCGCGCGTACGGCGACCTGCCCAGCCTGCCGCTCCTTGTCGCCCACGACGAGCAAATAGGGAAGCTTCTGCATGCTGTGCTCGCGGATCTTATACGCGATCTTTTCGTTCCGCAAATCGGTGAGAACCCTAAACCCTTGTTTTTTCAGCGCTTGTGCAACGTCCCGGGCGTAGTCGGCCTGCCCCTCGGTGATGCTCAGCACCACGGCCTGAGTCGGTGCCAGCCACGCCGGGAAGGCGCCGGCATGGTTCTCGATCAGGATGCCGATGAACCGCTCCAGCGATCCGACGATCGCGCGATGCAGCATCACCGGATGGTGACGGGCGTTGTCCTCGGCGACGAATTCGGCACCGAGGCGCTGCGGCATGAAGAAATCGACCTGCATCGTCCCGCACTGCCAGTGGCGGCCGAGCGCGTCGCGAAGGGTGTACTCGATCTTCGGTCCGTAGAACGCGCCATCGCCCGCGGCGATCGTGAATTCGACGCCGGATCGCCGCAGCGACTCCATCACCGCGTACTCGGCCTTGTCCCAGAGCTCGTCGCTGCCGACCCGCTTCGCGGGTCGGGTGGCGACCTTGTAGAGGATGTCGGTGAAGCCGAAATCGCGGTAGACCTCGTGCAGCAGCGCGGTGTAGGCGATGCACTCGTCGAGGATCTGGTCCTCGGTGCAGAAGATGTGGCCGTCGTCCTGCACGAAGCCGCGCACCCGCATGATCCCGTGCAGCGCTCCCGAGGGCTCGTTGCGGTGGCAGGCGCCGAACTCGCCGTAGCGCAGCGGCAGGTCGCGGTAGCTGCGCAGGTCGCTGTTGAAGACCTGCACGTGACCCGGACAGTTCATCGGCTTGACCGCGTAGTCGCGGTTCTCCGACGACGTCGTGAACATGTGGTCCTTGTAGTTCTCCCAGTGGCCCGACTTCTCCCACAGCGAGCGGTCGAGCACCTGCGGGCAGCGGATCTCCTGGTAGCCGTGGTCCTGGTACACGCGGCGCATGTACTGCTCGACCTGCTGCCAGAGCTGCCAGCCCTTCGGATGCCAGAACACCATCCCGGGCGCGTCGTCCTGGAGGTGGAACAGGTCGAGCTGCTTGCCGAGCTTGCGGTGGTCGCGCTTCTCGGCTTCCTCGAGCATGTGCAGGTAGGCGTCCTGATCCTCCTTGCGCGCCCAGGCGGTGCCGTAGATCCGCTGCAGCATCTCGTTCTTCGAGTCGCCGCGCCAGTAGGCACCGGCGAGCTTCATCAGCTTGAAGACCTTGAGCTTGCCGGTCGACGGCACGTGCGGGCCCCGGCACAGGTCGACGAACGCACCCTCGCGGTACAGGCCGATCGGCTGGTCCGCCGGGATGGAGGCGATGATCTCGGCCTTGTAGCGCTCGCCGATCGACTCGAAGAACTTCACGGCGTCGTCGCGCTGCCAGACCTCGCGGGTCACCGGCTCGTCGCGCTTGGCGAGTTCCGCCATCTTCGCCTCGATCGCGACGAGGTCCTCGGGCGTGAACGGGCGCTTGTACGAGAAGTCGTAGTAGAAGCCGTTGTCGATCACCGGGCCGATCGTGACCTGGGCGTCGGGGAAGAGTTCCTTCACCGCGTACGCGAGCAGGTGCGCCGTCGAATGGCGGATCACGTCCAGGCCGTCGGGATCCTTGTCGGTCACGATGGCGAGCCGTGCGTCGTGCTCGATCCGGTGCGAGGTGTCGACCAGCGTGCCGTCGACACGGCCGGCGAGCGCCGCCTTGGCGAGGCCGGGCCCGATCGAGGCGGCCACCTCGGCGACCGTCGGCGGGGCCGGATACTCACGAACGGAACCGTCGGGCAGGCTGATTTTCGTCACGATCGGGGCTCTCTGTCGCGTTCTGCTGGCTGCGGGGGCAAAAAAAAAGTGCGGACGAGCCGCACTTTTCGGGGACGCTGACGCGCGTGCGAACTCGCCCGGATCCTATCGGGTCCAGGTCGACGTTCGGACGGCGTCGAAGCCAACTGCCTGCGTCACTGTGGTGTTCCATCTACCAGGGAAACTGGTAGGCGCGATTGGATTCGAACCAACGACCCCCACCATGTCAAGGTGGTGCTCTAACCAACTGAGCTACGCGCCTGCGAGCCCAAGACTATATCAGGACGGCGGCGAGGCTGTCCAACCGGGGCGTGGCGGCGAGGATGCTGCGGCCGGACTCGGCTATCCTCGACGGCTTCGCGCGGCGTGCGCCCTGCCCTGAGGGTTCGATCTTGGCCTCGGACAGCCCCTTCAAGAGTCGAGGCGGATGGGCCCGCATCGCGGCCGCCGGCCGCAACTCCCTGGAAGGACTGCGCGCCGCCTGGCGGGACGAAGCGGCGTTCCGGCAGGAACTCGCGCTCTGCGCGGTGCTCGTGCCGATCGCGCTGTGGCTGCCGGTCGGCGCGTTCGAGAAGCTCGCCCTCGTCGCGGTGCTGGCAGTGCTGCTGATCGTCGAGCTCCTGAACTCGGCGCTCGAGGCCGTCGTGGACCGCGTCGGCCTGGAGCGGCACGCACTCTCGAAGCAGGCCAAGGACCTGGGCAGCGCGGCGGTGCTGATCGCGCTGCTGTTGGTGGCCGCGACCTGGGCGACCGTGCTGTGGCCGCTCGTCGGTCCGGCCTTCCGGTAAGGCTGAGGTCCGGGGAAGTCCGGGGAAGTCCGAGGAGCCCGGGGTCAGACGCGCCGGAAGCTCCTCGCCAGCACGATGACCGGCAGCAGCCCGACCAGCACGATCGCGAGCGAGGGCAGCGCGGCCTCGGCGAGTCGCTCGTCGGCGGCGAAGTTGTAGGCGACGACCGCCAGGGTGTCGAAGTTGAACGGCCGCAGCACCAGGGTCGCGGGCAGCTCCTTCAGGCAGTCGACGAACACCAGCAGCGCCGCGGTCGCGATGCTCGGGCGCAGCAGCGGCCAGTGGACCCGCCGCAGCATCTCGAACTGACCGGCGCCGAGGGTGCGTGCGCTCGCGTCCATCGACGGGCTGATGCGCTTGAGTGCTGCCTCCAGGCCGTGCTGCGCCACCGCGAAGAAGCGCACGCAGTAGGCGTAGACGACCGCCACCGCCGTCCCGCCGAGCAGCAGGCCCGTGCCCGCACCCCAGGCATAGGCCCGGTCGACCGCGCCCACGACCGCGAGCAGCCCGACGCCCAGCACGATGCCGGGCACCGCGTAGCCGGCCCCTGCGACGGTGGCGAAGACGGTCATCCAGCGGGTCTGGGCCAGGCGCACCGCGTAGGCCAGGCCGAGCGCGAGCGGCACGACCACCGCGACCGCGAGCCCCGACAGGAGCGCGGTGTTGGCCGCCCAGTGCGCCAGCCGCAGGTCGAGCCAGGCGCCGTGACCGGCGACCGCGCGCAGCAGCAGCACGACCGGCAGCAGGAAGCCGGCGACGACCGGCACCGCACAGAGCAGCGTCGCGCCCCAGGCCGATGCGCCGCGCAGCCGCCGCACGCGGGCCGGCCGCGCGGCGCGCGAATGGAAGGCCATGCGCCCGCGCTGGCGGCGCTCGATCCATACGAGCAGCAGCACCGCCGCGAGCAGCACCAGCGCGAGCCGCGCCGCCGCCGCCCGGTCTCCCAGCCCCTGCCACGCCCGGAAGATGCCGGCCGAGAAGGTGTCGACCGCGAAGAAGTTGACGGTACCGAAGTCGGCGAGCGTCTCCATCGTCACGAGCGTCAGCCCGGCGACCACCGCCGGCCGGGCGACCGGCCACGTGACCCGCCACCACACCAGCGGGGCGGGCAGGCCGAGCGAACGCGCGGCCTCGGCGAGCGACGCGCTCCGCTCGGCGAAGGCGTTGCGCGCCAGCATGTACACGTACGGGTAGAGCGCGAGCGAGAGGAAGAGCGCCGCCCCCGGCAGGGAGCGGACCGGCGGGAACCAGTACTGCCCGATCGACCAGCCGGTCGCCTCGCGCAGCCAGCCCTGGAGCGGACCGCTGGTGTCCAGGAAGTCGGTGTAGGCATAGGCCAGCACGAAGGCGGGCATCGCCAGCGGAAGGATCAGCGCGATCTCGAGCGTGCGGCGACCCGGAAACTCGTAGGCCGCGACCAGCCAGCCGGCACCCACCCCCAGCAGCGTCACGCAGACGACCACCTGCACGACCAGCAGCAGCGAGGTGAGCGTGTAGCGCGGCAGCACCGTGGCGAGCAGGTGCGCCAGCGCATCGGCGCCGGTGGGCTGGAGGGCGACCCAGAGCAGCGCCAGGAGCGGCGCGACCACCGACGCGGCCACCCCGCCGGCGAGCCAGCCGAACGGAGACCGGTTCACCGGGGCGGGCCTCCCCCCGGGGCACGGCCGGCGTCGACGGCGCGACGGGTCACCGGGCGACGGCCGGTGCGTCGGCGGGCGAACGGCTCGGGCTACAATCGTTCATGGCAATGCGAATTATAGGCAATCGCATCTGATGGACCGCGCCTCGCCCGCCGCCGTCGATCGGCCGACCGCGCCGGTCCCGCCCGGCACGGCCGCACCGCCGGTCGCGACGATCTCGCTGGTCGTCGATGGGCTGTCCGTGGGCTTCGAGTCCGACGGACGCCGGGTCCAGGTTCTCGATCGGCTGTCGTTCGCACTCGCGGGCGGGGAGATCGGCTGCCTGCTCGGCAGTTCCGGCTGCGGCAAGACGACCGCACTGCGGGCGGTCGCCGGCTTCGTGACCCCCGACGCGGGGTCGATCCGGATCGCCGGCCGCGACGTGTCTTCGCCCGCCGCGGTGCTGCCGCCCGAGAAGCGTGGCGTCGGCGTCGTGTTCCAGGACTACGCGCTGTTCCCGCACCTGGACGTCGCAGGCAACGTCGGCTTCGGCCTGCGCCGCCTGGCCGCCGCGGAACGCCGCGAACGGATCGCCCGGATGCTCGCGCTGGTCGGGCTGTCGGGCGTCGGCGAGCGCTTTCCGCACGAGCTGTCCGGTGGCCAGCAGCAGCGGGTCGCCCTCGCGCGGGCCCTGGCGCCGGCGCCGGCCCTGCTGCTGCTCGACGAGCCCTTCTCCAACCTCGACCCCGACCTGCGCGAGAACCTGGCGCTCGAGCTGCGGGACATCCTCAAGCGCGCCGGCACCACCACGCTGATGGTGACCCACGACCAGTACGAGGCCTTCGCGCTGGCCGACACCGTCGGCGTGATGGAAGGCGGACGGATCGCCCAGTGGGACGAGGCGTATCGGCTCTACCACCACCCGGCGAGCCGCAGCGTCGCCGATTTCGTCGGGATGGGCGTCTTCCTGCGCGGATGGCTCGTCGACGAAGGGGACGAGGCGCTGCTCGAGGTCGAGCTCGGCACGCTGCCGATCCCGAACGAAGACGACCGCCTGCAGGCCCGTGCGAATGCGGGGCCCGGGGGCGAACTCACCGTGCTGCTGAGGCCCGACGACGTCGTTCACGACGATGCGAGCCCGATCCAGGCTCAGGTGCTCCGCAAGGCCTTCCGCGGCGCACAGTTCCTCTACACGCTGCAGCTGCCGAGCGGCCAGCGCCTGCTCGCCCTGGTGCCGAGTCATCACGATCACCGCATCGGCGAGGCGATCGGCATCCGCTTCGCCGCGGATCACATCGTGACCTTCCCGACGCGCTGAGGCCTCGACCGCCCGGCCGTCAGACGATCAGCAGGGCACGCTGGGTCGCGAAGCGCTCGCGGAGTTCCGTGACGCGCAGAGACAGCGCGCGCCGGTCCGGGCGACGCACGAGCAGGACGACCGTGCGGCGCGAGTTGATCCAGGCGACCTTGACCTCCTGCGGCTCGCCGTCGCGGCCGGTCAGCTCCAGCCAGTCGCCGCGGTTCAGCCGTGCGAGCGCGTCGTCGGGGTCCATGCGCAGGCGCTGCGGCTTGACGGGGAAGTCCGCCAGGCTCACCTCGTTGAGCACCGACAGCAGACGATGCTCGGGAGCGGCACCGGCAGGCTCGGACTCGCGCTCGATCGGGGCTCGCACGGTCACGGAGGGCGGTCGGCGGTCGTCCGCGACCGGCCGCAGCACCGGCGGCCGGGGCACCGGCCGGGGCGCGCCGGCGGCGGGCGGCGCGGGCGGCTCGGAGAGCGGCGGCAGCACCGGCCAATCGGGCAGTTCGGACGCCGTCGGCCGTGCCGGCGGCTCGGGCAGGGAAGGCAGCTCGGGCCACGCGGGCAGCGCTCGAGGGTCGGACGACTCGGGCGGCTCGGCCCCGCCGGGCGGCCTCGACAGCTCGGCCGTCCCGGGCCGATCCGACTGATCGCCTCGTTCGGACTGATCCTCCTGAACGGACCGAACGGCCGGCTCGGACCGATCGGACCGATCGGACTGATCCGACTGATCCGACACCTCGGGCGGTTCGGGCCGCTCGAAAGGCTGGATCGCGGGCGGCGGAGCCGGCGGCACGGACGTCAGCCTGGGGCGCGAGGCGGCGGGCCGCGCTTCAGGCGCGGCGGGACGCGACGCGGGCCAGTCTTCGATCGGTTCGTCGTCGTCCGGACCGAGTCGCTGGATGCCTCGGGTCGGCGCGTCGTCCCGGACGTCGCCGCGTCGAAACCAACCCAGCCTGCCTCCCGGAGACGGCGCGCGCCGACCGCGGTCGTCACCGCCCCGATCGGCGCGACGCGGTTCGATCCCCGCGTCGGAGCGATCGTCGACGCGCCCCCCGTCGGAGCGGTCTCCGGGCTGCCCGAGCCGGCCACCGCTTCGGTCGTCGGCGGGCGTGTCGATGAGATCGCCGTACGACTCGTCGATCCGGTCCTCGGGTCGCAGCCGGGGTACCCGGTCGCTGTCCGCTCGCTCGGGATCCGCGACGGGATGGTCGGGTGGCGACGAAGGCGCAGCGTCGCGCAGGTCGGACGGCTGTCCGCTCTCGTCGTCGTCCCGCGACGCGGGCGTGGGATCGACGAGCGTGTCGGGCACGGTCTCGTCGAGCGTCGGCGGTGCTTCGGACGGCTCCGAGACGACTTGCGCGAGCCGTGGCGGCACGTCGCGTTCGTCGTCGCGCGGGGTCTTCTGCATCTTGCGCAGATGGATCAGGAACAGTTCGTCGAGGAACGGACGGAACTCCTCCGGACGGGCACCGATGTCGGTGACGCCCTGCGTCATCAGCCGGATCAGGGGCGGGATGCGCGAGGCGAGCTGACGCCGACTCGGGCGCGGGCCGCCGGCATCCAGACTCCAGAGCAGATCGTCGACGACCTGGAGCGCGAGCCGATAGGAGGAGCTGCCCTCCCCGTCCCGCAGCATCGCGGTCCGCAGGTGCCGCAGCCAGACGCCGAGCAGGAAGTCGCGCACCGAATCGGGCACTTCGTGGCGGTCGATGCGCTCGTGGAGTTCGCTCTCGAGGCGACGGGTGACGACCTGCTCGCGTTCGCGCGAGGGTCGGCGGGTGTAGTCGCGACGGTTGCGGCGCCCGGGGGTGGCGTCGAGCGCCCGGCGCTCGTTGGCGACGCGCGAGACCAGCTGCGTGACGCCCTGCGCGGCCCGCTGGTACTCGCGGCGCACCTGTTCGCCGAGCACGGTGGAGCGTGACTGGAACGCATGCGACACCACCTCGACCGCACGCACGACGGTGTCGAGCCGTCGGTAGAGCTCGCTGCCCTGCGTCACGTCGTCGGCGTAGGCCACCGCGATGGCCGCGAGGTTCTCGACCAGTCGGCGCACCGAGCGCCGGTCGTCGCCGAGATAGCCCGCGTCGAGCGCGGCGAGGGTGAGCGCCGGATGCTGCAGCCGCCACAGCAGGGGCTGCGCTGCGGGCGGCATGCGGGCGTCGTCGACGACGTAGTCGAACAGGCTCGCGACGAGGTCCAGGGCCGCGATCTGGCCCGGCGCGACCTCGGCAGCGAGCATCCGATGGCGAAGCGCGTCGAAGTAGCGCTGCCGCGCCTCGCGGGTGTAGGGGGCGACGCCGACGTGATGGGCGAACGCGACGGCATCCTCCTGGAGCGCATCGGGCCGAGGCAGACCGGAGGCGAAGCGGTAGGCGGCTTCCGGGCGGCCGGAGGCGAACGGCTGCCGGCCCAGGACGTCGGACACCGTCGTGGCGTGGACGATCGCATCACCGGCCGCTTCGATCGCCGGGGCCGGCGCGACGGCCGCCTCGACGGAAGGCTCGACGACCGCCTCGACGGAGGGCTCGACGGAGGGCGCAGGGGTCGATTCGACAGGCGATTCCGAAGGCGCCTCGGCAGGCGGCTCGGGCGCGCGGACCGAGGTGTCCGCGGGGTCCGCGGCCCGCTGTGGAGGTGTCGCGACGGGGTCCGTGGGGACGGCGGCCGCCACAGGCGCCGCCGGAACGGGGGCCGCGACCGCCTCGACGGTCGCGGACGGGTCGGCTGCTCGGCGC
>RPRK01000103.1 GCA_003818495.1 Burkholderiales bacterium
ATGCCCTGCACGGTGGCGCCGACGCGGGGCCGGCGGCCGGCCTGCCCGCCTGGGTCGGCGCGCTGGCCGCGCCCGCGGCCGAACCGCTCGCCTTCGCCGCGGGTGGGGTCGAGTGGCTGGCGCCGTGCACGCCCGAGGCGGTCGATGCCGCGCTGGCCGAGACGCCCGATGCCTGGCTGCTCGCCGGCGGCACCGACGTCGGGCTCTGGGTCACCAAGCAGCTGCGCGAGCCGCGTCGCTGGATCCGGCTCGGCGCGGTGGCGGCGCTGCACGTGCGCGAGGCCGGCGCCGCCGACTTCGAGATCGGCGCGGCGGTCTCCCTGGCGGATGCCTTCGAGCTGATGCGCACCGACTATCCCGAGCTCGATCGCTACTGGGCGCGCTTCGCGTCGCCGGCGATCCGCGCCTCGGGCACGCTGGTGGGGAACCTGGCCAACGGTTCGCCCATCGGCGATTCGGCGCCGGTGCTGATCGCGCTCGGCGCGCGCGTCGTGCTGCGCCGCGCGGGCGACGCCGGTCCGGTGCGGCGCGAGCTGCCGCTCGAGGCCCTCTACCGCGACTACCGCGTGCAGGACCGGGCGCCCGGCGAATGGCTCGAGCGGGTCCGCATCCCGCGCCGGGCGCCGGGTCGGCGGGTGCTGGCCGCGAAGCTCTCCAAGCGCGTCGAGCAGGACATCTCGGCGGTCAGCCTGGCGATCTCGTGCGAGGACACGCACGGCGCGCTCCGCGGCGTGCGGATCGCCCTCGGCGGCATGGCCGGCGTCGTCAGGCGCGCACCGGCGGCCGAGGCGGTGCTCGAGGGCGTCGCGCCGAGCCTCGAGCGCTTCGTCCGCGCCGGCGCCGCGCTCGCGACCGACTTCGCTCCGCTCGACGACATGCGCGCGAGCCGCGAGTACCGGCTGGCCGCGGGCGCCGGCCTGCTCGAGCGGGCCTGGCACGCGTGGTACGGCAGCGGCCCGGTCGGCGTCGAGGACCCGGCGCTCGATGCCGTCGGCGCCGCCGACGCGGGGAGCCCGCGATGAACGCGCCCGAACCCGGCATCGCGCCTTCGGTGGCGCACGAGAGCGCGTCGCTGCACGTGAGCGGCGCGGCCCGCTACACCGACGACATCCCCGAGCCGGCCGGCACGCTGCACGGTGCGTTCGGCATCGCGGGCCTCGCGCACGCGCGCATCGACACCCTCGACCTGAGCGCGGTGCGCGCGAGCCCCGGCGTGGTCGACGTGCTGATCGCGGCGGACCTGCCGGCGGCGAACAACTACGGCGGCATCGTCCACGACGATCCGCTGCTCGCCGACGGCGAGGTGATGTACGACGCGCAGCCGCTGTTCTTCGTCCTCGCCACCTCGCACCGGGCCGCCCGCATCGCGGCCCGGCGCGCCCGCATCGAGGCCACGCCGCTGCCCGCGATCCTGACCGTCGCCGAGGCGATCGCCGCGCAGTCGTGGGTGCTGCCGCCGGTCGAGGTCGCGCGCGGCGACGCGGCCGGCGCGCTCGCCGCCGCGCCGCGCCGCCTGGACGGCCGCTCGGTGGTCGGCGGCCAGGATCACTTCTATCTCGAGGGCCAGGTCTCGCTCGCGGTGCCGCAGGACGACGGCGGCGTGGTCGTGCACGCCTCGACCCAGCATCCGACCGAGGTCCAGCACATCGTCTCCGAGGCGCTCGGCGTGCCGAGCGCCTGGGTACGGGTCGAATGCCGCCGGATGGGCGGCGGCTTCGGCGGCAAGGAGAGCCAGCCGGCGCTGCTGTCGGCGATGGCCGCGATCGCCGCGCGGCGGACCGGTCGCGCGGTGAAGGTCCGGCTCGATCGCGACGACGACATGACGATCACCGGCAAGCGCCATCCGTTCGAGGCGGACTGGACGGTCGGGTTCGACGACGACGGCCGGATCCTCGCGCTCGACCTCGTGCTCGCCTCCGACTGCGGCTATTCGGCCGACCTGTCGGGGCCGGTCAACGATCGCGCGGTCTGTCACGTCGACAACGCCTACTGGCTGCCGAACCTGCGGATCCGCAGCCTGCGCTGCCGGACCCACAAGGTGTCGAACACCGCGTTCCGCGGCTTCGGCGGTCCGCAGGGCATGTTCGTCATCGAGGAGGTCATCGACGCGATCGCGCGCGCGCTCGGCCGCGATGCGTACGCGGTCCGCCTGGCGAACCTGTACGGCACGACCGAACGCAACGAGACCCACTACGGCCAGACGATCACCGACAACGTGCTGCCCGAGCTGCTCGCGCGGCTCGAGACCCTGTCGGGCTACGCCGGCCGCCGGGCCGAGATCGACGCCGCGAACGCGCGCGGCGGCATCGTCCGGCGCGGGCTCGCCCTCGTGCCCGTGAAGTTCGGCATCTCGTTCAACGCGGTCCACCTGAACCAGGCGGGCGCGCTGCTGCACCTGTACGCCGACGGCAGCCTGCTGGTGAACCACGGCGGGACCGAGATGGGCCAGGGCCTGTTCACCAAGGTGGCCCAGGTGGTCGCCCGCGAGTTCGACGTCGATGTCGCGCGGGTGCGGGTCTCGGCGACCGACACTGCGCGCGTGCCGAACACCTCCGCGACCGCCGCCTCGTCGGGCTCGGACCTCAACGGGATGGCCGCGCGCAACGCCAGCCTCGTGCTCAAGGAGCGGCTCGCCGCGTTCGTCGCCGACGAGTGGGGCGTCCCGCCCGAGGCGGTGCGCTGGCACGACGGCGCGGCGCACGCCGACGTCGACGGCACGCGGCGCTCGATCGCGCTGCCCGAGCTCGCCCGCCGCGCCTACATGGCGCGGATCTCGCTGTCCGCCCAGGGCTACTACCGCACGCCCGAGATCCACTGGGACGGGGCCGCCTTCCGCGGCCGCCCGTTCTTCTATTTCGCCTATGGCGCCGCGGTCGCGGAGGTCGCGATCGACACGCTCACCGGCGAGCACCGGACCCTTGCGGTCGACATCGTCCACGACGTCGGCACCTCGCTGAATCCGGCGATCGACATCGGACAGATCGAGGGCGGCTTCGTGCAGGGCGCGGGCTGGCTGACCAGCGAGGAGCTCGTCTGGGATGCGCGCGGCCGCCTGTCGACCCACGCGCCCTCGACCTACAAGATTCCCACCGCGGGCGACGTCCCGCAGCGTCTGCGCGTCGAGCTGCTCGCCGGCTCGCCCAACCGCTCGCCCACCATCCACCGCAGCAAGGCGGTGGGCGAGCCGCCGCTGATGCTCGGGCTGGCGGTCTATCACGCCCTGCGCGACGCGGTCGCCGGGCTCGCGCCCGCCGGCGAGCGCGTCGCGATGACCGCACCCGCCACACCCGAGGTCGTGCTGCGGGCGGTACACCGCGCGCGTGTGCGATGATCGGCCGCCTTCGCTGACCCCGTCCATGTCCATTCCCGGTTCACGCCTGCTCGAGACCGCCCGCGCCGATGCGCCCGCGGTCTGGGTCCGCGTCGAGCACGTGCAGGGCTCGGCGCCGCGCGAGCCGGGCGCCTCGATGCTCGTGCACGCGTCGGGCGAGGAGGGCACGATCGGCGGCGGCCACCTCGAGCTCAAGGCGATCGCGCAGGCGCGCCGCATGCTCGCCTCGGGCGAGCGCGCTGCGGTCACCGACTTCGTCCTCGGGCCCTCGCTCGGGCAGTGCTGCGGCGGCGCGGTCGAGCTCACGCTGCGCCGGATCGATGCGCGCGAGACGCCGTGGCTCGAGGCGCTCGTCCCGCTCGATCGCGAAGCCGGCACGGTGTGGCTCGACACCCGGGTCGGGGCGGTCGACGCGCCGCACACGGTCGCCTCCGTGGTGCGCCCCGCGGGCGCGGCCCTGCGCCGCCCGGCGCACGGCGTGCTGCGGCTGGTGTCGCGGGTCGACGGCGCGCCGTGGAACGTCTGGGTGTTCGGCGCGGGCCATGTCGGCGAGGCGGTGGTGCGCGTGCTCGCGACACTGCCGCTGCGCGCGACCTGGGTCGACCCGCGCGAGGACCGCTTCCCCGCGGGGCTGCCGGCCAACGTGACCGTGCTCGAGTCCGACTCGCCGGCGCACGAGGTCGCGGCGATCCCGCCCGGCGCCGACGTGCTGGTGATGACCCACAGCCATGGCCTGGACTTCGAGCTGTGCGTCGCGCTGCTGGCGCGCGAGGACCTCGGCCTGGTCGGGCTGATCGGCTCCGAGACCAAGGCCGCGAGCTTCCGGGGCCGGCTCGCGCGCCGCGGCGTCGCGCCGCGCGCGATCGCCCGCCTGCAGTGCCCGATCGGCGCGCCGCCCCGCGGCCCGGGCGGTCGCCACGTGCTCGACCGTCATCCTGGCGCGATCGCCGTGGCGGTGGGCTTCGATCTCTGGGAGCGTCACCGCGTCGCCGCGCCGGCGGCCGCGGCGCCCGACGGAGCCGGCCGATGAGCGACCGCCTCGCGCTCGCGGGCGTCACCAAGCGGTATCCGGCGGTCGTCGCCAACGACGGCGTGTCGCTGCGCGTCGCGCCGGGCGAGATCCACGCGGTGCTCGGCGAGAACGGCGCGGGCAAGTCGACGCTGATGAAGATCATCTACGGCGCGGTGCGGCCGGACGCCGGCGAGATCCGCTTCGACGGCGCGCCGGTCGCCGTGCGCAATCCGCAGGAGGCGCGTCGGCTGGGCATCAGCATGGTGTTCCAGCACTTCAGCCTCTTCGAGACCGTCACCGTCGCCGAGAACGTCTGGCTGGGGCTGGACCGGTCGCTGTCGCTCGCGCAGGTCTCGGCGCGGATCCGCGCGAAGGCCGGCGAGTACGGGCTCGAGCTCGACCCCGAGCGGCCCGTGCACACGCTGTCGGTGGGCGAACGCCAGCGCGTGGAGATCGTCCGCGCGCTGCTGACCGACCCGCGGCTGCTGATCCTCGACGAGCCCACCTCGGTGCTGACGCCGCAGGCGGTCGAGCGTCTGTTCGTCACGCTGCGCCAGCTCGCCGCCACCGGCTGCGCCATCCTCTACATCAGCCACAAGCTCGACGAGATCCGTGCGCTGTGCAGCGCCTGCACCGTGATGCGCGCGGGCAAGGTCACCGGCGTGGTCGACCCGCGTCAGGAGAGCAACGCCTCGCTCTCGAGGCTGATGATCGGTGCCGAGCCGCCGCCCCTGCAGCACCGGCCGTCGCGGGCCGGCGCGGTGGCGCTGGCGGTGCGCGGGCTGTCGCTGCCGAAGCTCTCGCCGTTCGGCGTCGATCTCGCCGAGGTCTCGCTCGAGCTGCGCGCGGGGGAGGTGCTGGGCATCGCGGGCGTCTCGGGCAACGGGCAGCAGGAGCTGCTCGCCGCGCTGTCGGGCGAGGACCCACGGGCGCCGGCGGCGGCGATCGAGCTGCTCGGCGAGCAGGCCGGCCGGGCGTCGCCGCGTCGTCGCCGCGATCTCGGGCTGCACTTCGTCCCCGAGGAGCGCCTCGGGCGCGGTGCGGTGCCGACCCTGTCGCTGGCGGCCAACCTGCTCCTGACGCGGCGCGAGGCGCTGCGCGCGGGCGGCTGGATCGCGCGCGCGCCGCTCGCCGCGCAGGCCGGCTCGATCATCGGGCGGTTCCGCGTGAAGGCCGGCGGCCCGCATTCCCCGGCCCGCAGCCTGTCCGGCGGCAACCTGCAGAAGTTCATCATGGGGCGCGAGATCGACGCGAACCCGAAGGTGCTGATCGTCGCCCAGCCCACCTGGGGCGTCGACGTCGGCGCGGCCGCCCAGATCCGGGCGGCGCTGCTGTCGCTGCGCGATGCGGGCTGCGCGGTGCTGGTGGTGTCCGAGGAACTCGACGAGCTGTTCGAGCTGTCGGACCGGATGATGGTCATCGCGAAGGGGCGCCTGTCGCCGTCGATCGCCCGCGCCGACGCCAGCGTCGAGCGGATCGGCGAGTGGATGAGCGGGCTGTGGCCCGGGGCGGTCGACCCCGCCCCGGCCGGCGTCGCGGAGCCGGCGGCGTGATCGCCCTCGAGGCCCGTCCCGAGCCGTCGCGCGCGCTCGCGTGGCTGTCGCCGGTGATCGCCCTCGCGATCACCGTGGTGGTGGCCGCCGCGCTGTTCGTGGCGCTGGGACGCGATCCGGTGCAGGGCCTGCGGATGTTCCTCTTCGAGCCGCTGAACGGCGCACGCGGCGCCAGCGAGGTGGCGCTCAAGTCCACGCCGCTGATCCTGTGCGCGCTGGGGCTGGCGCTGTGCTTCCGGTCGAACGTCTGGAACATCGGCGCCGAAGGGCAGTTCCTGCTGGGCGCCATCACCGGCGGCGGGCTCGCGCTCTACTTCACCGCCAACCAGATCGCGATCGACCGCTGGGCCTTCTTCCCGCTCGCGATCCTCGCCGGCGCCGCGGGCGGCATGCTCTGGGCGGGCATCGTCGCGCTGCTGCGCGACCGGTTCAACGCGAGCGAGATCCTGGTCAGCCTGATGCTGGTCTACGTCGCGAACCTGCTGCTGTCGTACCTGGTGTTCGGCCCCTGGAAGGACCCCAAGGGCTTCAACTTCCCGCAGACGATGAGCTTCGCCTCGGGGACCAACCTGCCGAGGATGGTGACCGGTCTGCGCATGCACTGGGGGCTGGTGTTCGCGCTGCTGACCGCGGCGGTGATGGCGGTCTTCATGTTCCGCACCTTCCGCGGCTACCAGCTGCAGGTGGGCGGCCTGGCCCCGGCGGCGGCACGCTACGCGGGCTTCTCGTCGCGGCGGGCGCTGTGGACGGCGCTGCTGGTGTCCGGCGGCCTCGCCGGGGTGGCGGGGGCGTTCGAGGCGGTCGGTCCGGCCGGGCAGCTCACGCCCCATCTGTCCACCGGCTACGGCTTCACCGCGATCATCGTCGCCTTCGTCGGGCGGCTCCATCCCGTGGGCTGCGTGCTCGGCAGCGTGCTGCTGTCGATGTTCCTCATCGGCGGCGAGCTCTCGCAATCGCGGATCGGCCTGCCGTCCGCGCTCACCGGCGTGTTCCAGGGCGTGCTGCTGTTCTCGCTGCTCGCCTGCGACACGCTGATCACCTACCGGATCAGGTGGAGCGGCCGCACGGCCGCCCGAGGGGCGGCATCGTGAACGAGATCGCGCTGCTGATCGCCGCGACGCTGTCGGCCGGCACGCCGCTGGCCATCGCCGGGCTCGGGCTGCTGATCAACGAGCGGGCGGGCGTGCTCAACCTCGGCGCCGAGGGCATGATGCTGATCGCCGCGGTCGCCGGCTTCGCGGTCGCCTTCCACACCGGCAGCGACACGCTCGCCTTCGCGGCGGGCGCCGCCGCGGGCGCGCTGTCGGCGGCGGTGTTCGGGGTGCTGGTGATCTGGATGAACACCAACCAGTACGCCACCGGGCTCGCGCTGTCGCTGTTCGGCGCCGGGTTCTCGGCCTTCGTCGGCATCGGCTACGTCGGCAAGAAGCTCGCCGAGCGCACCTCGTTCGAGCTGCCGGTTCTCGCCGACCTGCCGCTGGTCGGCGTCGCGCTGTTCCGCCAGCATCCGATGGTCTACCTGACGATCCTCGTCACCGCCTTCACCGCCTGGGTGCTCTACCGCACGCGCACCGGGCTGGTGCTGCGCGCGGTCGGCGAATCGCCCGAATCGGCGCATGCGCTGGGCTACCCGGTGCGTCCGATGCGCCTGGCGGCGGTGATGACGGGCGGCGCGCTGTGCGGGGTGTCCGGCGCCTACCTGTCGGTGGTCTACGCGCCGCTGTGGGTCGAGGGCATGGTCGCCGGGCGCGGCTGGATCGCGCTGGCGCTCACCACCTTCGCGACCTGGCGTCCGGCACGCGTCTTGCTCGGTGCGTACCTGTTCGGCGGCGTCACGATGCTGCAGCTCCACCTGCAGGGGCAGGGGGTCCAGTTCCCGAGCCAGTTCATGTCGATGCTGCCGTACCTCGCGACGATCGTCGTCCTCGTGCTGATCTCGCGCAATCCGACCTGGATCCGCGTCAACATGCCCGCGTCGCTCGGCAAGCCGTTCCATCCGGGTCACTGAAGCCCGACCCGCGCCCGATACCGTCCGGACCCGTCACCCCGTTGTCCCGTCATCCCGTCACAGTCCGTCCCCACTGTCCATCCGACGAGAATCCACCAGGAGCCAGGATGAATCACCTCGCACGACGTTCGCTCATGAAGCACGCGGCACTGACCGCTGTCTTCGCCGCCGCCGCCCTCGCGGGCTGCAGCAAGAAGGAGGAGCCCAAGCCCGCCGCCGCCCCCGCGCCGGTGGCCGCCGCGCCGGCCCCCGCCCCCGAGCCGCTGAAGATCGGCTTCGTCTACGTCGGCCCGGTCGGCGATGCCGGCTGGACCTTCGCGCACGATCTCGGCCGCAAGGCGATCGAGGAGAAGTTCGGCGACAAGATCAAGACCACCTTCGTCGAGAAGGTGCCGGAGGGTCCGGACGCCGAGCGCGTGATCCGCGATCTGGTGGCGCAGGGCAACAAGATCATCTTCGCGACCAGCTTCGGCTACATGGACGCGATGGAGAAGGTCGCCAAGGACCATCCGGACGTCAAGTTCGAGCATGCCACCGGCTACAAGACCGCCGAGAACTTCCGCGTCTACGAGGCCCGCTTCTACGAGGACGCGTACATGGCGGGCGTCGTCGCCGGCCGCATGACCAAGACCAACGTGCTGGGCTTCGTCGGCTCGTTCCCGATCCCCGAGGTGCTGCGCAACATCAACGCGTACACGCTGGGCGCGCAGAGCGTGAACCCGAAGGTCACCACCAAGGTGGTCTGGGTCAACACCTGGTTCGATCCGCCGAAGGAGAGCGAGGCGGCGCAGTCGCTCATCAACGCCAAGGCCGACGTGCTCCTGCAGAACACCGATTCGACCGCGGTCCTGCAGACCGCCGAGAAGAACGGCAAGTACGCGTTCGGCTGGGACAGCGACATGAGCGCCTTCGCGCCGAAGGCCCACCTCGCCTCGTGCGTCGTGCTGTGGGCGCCCTACTACGAGAAGACGGTCAACGACGTCCTGAACAAGACGTGGAAGACCGAGGTCACGAAGTGGGGCACCAAGGAAGGGATCAACGACTTCGCCAAGGTCGCCGACTTCGTGCCGGCCGAGGTCAAGGCCGAGGTCGAGAAGATCAAGGCGGGCCTGAAGGACGGCTCGTTCGCGGTCTTCAAGGGCCCGATCGTCGACAACACCGGCAAGGAGCAGCTCGCCAAGGACGTGGTCGGCGACGACGCGTGGAAGGGCGGCATCAACTTCTTCGTGAAGGGTGTCGAAGGTCAGATCCCGAGCGGCAAGTAAGGCGCGATGATCGAGGCCACGCACTGGCACCCGGTCGCGCAGGTCGAGGACCTGCGCGACGCCCCCGTCGCCGCGACGCTGCTCGGGCACGCGCTCGTGCTGTGGCGCGACGCGCGGGGTGCGGTGCATGCGTGGTCCGATCGCTGCCCGCACCGCGGCGCCAGCCTGTCCCGGGGGCGCGTGGTCGCGGCGCCCGAGGCGCCGGGCGGCGCGCGGCTCGAGTGCCCGTACCACGGCTGGGCGTTCGATGCCGACGCCCGGGTGGCGCGCATCCCGGCACTGCCCGGGTTCGTGCCGCCGGACGGCCATCGGGCGCAGGTCTGCGAGGCGCTCGAGCGAAACGGCCTGATCTGGGTCCGGCTCCAGCCCGGGGAGATCGCGCCACCGGCGTTCGCGGCGGAGGACGACCCGCGGCTGCGCAAGGTCAACTGCGGGCCCTACGAGGTCGCGGCGAGTGCGCCGCGGATCGTCGAGAACTTCCTGGACATGGCGCACTTCGGATTCGTGCACGAGGGCAGCCTCGGTGACCGCGGGCATCCCGAGATCCCGGACTACCGGGTCGAGGACACCGCCACCGGCGTGCTCGCCACCGCCTGCCGGGCCTGGCAGCCGGTCTCCAGCATCCACGCCACCGGCGGCGCGATGGTCGACTACACCTACGAGGTCGTCGGACCGTACAGCTGCGTGCTGACCAAGGCGCCCGAGGCCGCGAAGGTGGCCCTCGCCGACTTCCGGGAGTCGATCGCGCTGTTCGTCTGTCCGACCGGTCCGGAAACCGCCCGGGTCTGGATCCGGATGGCGATGACCGACTTCGAGTCGCCCGACGCGTCGATGCGCAGCTTCCAGGACATGATCTTCGGCCAGGACCTGCCGGTGCTCGAGTCGCAGCGCCCGAAGTGCCTGCCCCTCGATCCGCGGGCCGAGCTGCACTGCGCGGCCGACAAGGCGTCGGCCGCCTACCGGCGCTACCTGAAGCGGCTCGGCGTCACCTTCGGGACCTGCTGAGCCCGTCGCGGCGGCGTCGGCCCCGCCAGGCGACCACGAGGATCAGCGTCGCCAGGGCCAGCGTGACCGCATTGGCCAGGATGACCGGCCAGGCTCCGGTCAGCAGGCCGTAGAGCAGCCACAGCGCGACGCCGGCGGTGAACAGCGCGTACATCCGCAGCGACACCCCGTCCGCATTGCCGCTGCGCAGGGTGAGGAGCGCCTGCGGCACGAAGGAGACGGTGGTCAGGGTGGCCGCGACATAGCCGACCAGTTCGGGGTGAAGCGACTCGGGGCTCATCGTCGGATCCGCGGGCTCGGGTGGGTAGGGGCCGGCGGCCGCCCGGTGGCGGGCGGCGCAGCCCGCATGGTGCCATCGGCGCCGCCGTCCGGCCCCGGCGCCCCGCGGCGGCCCGGCGGCCCGGACCCCAGTCCCTGGTGCCTGCCGCCGGAGGTGTGGCGCGAAAGGGGGTCGAACTTCGGGGCAGGGAGGGGGAATGCGGGCGCGGGTGCAAGGCTGGGCTAGCATTCGCGACGAACGCCTCCACCCCCTTTTCGGGAGCCTTGGTCCATGAAGCGCATTGCCCTGTTCATCCTGACCAACCTCGCGGTGATGCTGGTGCTCGGCCTCGCCGTGAACCTGCTCGGCCTGAACCGGTTCCTCAGCGCCAACGGTCTGAACCTCGGGCAGCTGCTCGGGTTCTCGCTGGTGATGGGCTTCGGCGGCGCGATCATCTCGCTGCTGATCAGCAAGCCGATGGCCAAGCGCTCGGTCGGCGCGGTGGTCATCAACGACTCGCAGGATCCCACCCACATGTGGATCGTGCAGACGGTCGCCCGCTTCGCCGACAAGGCCGGCATCAAGATGCCCGAGGTCGCGATCTACGAGGGCGAGCCGAATGCCTTCGCCACCGGTGCCTTCAAGAACTCCGCGCTGGTCGCGGTGTCGACCGGCCTGCTGCAGTCGATGCAGCGCCAGGAGGTCGAGGCGGTGATCGGGCACGAGGTCGCCCACGTCGCGAACGGCGACATGGTCACGATGACGCTGATCCAGGGCGTGATGAACACCTTCGTCGTGTTCATCTCGCGGGTGGTCGGCTACTTCGTCGACAAGGTCGTGCTGCGCAACCAGAACGACGGCCCCGGCATCGGCTACTACGTGACGACCGTCGTCATGGACATCCTGCTCGGCGTGCTGGCCGCGATCGTCGTCGCCTGGTTCTCGCGGCAGCGCGAGTTCCGTGCCGATGCGGGCGCCGCCCAGCTGATGGGCCGCAAGGAGCCGATGATGGGCGCGCTCGCGCGCCTGGGCGGCCTCGACCCGGGCGAGATGCCCAAGACCGTGCAGGCAATGGGGATCAGCGGCCGTCCGAGCAGCATCATGGCGCTGTTCTCCTCCCACCCGCCGATGGAGCAGCGCATCGCCGCGCTGCAGGCGCTGAAGTAAGGCACGCCGTCCGGCTCGGGCCGGGCGGTCGGGCGCGGACGGGCGCGACGCGAGTCGCGCCCGTCTCGTTTTGGCGCCGTGCGCGGCGCCCCACGTAGAATCGCCGCCCAGCCCGCCGCCGCGGGCCACCGGGCGCTGCAGCCGGCCTGCCTGCAGCCGTGTTCGAGGACCAACCACGTGAACGACGACCGATTCGTCGAAAACC
Source organism: Burkholderiales bacterium (assembly GCA_003818495.1). Taxonomy (GTDB): domain Bacteria; phylum Pseudomonadota; class Gammaproteobacteria; order Burkholderiales; family Burkholderiaceae_E; genus UBA4615. The sequence goes on from RPRK01000103.1 coordinate 11,806, forward strand.
TCGCCGTCGCAGGGCCCGCCGCCCCGCCTCGGCGGGCTGCACTGCATTCGCTCGCCGCGGCCGCGCTCGGCGCGCCGCCCCTGGCCGCCGCGCTCGGCGCCGCACTGCCCCGCCCCGCCGCCGCCCAGGCGGGCGCCCCCGCGAAGGCGCCGCTGAAGGTCGGCTTCGTCTACGTGAGCCCGCTGTCCGACGCCGGCTGGACGCACCAGCACGATCTCGGCCGCCTCGAGCTCGAGCGGGCGTTCGGTGCGCGCATCGCCACCCGCTTCGTCGAGAAGGTCGCCGAGGGCGCCGACGCCGAGCGCGTCATCCGCGACCTCGCGGCGCAGGACCACCGACTGATCTTCACGACCTCGTTCGGCTACATGGAGCCGACGCTGCGCGTCGCCCGCGACTTCCCTGCCATCGCCTTCGAGCATGCGTCCGGGTACAAGACCGCGACGAACGTGGCGACCTACAACGCGCGCTTCTACGAGGGCCGCTACCTCGGCGGGCTCGTCGCCGGACGCTCGACGCGCTCGAACGTCCTCGGCTACGTCGCCGCCTTCCCGATCCCCGAGGTCCTGCAGGGCATCAACGCGTTCATGCTCGGCGCGCGCTCGGTGAACCCGAAGGCGCAGCTGCGGATCGTCTGGACCAGCAGCTGGTTCGACCCCGGCCTGGAGCGCGACGCCGCCTTCACGCTGGCCGGGCAGGGCGCCGACGTGCTGACCCACCATACCGACTCGTCGGCCGTGCCGCAGGCGGCCGAGGCCCGCGGACTGCGGGTCGTCGGCTACCATTCGGACATGAGCCGCGCCGCGCCGAAGGCCCACCTCGCCTCGGTGACCCACCACTGGGACCGCTATTGCGTGCAGCGCACCCAGGCCGTGCTCGACGGCACCTGGCGCAGCCGGACCACCTGGGGCGGCCTGAAGGACGGCATGGTGCGCGTCGGGCCGCTCGCCCCCGATCTGCCCGGCGACACCGCGACGCTGCTGCGCGCCCGCGAGGCCGACCTGGTCGCGGGCCGGCTGCATCCGTTCACCGGCCCGATCCGCGACAACGAGGGCCGGGTCCGGCTGCAGCAGGGCACGATGGGCGACGAGGACCTCAACCGCATCGACTGGCTGGTCGAGGGCGTCGCCGGAAAGATCCCCAGGAGCTGAGCACCGTGGCCGACGTCGCGATCCGAGCCGACTTCCTGCACTGCCTGCGCGACCCGGGTCTCGACGGGTCCGACGCGGGTGCGGTCGAGCACGTGCGCGACGGCGTGCTGCTGATCCGCGACGGACGCATCGAGCGCCTGGCGCCGGCGGCCGCGATGCTGCCCCGGCTCGGCCCCGATGTCCGGGTGCACGACCGGCGCGGCATGCTGGTCGTGCCGGGCTTCGTCGACACGCACGTGCATTTCCCGCAGGTCGACGTGATCGCGAGCTACGGCTCGCAGCTCCTCGACTGGCTGGAGCGCTACACCTTTCCCGAGGAGCAGCGCTTCGCCGACGCGGCGCACGCGCGGGCGGCCGCATCGTTCTTCCTCGACCGGCTGCTCGAGAACGGCACCACGACCGCGAGCGTCTTCTGCACCGTGCATCCGGGCTCGGTCGACGCCTTCTTCGAGGCGTCCGAGGCGCGCGGCCTGCTGATGGTCGCCGGCAAGTGCCTGATGGACCGTCACGCGCCCGACGGGCTGCGCGACACCACGCCGGGCGGCATCGACGACAGCCGCGCACTGATCGAGCGCTGGCACGGCCGCGGCCGCTCGCACTACTCGATCACGGTGCGCTTCGCGGTCACCTCGACCGAGGCCCAGCTCGAGGCCGCCGGGCGGCTCGCCGCCGAGCATCCCACGGTCTATGTCCAGAGCCACGTCGCCGAGAACCGCGACGAGGTCGCCTGGGTGGCGCGACTGTTCCCCGAGCGCCGCAGCTACCTCGACGTCTACGACCACTACGGTCTGCTGCGCGAGCGCGCCGTCTACGCGCACTGCATCTGGCTCGACGACGCGGATCGCGCGCGCCTGGCCGCCTCCGGCACGGCCGCCTCGTTCTGCCCGACCTCGAACCTCTTCATCGGCAGCGGCCTGTACGACCTGCGCCAGGCGATCGCCGCCGGCCACCCGATCGGGCTCGGCACCGACGTCGGCGGCGGCACCGGCTACTCGATGCTGCGCACGCTCGGCGAGGCCTACAAGGTGCAGCAGCTGCTGGGCATCTCGCTGCACCCGGCCTACGCGCTGTACCTCGCGACGCTGGGCGGCGCGCGCTCGATGTACCTGGGCGACCGCATCGGCAGCCTGCAGCCCGGGCGCGACGCCGACCTCGCGGTCCTCGACCCGGCGGGCACGCCGCTGCTGGCGCGCCGCACGGCGCTGCGCGACGACCCGCTCGACACCTTCTTCGCGCTCGCCACGCTCGCCGACGACCGCGGCGTGCTCGAGACCTGGGCGGCGGGCGTGCCGGTGCATCGCCGCGCGGGCGCGGCACCCGTCGCCCGACCCTGAACGGAGCCGCCTTCGTGCCGAAGGCCGTCGTCGTCCTCGTGCACGGTCCCTGTCTCGGTCCTTGGGTCTGGGACGACGGGCACGACGGCCTGCGCCCGCGCCTGGAGTCGCTCGGATTGCGCTGCTTCGCGCCCGACCTGCACGAGGCCTGGCCCCCCGGACCGTGGTCGCGCCGCATCGCGCACCTGCCGCTGTCGCGCTACATCGACCGTCTGCACGCGATGCTCGGACACCTCGAGGGCCCGAAGATCCTCGTCGGCCACTCGATGGGCGCGCGCGTGGTCGAGGGGCTGATCGCGCGCGGCGCGCACGACGGCGCGGTGCTGATCTCGCCGACGCCGCCCGACGGGCTGGAGGCGGCCGCCCGCGGCCTCGCCGCGCGCCATCCGGCGGCGCTCGCCCGCGCGCTGCTCGCCCGCCGTCCGCTGCTGCTGCTCGGCGAACCCGGGCAGCCCGATCCGGTCCGCGTGCGCGAGCTGCTGCTCGGGGCCCGGGCGTCCGAGGCGCTGGCGGCGCGCGTCGCGGCCTCGTTGCGCGACGAGTCCTTCGCCGCCTGCCTCGACTGGCTGCGGCCGCAGCCGGTGCCGCGCGACGCGGACGTGCCGGTGCTGGCGATTTCGGGCCGCGACGACCCGCTGGTGACGCCGGCCGCGCTGCGCCGCACCGCGGTCGCCTGGGACGCGGTCGCGCACGTCGTGCCGCACGCCGGCCACTGCCCGATGCTCGGCACCGGCGCCGGCATCGTCGCGCGCCACATCGAGCGCTGGCTGTTCGATACCTGAACGTGTTGCAAGGAGACCGGAATGATCGAACGGCATCTGGAGATCGCGACCCGCGACGGGTCGATGAACACCTTCGTCGTCCACCCCGACGAGGGCGGCCCCCATCCGGTGGTGCTGTTCTACATGGACGCGCCCGGCAAGCGGGAGGAACTGCACGACATGGCCCGCCGCATCGCGTCGGTGGGCTACTACGTGGTGCTGCCCAACCTCTACTACCGATCGGTGCGGACGTTCACCCTGGTGCGCGACGAGCCCGGCATGGCCCGGATGTTCGAGCTGATGGGGACGCTCACCAACGCGCTGGTGGCGAGCGACACCGGCTCGATGCTGGCGCTGGTAGACGGTGACCCGGCGGCCGACGCCACGCGGATCGGCGCGGTCGGCTACTGCATGAGCGGGCCGTTCGTGCTGGCCGCGGCCGCGCACCATCCGCGGCTGCGCTGCGTGGCGTCCATCTACGGCGCCAACCTGGTCACCGACCGCGAGGACTCGGCGCACCGGATGCTCGACCGCGTGCGCTGCGACACCTACTTCGCCTGCGCGGAGATCGACACGTGGGCGCCGCCCGAGACGGTGGCGACGCTGGAGGCGGCGCTCGAGCAGGCGGGCACGCCCTATCGGCTGGAGTGGTACCCGGGGGCGCAGCACGGTTTCGCGTTCCCCCAGCGGGCGGGCATCTACGACAAGCCGAGCGCCGAACGGCACTGGCAGCGGCTGTTCGCGCTGTTCGAGCGCAACCTCAAGCGCTGAGCCGTCTCGAACCGCCGAAGCGCCGCTCGGCGCGTCAGCCCTGCTCCAGGCTCGACACCTCGTTGGTCAGCGTGGTCCGCCTCATGTCGCGGACCTCGGTCGAGCGGAACGGCCGGGCGCGATGCATCGTCACGCGGTTGTCCCACATGACGAGGTCCCAGGGCCGCCAGACGTGCTCGTAGACGAATCGGCGCTGGGTGGCATGCTCGTTCAGATCGCGGAGGAACGCGCGCGCTTCGGGCGTCGGCCAGCCTTCGATGGCGCCGGCATGGCTGGACAGGTAGAGCGAGTACCGGCCGGTGGTCGGATGCCGGCGCACGAGTCGCTGGCGCACCGACGCCCACTTGAGGCGTTCCGCCTCGGTGAAGTCGTCGAAGCCGAGGAGGCCGCGCGAGTAGAGCTGGCTGTGCAGGCAGACGAGGTCCTGGATCTCGCCGCGCGTCTCGTCGTCGAGCGCGTCGTAGGCGGCGCGCATGTCGGCGAACTCGGTGTTGCCGCCGGCCGACGGGATCTTCCGGGCCGAGAGCAGCGAGTACTTCGCCGGCACCTCCTTGAACGAGCTGTCCGAATGCCACAGGCGGTTGCCCAGTCCGAACAGGCGCGCCCGGTTGTCCCGCGGCAGGACCTCGCCGTACTTGTCCAGGTTCGAGATGTCGTTCAGCTCCATCGCGAGCCGGCGGTCCTTCACCTCGCCGATGTCGCCGGTCGCGAGCTCGAGCGGCCCGAGCTGGCGACTGAAGGCCACCTGCTGCGCGTCGTCCAGGTGCTGGTCGCGAAAGACCAGCACGCCGTAGCGATCGATCGCGGCGTGGATCGAGTCGACTTCATCCGCGCCGAGCGGCCGCGTCAGGTCGATGCCGTGCACGACGGCCGCGAAGTCCGGCCGCCCCGACGGGTCGATGGCTTCGGC
>RPRK01000104.1 GCA_003818495.1 Burkholderiales bacterium
AAACCGTTTCGGACCGTGGCTTCGTGGCGCTCGACCGACGCATCGGCGGGGTCGGCCAGGCTCTGTCGGGTAGACGACATCGTGGGACTTAGGTTCTTGAGATCATCCGGCGGAAGCGTCCAGCCAAGCTTCGACCGGAAACCCTCGCCGCGCAGGGGTGCGGAGTATGGCGCGAAGCGCGGATGAATATGACCATTTCCTTACCGAAAGCTGAAAAATCCGCCGGGCGGTGTCCGCTGCCGCAGCGCACGGCGATCGTGCGGTGCGCCAGGCATCGCGCTGTGCGATCGGCGCGGAGCCGCGGCCAATGACCCCCGAGGACCCGTCGGGCTGCACCTTCGTGCAGGTGGTCGCCGGGGCCGCGGGCGGCAGCTGGGTGGAGATCGTCCGCGCGGGCAGCCTGCCGCCGGCGCTCGCCACCGCGACGCGCGTCACCCAGGGCACGCTCGACGAGCTGCTGGCCTGGATGCGTGTCGAGAGCCTGCCGACGGTGCGGGGCGCGATGCAGGCGGTGCGGCTCGGCGCGCCGTGCCGGCACGCGACGGTCGCGATCGTCGATGCCCCCGAAGGCGCACCCGCCGCGCGACTGGAGCTGAGCGGTGGCGAGTGGCGCGCGGGCCTGTGGGCCTACGTGCTGCGCATCGAGGTCGGCACGGGCGGGCTCGAGTCCGTGGCGCCGGTCGACGAGGCGCCCGTGGCGCACGAGGCGCAGGCCGGGGTGGGCGTGGTCGAGTACGAGCATCCGTCGGTCAACGTCAGGCTGGACGCGGTCGCGTGCCGCCTGCACGGCCTGCCCGACTCGGAGACGAGCGAGATGCCGGTGATCGAATGGGCGGCCTGCTTCGACGGCGAAGACCAGATCGGCGCGATCAGCGGCCTGTGCTGGCCGGTGCCCTCGGAACTGCCGCGTCACCTGCGGCTTCGCCTGGCCGGCACGTCGGACACGCCGCATCGGCGGCTCGAGCTGGTCGTGGACCTCGCGTGCAGGCGAGGGGCCGTCCGGGCGCTGTGCCGCGCACTGCCGGACGGCTGAGCCCGGACCTGTAAGCTCGGGGCCCCGCCGACCGTCCGACCCGAGGCCCGCCATGACCGCCACGCCGACCTTCACCCGCGTCGTCCTGTTCACCGACACCGACGGGCGCGCGCGCTTTCGCGAGGAGTCCGTGCCCCTCGTCGAGGGCACGCCGCAGTCGCGGCTGTCGGCGCTGATGCCCTCCGGCGGACTGCAGCTGCGCGAGAGCCCGGTGGGCTTTCGCTCGACGTTTCACGTGAGCACCACGCCGCAGTGGGTCGTCATCCTGTCCGGGCGGATGGAGATCGGCCTGCAGGACGGCTCGTCACGGGTGTTCGGCCCGGGCGAGCACTTCTATTCCGCCGACCTGCTGCCCGAGGGCGCGACCTTCGACGCGGCCGTGCACGGCCACTGGAGCCGCCAGGTGGGCGACGCGCCGCTCCGGACGCTGTTCGTGCGCGGCTGAGCCTCGCGCCTCAGGACACCTCGATCCGCCGCTTGAGCTCGGGCGGATTCGCGAAGGTCTTGCGGAAGGCGTCGGGGCCGTCCTTCGTGAAGCTCACGCCTGCCGCCTTCACCGCGGCATCGTCCACCTTCGACAGCGGCGTGTAGCGCGGGTGGTGATGATCGAGGTAGGGGTCGTTGCGCGCCGCGTTGTAGCACATGATCACCGTCCACCGACGGTTCGGCGACCGGTTCTGGTCGGAGCGGTGCATCACGTTCGCATGGAAGAAGAGGCCGTCGCCGGGCTCCATCTCCACGTGGACGAGGTCCATCGTGGCGAGCATCCGCTCGACGCGCCGCGGGTCCGCGCCGACCTGCTCGCCGGGCAGCACGCCATGGTCGACCCGCCCCGCCAGATGCGAGCCGCGCAGCACCTGCAGGCAGCCGTTCTCCTTCGTCGCGCGGTCGAGCGCGAGCATCATCGACGCCATGTACGGCATCAGGCAGCCGTTGTGGTACCAGTAGCCGTAGTCCTGGTGCCACTCCCAGGCGCCGCCGTCGTACGGCTCCTTGGCGGTGAGCTTCGAGTGGTAGTGGTAGACCTCGCCGCCGAGCATCGCCTCCATCGTGTCGACCACTCGGCGCGAGCGCGCGGCCAGGCCGTAGACGCTGTCGCCGGGGTGGTTCCAGGTGGCCATGCGCGTGGACTTCCCCTCGGCGTCCTTGCGGTCGTAGAGGCTCGCCCGCAGCGCGGGGTCCTGCTCGATGGCGGCGCGCAGCATCGCGGTCTCGTCCGCGTCGAAGAGCGACCTGACCAGGACGTAGCCGTCGCGTTCGTAGGCGGCCTGCTGCTCGGGGGTGAAGATCGATGCCATGCGGGTCTCCGGGGCGGCCTTGTGTCGACCTGTCTGTCGGTCTGTCGGTCTGTCGTCGTCTCGCCCTCATGGTCGCCCCGGCGGGCGGGAACGGCAAGCCACGACGCCGCGCGGCGGAATCCGGCCTCCGCCCGGCTCGGCGGGCGCCCGGCGCGCCGCTTTGCCCGGTGATGCCGCGTGGACCGGTGAGGCCGCGCGGCTCGAGGCGCGCGCGGTTCAGCCGACGCGGGCCGCGCGCTCCAGGTGGGCCAGGACCGGCTCCACAGCCGACCCGACGGCCGGATCCGCGCGCAGCACCGCGACCGCGGCCGTGCGCGAGGCCCACGGGTAGTCGAGGCCGTCGATCGCGTCGAGCGTGGCGCCCAGCTTCGCGGGCTCGAGCACGAGCATCGCCTCGATGGTGATGACCAGTGCGGTCGCGAGACCCGAGCCGGCCGTGTCGAAGGTCCAGTCGTAGCGCCCGCAGCCGACGCGCGGGCAGCGTGTCGTCTTGTCGGACATCGCGACCAGCCAATCGCACGAGAACGATCGGGCGCCGTCGGGCGGCGTGTCCAGGTAGAAGGTCCGGACGTTCTCGTACGTGCGGCCGAAGTCGCGGACCAGCACGTCGGCGATCGCCTCGCGACCGAGCGTGCGCGCGGGGAAGGCGATCGACGCGCTGCGGTTGACGATGTCGAGCGTGGCCTCGGGCGCGAAGGCGTGCGCGAGCGCGTGCGGCCGGTTCTCGTCCTTGGCGTGGAAGTAGTGGCGCAGGACGGAGCGGGGCGTCGGCGGGGAAGACATCGGCGGGGAGGCGGAGGGGGCGGGCATGGCGGTCCGGGGCGCAGGAGCGGCCGATTCTTGCACACGGACCTGCCTTCGCCGTGGCGGGTCCGGCGGGCTGCAGGACGTCGCGATCACGTCGATCACGGAGGCACGCTCACCGAGCGCACCCGCCCCACGCACCTGCCCCGGGATCGAGCTCGACCGCCTTCATCGACACCGTCTTGCCGCGCTCCGCCAGGCGCTGCGAGCCGACCTCGACGAATCCATACGAGCGGTGGAAGCCTTCCGAGGCGGGGTTGGGCGGGTCGCTGTCGACCTCGCAGGTGATGCGCGCGCATCCGGTGCGGCGGGCGAAGGCGAACAGGTCGTCGTAGAGGAGGCGACCGAGTCCGGTCCCCTGTGCCCGCGAGGCCACTACGACCCGGTCGACGTAGAGGAAGTCGGCGTACCGGTCGCGGAACCACAGGAAGTTGGGGCTGTCGTAGCGTGCGGCGGGACCGAAGGCGAGCAGGAAGGCGAGCACCCCCCCGTCGGCCGTGACCACGACGTGTCGCGCCGCCTCGGCGTGCAGCGCGGCGAGTCGCATGGCGTCGAGGGGGCTCAGGTAGCGTACCGACTCGGCGTTCAGCGAGAGGATTTCGGGGAAGTGGCCAGGGTGGGCGGGCTGCGGGGTCATGGGTGAGGCAGGAGCTGGCGGGGCATCAGGTCATCGATGCGCCCCGGGCCCGGCGCACCGGGATGCCGGCGGGGTCGAAGTCCTCGAGGCACTGCACGTTGACGCCGAAGTGATCCGGCGTCACGCGCTTGCGGTGGAACGGGTAGATGCCGCAGACCTTGCAGAAGTAGTGCCGGGCGGTGCCCGTGTGGAATCGATACTCGGCGAGGCTGTCCTGGCCCGCGAGGAGTCTGAAGCCGCTCTCGTGGACCTTGACCATGGTGGCGCTGCGCCGCCGGCAGATCGAGCAGTCGCAGGTGGTCAACTCCGGCACATCGGAGTCGATCTCGAAGCGGACCGCGCCGCAGTGGCAGCTGCCTGCGTAGGTGCGGACCGGGCGGTTCACGGCAGCACCCGGTCGATGTGCGCCATCGCCTGCGCGACGTACGCGTCCTTCTCGCCCACGGGCGCCACGTAGTGCAGCGCGGCGACGGCGGCCTCGCGCCCCTCGAGGCGGGCGATGACCCACGCGGCGAGATACGCCGAGGCCAGGCACCCGCCCGCGGTCGCGATGTTGCCGCGCGCGTGGAACGGCTGGTCGAGCACCTCGACGCCGGCCTCCTGCACCCAGGGCTTGGTGGTGAGGTCGGTGCAGGCGGGCACGTCGCCCAGCACGCCGAGACGCGCGAGCACGAGCGTGCCCGAGCACTGCGCTCCGATCAGCTGGTTCGAGGGCGCCAGTTCGAGCCGGGACATCAGCACCGGATCGGCGACGACCTCGCGGGTCCGCACGCCGCTGCCGACCAGCACGGCATCGGCCGAGCCGGCTTCCGCGAGCAGCGACTGCGCGTGCACCGTCACCCCGTTCATCGAGGTCACGACTGGCTCCGGGCAGCACAGCGTCACGCGCCAGCCGGGCCGTCGCACTCGGTTCAGGATGCCGAGGGCGATCAGCGAGTCGAGCTCGTTGAACCCCTGGAAGGTGAGGATCGCGATGTGCATGGCGGTGTTCCGGTCGGGGCCCGATCATGCCGCGTCCGGCGGGCGCGCGAAACCCGGCCGCTTCCGGTCGTCGGGCTGTGGCGTCCGCGTCGGTGCGAGGGTGTCGGGACCGCCCGGCACGGTGCGCGAGCGGTCCGTCTCATCGGCAGGCACGGCCCGGGCCGCGGTCGACGTGCAGGTGGTCGGCGTGCGCCGCGTCGTGGTCCGGTCCGAGCACGACGTCGAACCAGCGGCAGGCGCCGCGGTGCAGGTCGCGCAGGAAGGCGGCCTCGGGGCCGTCGGCCCGCCAGTGCGAGGCGACCGAGACGCGACGCCCGCCCTCGAGCACGACGGCCGCGACGTCGAGCGCGTCCGCGCTCGCATGGCGGCTGCGCGGACCGGCCTCGCGGCCGCGGATGTTGCGGCACGCGTAGCTGCCGAAATGCTCGATGCCGGTCGCCGCGCGGCCGAACCGGCGCTGCGCCGCCGGCTGGACGTCGTGCCGCTCCCACATCGCGAGCGACACGGCCGCCGGGCACGACAGCACGAACGGCGTGCCGACGCGCAGCCGCACACAGGCCCTGCCGCCAGGCGAGCGCAGCTGCGCCGCCCGCCAGCGCGAGCGCGATGCAGGCGATCGCGAGCCGGTTCATCGTGCGTCTCCGGGAGGCCGCGGGCAGGATGCGAGCGGTCGCGTCGCGCGATGCATGCAAGCCGCGCACCCAGGCCGCGCACCCGGGCCGCCGAGACCCGTTCCAGCGCGCGCGCCCCGCACGCCGACACGCCGGCTTGCCGCCGGCCGCGCGCCCGGTCACAGTCACCCCCTCGCGCCCGACCCGAGGCGCCCCGGGCCGCCACGCCGGCCCGCACGACACACGGAGACCCTGCCCCATGCTCAGCTACGACGTCATCGAACACGGCAAGCCCCTTCAGGTCCGGATGCGCGAGACGCCCGTTCCGCAGGGCAGCGAGGTGCGCGTGCGCATCGTGCGCTCCGGCGTCTGCCATTCCGACCTGCACATCTGGGAGGGCTACTTCGACCTCGGCGGCGGCAAGCGCTTCAACGTGAAGGACCGCGGCTGCGTGCCGCCGTTCACCACCGGTCACGAGCCCTTCGGTGTCGTCGATGCGATGGGTCCGGACGCCACCGGCGTGAAGGTGGGCGACCGGCGCATCGTCTACCCGTGGATCGGCTGCGGCCAGTGCGCGGTCTGCGCCGACGGCGACGACCACCTGTGCCTGGCCGCGCGCTTCGTGGGCATCGTGCGGCCCGGGGCCTACGCGACGCACCTGCTGGTGCCGGACGCGAAATACCTGGTCGAGGCCGATGGCGTCGACGAGGCCTGGGCGGCCACGCTCGCCTGCTCGGGCCTGACGGTGCACAGCGCGATCGCCAAGCTGCCGGCGCTCAAGCCGCGCCACTGGGTGGCGGTGCTCGGCTGCGGTGGCCTGGGCATGAGCGCGATCGCGATGCTGCGCGCGCGCGGCATCGAGAACGTCGTCGCCTGCGACGTGGACGCCGCGAAGCTCGAGCGGGCGCGAGAGCAGGGTGCGGCACGGGTGCTGGACACGCGCGCGCCGGACGCGCTGGCGCAGCTCAAGGCGCTGGCCGGCGACCAGGTCGCGGGCGTGCTCGACTTCGTGGGCATGCCGGCCACGACGATGCTCGGCACCGGCGCGCTCTGCAAGGGCGGGCACTACGTGCTGTGCGGACTGTTCGGCGGCGAGGTCACGCTGTCGCTGCCGCCGATCGCTCAGCGCGGCATCTCGATCCGCGGCTCCTACGTCGGCAGCCTGCGCGAGCTGCACGAGGTGGTCGCGCTCGCCAAGACCGGCCGGCTCGCGCCGCCGCCGATCGAGGTGCGCCCGGCCTCCGAGGCGAGCCGGAGCATGGAAGAACTGCGCGACGGCCGCGTCTCGGGTCGGGTGGTCCTCGACTTCGGCAGCGTGGACGCGTGATACGGGCGGAGGCCCGACTGGGGTAGGCTGGGTCCCAGCGGCCCGTCGGGCCCGCACCTCTCCCGGTCACCTCCATGGCACGCGCACGCAAGCCCGCCTCGATGCCCGTCTCGTCGGGCAACCCCTGCCCGTTCCTGCGCGCGCTGGTCGCCGAGGGGCTGCTCGACGACGGTGTCGAACCCCTGAGCAAGGTGGCCTCGACGGTGGCCCGGGTCGCCCGTGCCGGCGAGGGCGGTCCGTCGCTGCCGCCCGCCGCGATCTGGGCGATCGCGCTGATCGCGCACGGCCTGACGCCGCTGACCCTGGCACGCACGGCACGCGAGGGCCTGCGCCTGTCGGGCCTGCGCGACGGCCCGCTCGACAAGCACGGCGCGGGTTCGGGCATCCTGGATCCGCGCGGGCGCGTGGTCGAGCGCGAGCTCGCCCGGCTCGACGAGTTCGCGAGCGAGCAGATCGGTACCTCGGGGCAGTCGGAGCGCGGCCTGACGCTGCCGCAGATCCGCCGCTACATGGACACGAACTTCGAGCGCGCCGAAGGCCGGCGCCGTGCGCTCGACCGCAAGCTGATGGACGGCGAGTGGCCGGTCCTGCTCAAGGTGATGGGTCGCGACGGCTCGGGCGGCCGCTACCTGAGCGTGGCCGACGTGCGCACGCTGGTGATCGACCGCGCGCTGCCGAAGCGCATGACGCAGGCGCTGGCCGCGGCGGCCTGAGCGCGGCGGGTCAGCGCTCCTCGCGCAGCGACTCCCACTGCTCGAAGCTCAGTACCGTCGGCGCCACGAGGGGCTGGGCGGTGCCCGCACGGAAGAACGGGTTCTCCCGGTATGCGCCGGACAGGCGCGCGCCGCCGACGTTGCGCACGACCTTGGCCAGGCCGCGCAGCGTCTCTCGCGGGGTCGAGGGCATCCGCTCGAGGGCCGAGTCGGTGCTGACCTTCATGCGGACCGGCCCGAGCGCCGCGTCCAGCGCATCCGCCGGGACGTCGATGCAGCCGCGGACCAGGCCCACGTACGACAGCTTCGGGTCGCGGGGGGTGTTGCCGACGGGCGTGCGGCAGCACGCGGCGTACCACCGGTACAGGCCCTTCGGCGTGAGCGAGACGCACTGCAGGCGCTCCAGGCCGCGATCGAACGCCACGTACCGCGGCAGCGTGGCGAGCACCTCGGTGCCGCCGGCGGCATCGAGCGTGCGGTCTGGCTCGCCCAGCCAGCGCGCGAACGACCGGCAGTCGCGGCAGTAGCAGATCGCGCGGCCGGCGCGGTGGGGTGATCCGACGCGGCCTTCGAGCGCGCCGCAGCGGCAGCGCAGCGGGAGGTCCGCCGTCATCGCTCGAGGTGGGTGTGGGTCATGGAGGGCCTGCGGCGGTCGAGGTGCCGCGAGGATACCAACACGCCTTCACCCGGGACGGCCGCCGCAGCGGGGGGCCGGCGGCGGCCCGAGACGACCCGAGACGGCCCGAGGGGGCGTCGGGCCGTCTCAGGGGGCCTCAGGCGGTCTGCGGACTCCCGGTCCGCAGCCGGCCCAGCAGCAGGTGACCGACCCCGGCGAGCGCTAGCAGCACCGCCGCCCCCAGGCCCCACAGCAGCCAGACCGCGATGCCCAGCCAGCCGGAGGCCGAGCCGAGCGCGGGCAGCAGCCCGCCGAAGACGCCCAGCGTCCAGATCACCGCCTGGCGCATCGGTTCGAGCAGCGCGGGGTCCACCCAGAGCACGGCCCAGGCGGGCACGGGCCAGCGCGCCGCCGCGGCGGCCAGGTCGGTCGCCTGGCCCGAGGCGAGGAGCCGCCCCGCCCACTCGACGAGCTCCACCGTCAGCAGGGCGCCCCCCGTCCAGATGGCGAGGAGCAGCCCGGCCACGATCCAGAGCGCGGTCCTCATGGCGTGCCGTCCCGGTCGGTTCAGTCGCTCGAGCCGCCGAAGCCCAGCAGGCTCAGCAGGCTCGAGAACAGGTTGTAGACCGACAGGTACAGGCCGACGGTGGCCATCACGTAGTTGGTCTCGCCACCGTTCACGACGCGGCTCGTCTCGAACAGGATCAGGCCCGCCGACAGCAGCGCGACCATGCCCGCGACGGCCAGGCCGAGCGCCGGGATCTGCATGAAGATCGCGCCCAGTCCGAGCAGCAGCGCGATCACCATCCCGGCGAACAGGAACCCGCCCATGAAGCTGAAGTCGCGTCGGCTGGCCAGCGCGTAGGCCGACAGCGCCAGGAAGGTCGCGCCGGTCGCGGCGAGCGCGAGCGTCACCACCTGCGCGCCGCCCGGCAGCGACAGCGTCCGGGAGAGCAGCGGTCCCAGGGCGTAGCCCATGAAGCCGGTCAGCGCGAACACCGCGGGCAGCGCCCAGGCGCTGTCGCGCACCTTGCTCACCAGGAAGAACAGGCCGAAGAAGCCGGCGAGCGTGAGGATCAGCCCGGGGGCGGGCAACGCGAACGCCACGCTGGCCGATGCGACCGCCGCGCTGAAGAGCAGCGTCATCGCCAGCAGCGCGTAGGTGTTGCGCAGCACGCGGTGCGTGCGCAGGGTGTCGAGCGTCGAGCCCGCGGCGTCGCGATACGCGGAGCCGGGGCGGAAGGTGTCTGTACTGCGGTTCATGGTGATCTCCAGGTGTTCGGGGCGGTGCGATGGATGAGGTCAGGTCTCGGACTCGACGAGTCGTGGCCGGGCTCTGCGAGACGCCGTGCGTCGTGTCCGGATGCGTTCGAGCAGGCGCGCCGCGCGGGCGAGCGCGGTGTCGATCGCGACGCGCCAGTCGGCGGCGACGGAGGCGACGACGACCCGGCCGCGGCCGACGGTCTCCAGCTCGACCTGGCACTGCTTGTCGAGGCCGCCGCGCGGGCCGTTGACGTCGGTCAGGCGAACGGTCGCCTGCGGCACCAGCCAGGCGAGGCGGCGCAGCACGAAGCGCAGCCGTCGCTGCGTGATGTCGCGCATCTCGCGCGCGTCGGGATCACGGGACGTGAAGAGGATCTGCATGGCGAGTCTCCTTCGTTCGGGACCCGCTCATGGTGCGCTCCGGCGCGTCACCGAAAAAGCAGCAATTCATGGAGCGTCAGTTCGGAAAAACCGAACCTGTGCCGGAATCAGCCGCGGGCCGACTCGAGGATGCGCGTCACCAGCGGATGGTGCCGGCCGCGGCGCGAGCAGATCGCGTGGATCTCGTCCGTCACCGCGTCGCTGCGACCGAGCCGCCGCAGGCCCCGGGTCAGCGCGATGTCGCCCGCGCCCAGTGCGCTCACCGGGAACACGCCCATCCCGCGCGCCGCGAAGACGCTCAGCAGCGCGCTGTCCTCGAACTCGCCGACGATCCGTGGCCGCAGCTCCAGCGACTCGAACCAGCGGTCCAGCCGCGGGCGCAGTGGCGAGTGACCGGTCGGCAGCAGCACCGGCAGCCGGTCCAGCGACTGCGGGAAGCGGTCGATCTCGGCCTTGTGCACGAGCGTGTCCGGACCGTACCAGTCGACGGGCGAGGCGACCAGGCGTTCGCTGGTCAGCCGCAGGTTCGGGTTGGGCGGGGCCGGCTGGCCGGCCAGCACCACGTCGAGGTGGTGCAGGGCCAGCTCCGCGAGCAGCTGATCGAACTCGCCCTCGTGGCAGAGCAGCCGCAGCTGCGGCGTCGCCAGCACCGGCTCGAGCACCGCATGCGCGGCGAGCTTGGAGAGGCCGTCGGACAGGCCGACCGCGAGCCGAGCGACCTCTCCGTCCGCGGCGGCCCGGACCTCGTGGGGAATCAGCGCCCCGATGCGGAAGATCTCCTCGGCGCGCGCGAACGCGACCTGGCCGGCCTCGGTCAGTGCGACGCCCCGGCCGTCCGGCTTGAGCAGCTGGTGGCCGAGCGCGCGCTCGAGCTCGCGGACCTGTGCGCTGATCGTCTGGACCGCCATGTCGAGCCGGGCGGCGGCGCGCGCGAAGCCGCCCTCCTTGGTGACGACCCAGAAGTAGTACAGGTGGCGGTAGTTCAGCACGGCGGCGGCGCGGGGCGTGCGGCGACCGGACGGGTTCGCCGCACGGCATGAACGGCTGGCACGGCCCGCGCGCCACGGCCTCCCGTCGTGCTCACTCCTGCGGGCGCCACCGCGGCGCGCGCTTCTCCAGGAACGACGCGATGCCCTCGCGACCTTCCTCGCTCGCGCGGGCCTCGGCGATCCGGCCCGCCGTGTCGGCCATCAGCGCGTCGTCGATCGGCCGGTGGGTCACGTCGCGGATCAGGCGCTTGGTCGCGGCCAGCGCCGCGGGCCCGCCCATCATCAGGTGGCCGAGCATCGCGTTGACAGCGCCGTCGAGTTCCTCGGGCGCGGCGATCTCCTGCACCAGCCCGATCCGGTACGCTTCGGCGCCGTCGAACACCTCGCCGCTCAGGAACCAGCGGCTGGCAGCACGCGGACCCATCGCGCGGATCACGTACGGGCTGATCATCGCGGGGATCAGGCCGATGCGGACCTCGGTCAGGCAGAACTTGGCGTCGTACGCGGCGATCGCCACGTCGCATGCGGCGACGAGGCCGAGGCCACCGGCGAACGCCGGGCCGTGCACGCGGGCGACGGTGGGCTTGGGCGCCTCGGCGATCGCGCGCAGCAGCGCCGCGAGCCGGCCCGCGTCGGCCTGGTTCTCGGCGGGGCCGTAGCCCGAGGCCTCCTTCATCCAGTTCAGGTCGGCGCCGGCGCAGAAGGCCTTGCCGCGGCCGGCCAGCACGATCGCCCGGACGTCGTCGTCCTCGGACGCGGCGCCGACCGCATCGGTCAGCTCGGCGATCAGCTCCGCGCTCATCGCGTTGCGCACGTCGGGGCGGTTGAGCCAGATCACGGCGACGCCCTGGTGCAGCGTCGTCTCGAGGGTGGTGTAGGTCATGGCGGGTCTGCTTCGGTCACGGTGGCGGGAGGATACCAACACGCGCCGATCCGGGACCGTCAGCCCTCTGCGGGCGCGAGCAGTCGCCGCCACCCCTCGTGTCCGAGCCCCCGCAGCGTCTGCACGTTGCGACCGTAGATCGCCTCCGCGTCCGGATACGCGGCCACCGCGCGGTCGATGCTCGCCTCGCGCAGCAGATGCAGCATCGGATGCGGCGAACGGTTGGTGCAGTTCGCGACGTCGTCGGGCGCGGCGTCGGCGAACTCGTAGTGGGGGTGGAAGCTCGCGAGCTGCAGCACGCCCTCGTACCCGAGCTTCTTCAGCGCGCGCTGCGCGTCGTCGAGGAAGAAGCGGTAGTCGATGAAGTCGGTCATCGCGCGCGGATGGATGAGCAGCGTGGTGTCGATCGCCTGCGGATCGGCGTCGGCCAGCCGCGCGAGCTCGCGGCGCAGCTCGGCGAGCAGATCGTCCGCGGTTGAGGCCGCGGTCACCGCCCAGCGGATCTGCCGCCGGACGTGCACCGCCTTGGCGAACGGGCACAGGTTCAGGCCGATGACGGCGGCCTCGAGCCAGTGGCGCGTGGCGTCGACGGCGGCCTCGGTGCGCGCCGCATCGTCGAAGGGGGTGAGGACGTCGGTCATCGTGCACTCGGGACTGTGAGCCGAAGATGATGCCACCGGGCCGGGCGGACGCCCGGCCGCGCCCGCCGGCCGCGCCAGGTCGCGGCCGGCCCTGTGGTCCCCCGGCCCGGCGGCGCATGCCATCATCCCTTCGACATGACCGGGCCCGTCGACATCCGACCCGCCACCGTTCCCGACGATCTCCCCGTCGTGCGCGCGCTGTTCCGCGAGTACGTCGACGGTCTCGGCGTCGACCTGTCGTTCCAGGACGTCGAGGCCGAGCTGGCCGGTTTGCCCGGGCGCTACGCGCCGCCTTCGGGTCGACTGCTGCTTGCATGGCGCGGCGACGAGGCGGTCGGCTGCGTGGCGCTGCGCGCGCTCGAGGGCGGCGATTGCGAGATGAAGCGCCTCTACGTCCGGCCGCAGGCACGCGGGACGCGACTCGGACTCGCGCTCGTCGAGCGCGTCTGCGGCGAGGCCCGCGAGGCCGGTCACCTCAGGATCTGCCTCGATACGTTGCCGACGATGGGTGCGGCTCAGGCGCTCTATGGCGCCCTCGGGTTCGAGCCGATCGCGCCCTACGTGCACAACCCGATCCCCGGGACGCGCTTCCTCGCGCTGGACCTCCGGCGCGTCGCCTGACCGGGCCGCATGGCCGACGCATCGGTCGCGTCTCAATCCGCCGCGCTGCGCCCCGATCGCATGAAGGTGTAGGCGAGGCCGACGCCCGCGGAGGCGCCGGTGACCCGATCGACGAGCGGACTCGAGGCGTTCGTGCTGCCCGCGGCGGTGTCGATCCGCAGGAAGCCGAAGAGCCTGAGGTCGGCGGTGAGGTTGCGCGAGAACGACGCACCGAGGCGCCAGGCGATCAGCCCGGCGCGGGCGTCGTAGGCCGGGCGATCCGCGGTCGCGAAGGCAGGCGCCACCGAATAGAGGTGCCCTGCCAGCCGTGCATCGCCGAGCAGGGCGCCGGCGCTCGCGCGCCAACTCCAGCGCCCCGGCACCTGCCGCTCGAGGATCAGCGCGGGCTCGAAGGCGACGCCTCGGTTGGCGAGCCGGTCATTCAGATCGAACACGCCGCGCAGCGGCAGGTCGAGGCGGACGCCTTCGTCGATCGGGCCCGGGCGCGGCTGCCACTTCAGACGCGGACCGAACTCGACGAGCGTGCCGAGGTCCGGCATGCCGCGGCGGGCCTCGATGTCCGACGAGTTCGAGCCGAACGACGCGGCGAAGCCGATGTCGAGCTCGAGTTCCGGCGTACGGATCGCGCGCAGTCCGGCGCCGGTCCGGTCGGCCCGCAGGATCTCGCCGCGATACAGGAAGAATGGCGCCGGCAGCCCGCGCACGACCTGCTCCGACGAGCCCGGATAGGCCTGCTGCGACACGCCGAAGCCCAGCACGCCGAGCTCCCACAGCGGCAGCGCAGGCGGGGTGCGCGAGGCTTCGGTGGGCTGCGTCGGTGGCGCTTCGGGAGCGGTCGCCTGCGCACCCGCGGTCTGCATCCAGAGCGACGCGGCGAGCGCCACGGCGCCGGCGATCGCGCCGGCCGGCGGACGTGTCCTCACCCGGCCCGCCGTGTCCGATCCAGACCCCGCATCAGCGCCCGCAGCACGTCGATCGTCGGCGTCGGCACCCCCGCCTCTCGACCGAACGCGGCCACCTGGCCGAGGATCGCCTCGACCTCCGTCGGACGGCCACCCTCGACGTCCTGCAGCATCGAGGGCCGGATGCCCTTGAACGCCGGTGCGCGCAGTGCGCCGCCAGGGGCGAACGCGGCGCGCGCGGCGGCTGCGTCGGCCGACAGGTCGGTGCCCTGCGCCGCCGCCACCGCGACCGTCTCGTCGACGGCACGCGCGGCGATCTCCGCCAGGTCCGGCTCGGCGGCGAGCTCGTCGGTGGCCAGCCGCGTGAGCGCGCAGATCGCGTTCAGCGGCACGTTGCGCAGCAGCTTGAGCCACACCTCGCGGCGGATGTCGGCCGGGACCTCGACGACGAGGCCGGCCTCGCGCATCAGCGCGGCCACGCGCTCGAGCCGTTCGGGACGCGCGGCGCTCGGCTCGCCGAGCAGCCAGCGGTTGTTGCCGCGGTGCCGGACGACGCCGGGGCGGATCACCTCGTTGCCGGAGTACACGACCACGCCGATGGTGCGTGCCGGCCCCACGCGCGACCACAGCGCGCCTCGCGGGTCGAGCAGCGGCAGCGGACCGTCGGCGCCGGGCCGTCCGGCGTTCCACCACCACGGGATGCCGTTGCCGACGTAGACCGCCACGCCGTCGTCGCCGAGCAGTCGCGCGACCGCCTCGGCCGAGCCGGGCTGCGCGACGGCCTTGAGCGTGACGAACACCACGTCCTGCGGGTCGAGCGTCGCGGGGTCGTCGGTGGCGATGGCCGGCCGCGCGTGCACGTCGCCGGCGATGCTGTCGAGGTGAAGCCCATCGCGCCGCACGGCCTCGAGGTGGGCGCCGCGGGCGACCATCGACACCTCGTGCGCGGCACCGTGGACGTGCGCCAGGCGGGCGGCGAGGTGGCCGCCGATCGCGCCGGCGCCGAAGACGCAGAGCTTCATCCGCAATGCCTCATGCCGTCTTCACATCCGGAACACGCCGAACTTCGTCTCCGGGATCGGCTGGTTCAGGCTCGCCGACATCCCGAGCGCGAGCACGCGGCGCGTGTCGGCCGGGTCGATCACGCCGTCGTCCCAGAGCCGCGCGCTCGCGTAGTACGGATGGCCCTCGCGCTCGTACTGCGTGAGCAGCGGCGCCTTGAACGCGGCCTCGTCCTCGGCGCTCCAGGTGCCGCCGCGCGCCTCGATGCCGTCGCGCCGCACGGTGGCGAGCACCGAGGCGGCCTGCTCGCCGCCCATCACGCTGATCCGCGCGTTCGGCCACATCCACAGGAAGCGCGGCGAGTAGGCGCGGCCGCACATGCCGTAGTTGCCGGCGCCGAAGCTGCCGCCGATGATCACCGTGAACTTGGGCACCTGCGCGCAGGCGACCGCGGTCACGAGCTTGGCGCCGTTGCGCGCGATGCCCTCGTTCTCGTACTTGCGCCCCACCATGAAGCCCGAGATGTTCTGCAGGAACAGCAGCGGGATCTTCCGCTGGCAGCACAGCTCGATGAAGTGCGCGCCCTTGAGCGCGGACTCCGAGAACAGGATGCCGTTGTTCGCGACGATGCCGACCGGCATGCCGTGGATGTGGGCGAAGCCGGTGACCAGGGTGGTGGCGTAGCGCGCCTTCCACTCGTCGAGTTCGGAGCCGTCGACGATCCGCGCGATCACCTCGCGCACGTCGTAGGGCTTGCGGGTGTCGGTGGGCAGCACGCCCCAGAGCTCGGACGGGTCGTACAGCGGCTCGCGCGGCTCGGCCCGCACGAGCTGGTCGGGCTTCTTCCAGTTCAGGTTGCCGACGATCTTCCTCGCCAGCGCCAGCGCATGGGTGTCGTCCTGCGCGAGCCAGTCGGACACGCCCGACAGCCGCGTGTGCACGTCGCCGCCGCCGAGGTCCTCGGGCGTGACCACCTCGCCGGTGGCGGCCTTCACCAGCGGCGGGCCGCCGAGGAAGATGGTGCCCTGGTTCTTCACGATGACCGACTCGTCGCTCATCGCCGGCACGTAGGCGCCGCCCGCGGTGCACGAGCCCATGACCACCGCGATCTGCGGGATGCCCGCGGCCGACAGGTTGGCCTGGTTGAAGAAGATGCGGCCGAAGTGCTCGCGGTCGGGGAAGACCTCGTCCTGGTTCGGCAGGTTGGCGCCGCCGGAGTCGACCAGGTAGATGCACGGCAGGCGGTTCTCGCGCGCGATCTCCTGCGCGCGCAGGTGCTTCTTGACCGTCACCGGATAGTAGGTGCCGCCCTTGACGGTGGCGTCGTTGCACACGATCAGGCACTCGATCCCGGCCACGCGCCCGATGCCGGTGATGATGCCCGCGCAGGGCGCGTCGCCGCCGTACATCTCGTGCGCCGCCAGCGGCGAGAGCTCGAGGAAGGGCGTGCCGGGATCGAGCAGGCCGTCGACGCGGTCGCGCGGCAGCAGCTTGCCGCGCGAGACGTGGCGCGCGCGCGCGACATCGCCGCCGCCGGCTGCCGCGAGCGCGAGCTTGGCCCGCAGGTCCTCGACCAGCGCAGCCATCGCGCGGGTGTTGGCCTTGAACTCGTCCGAGCGGACGTCGAGCTTGGTCTGGATCGGGTGCATGGCGCTCAGGGGTCGAAGGCGGGTCGAAGTCTGGTCGAAGGCGGGTGACGGCGAGTGACGGCGAG
>RPRK01000105.1 GCA_003818495.1 Burkholderiales bacterium
CAAGATGAAGGCGGACGAGCAGAAGCGTGTCGAGAAGCGGATCGCCGAGTGGGCGGCGCTGACGCCCGACCAGCGCCGGCTCGCCCGGGCCAACTACCGGCTCGCCCAGAAGGTCGGTCGTGAGAACCTGCTGGCCGAGTGGGAAAACTACCAGTCGATGACACCCGAGCAGCGCTCGGTGCTGGGCTCGATCGGCACCAGCAACACGGCGGCCCGCCATGTCGCCGCGCAGACCGGCCTGGCCAAGGAGGCGGCTCAGCCGCTGCCCCGCCGACTGCCTAGAGCGCTGGCGGCCGGGACCGATGGCAGCGCGACGGCCGTCGGCGGCGTGGCCCCGACGCTCGGCCCCGCCCCGACCAGCCGCTGACGCGTGGCGTCGGCACCTTCCGCGAGCACGCCCGCCCTGCCCTCCGCGGGGCTGTGGCGTCGCTGGATGAGCGCCGTCTACGAGGGGGTCGTGCTGTTCGCGGTCCTCGTCTTCGCGGCCTACATGTTCTCCGCGCCGTTGCGGTTCACCGCCGAGCCGGGGCCGATGAACTGGGCCTTCCGAGCCTGGCTGGTGATCGTCGTCGGCATCTACTTCGGCTGGTTCTGGAGCCACGGTCGACGCACGCTGCCGATGAAGACGATCGGCCTGCGACTGGTCGACCTCGAGGACCGACCGCTGTCGCGGGCGCGCGCGGTCGGGCGTTACGCGGCCTGCTGCCTCGTCCTGGCCATTCCGGTCGCGCTGGTCTACCTGGGCGGCAGCCCGCTGTGGCTGCTGCTGCTGCCCGTGCCCTTCTTCTCGGCGCTCGTCGACCCGCAGCGGCGCACGCTGTACGACCGGCTGGCAGGCACCCGGCTGGTGATCGACACCCGGCCGACGCCCTGAGCGCGGGCGCCGCCGGGTCCCGTCAGACCTTCACGCAGTCGACGAAGTAGCGACTGCCGTTCCGGTCGGTCTCGACGACGAGGCCGTGGACGTCGGTGGAGAAGCCCGGGAACCGGTCGTTGAACGAGCGGGCGAACTTCAGGTACTCGACGATCGTCTTGTTGAAGCGCTCCCCGGGGATCAACAGCGGGATGCCGGGCGGATACGGCGTGACCAGCATGGTGGTGATCCGGCCCTCGAGCTCGTCGATCGGCACGCGCTCGACCTTGCGGTGTGCGAGGCACTCGTAGGCGTCCGACGGCTTCATCGCGGGCTCCATGATCGAGAGGTACATCTCGGTGGTCACCCGGGCCACGTCATGGCGCCGATACTCCTCGTGGATCTGCTGCGCCAGGTCGCGCAGGCCCACCCGCTCGTACATCGGGAACTTCGCCACGAACTCGGGCATCACGCGCCACAGCGGCTGGTTCGAGTCGTAGTCCATCTTGAACTGCTGCAGCTCGGTCACGAGCGTGTTCCAGCGGCCCTTGGTGATGCCGATCGTGAACATCACGAAGAACGAGTACAGGCCCGTCTTCTCGACGACGACGCCGTGCTCGGCCAGGTACTTGGTCACCAGCGACGCGGGGATGCCCCACTGCGAGAAGCGACCGTCGAGTCCGAGGCCGGGCGTCACGAGCGTCGCCTTGATCGGGTCGAGCATGTTGAAGCCGGGCGCGACCTTGTCGAAGCCGTGCCAGTCGTCGGTCGGCTTGAGGATCCACTCCTCGCGGCGCCCCGAGCCGACATGGTCGAAACCGCCGGGGCCCCAGACGCGGAACCACCACGATTCGCCGAACTCGTCGTCGACCTTCTTCATCGCACGCCGGAAGTCCAGGGCCTCGGAGATCGACTCCTCGACGAGTGCCCGGCCGCCCGGCTGCTCCATCATCGCCGCCGCCACGTCGCACGACGCGATGATCGCGTACTGGGGCGAGGTCGACGTGTGCATCAGGTACGACTCGTTGAACCGGTACCGGTCGAGCTTTCGGTCGACCGCCTCCTGCACGAGGATCTGCGAGGCCTGCGAGAGACCCGCCAGCAGCTTGTGCGTGGACTGGGTGGAGAAGACCATCGCGGTCTGCGAGCGGGGGCGGTTCTCTCCGATCGCGTGCATCTCGTGATAGAACGGATGGAAGGCGGCGTGCGGCAGCCAGGCCTCGTCGAAATGCAGGTTCTCGATGTAGTCGCCGAGCACGTTCTTGATCGTCTCGACGTTGTAGACGATGCCGTCGTAGGTCGACTGCGTGATCGTCATCACCTGCGGCCGCGCGGTCTTGTCCTTGACCAGCGGATTCGCCTCGATCTTGCGCTGGATGCTCTCGGGGGAGAACTCGTCCCTCGGGATGGGACCGATGATGCCGAGATGGTTGCGCGTGGGCTGCAGGAAGATCGGCACGGTGCCGGTCATCATGATCGCGTGCAGCACGCTCTTGTGGCAGTTGCGGTCGACCAGGACGATGTCGTCGGTGGCCACGGTCGAGTGCCAGACGATCTTGTTGGACGTCGACGTGCCGTTCGTGACGAAGAACAGATGGTCGGCACTGAAGATGCGCGCCGCGTTGCGCTCGCTGGCGGCCACCGGGCCGGTGTGATCGAGCAGCTGGCCGAGCTCGTCGACCGCGTTGCAGACGTCGGCGCGGAGCATGTTCTCGCCGAAGAACTGGTGGAACATCTGGCCGACCGGGCTCTTGAGGAACGCGACGCCGCCCGAGTGTCCCGGGCAGTGCCACGAGTACGAGCCGTCGTTCGCGTAGTGCACCAGCGCCTTGAAGAACGGCGGCGCGAGCGAGCCCATGTAGTTGTTCGCCTCGCGGATGATGTAGCGCGCGACGAACTCCGGCGTGTCCTCGAACATGTGGATGAAGCCGTGCAGCTCCTTGAGGATCTCGTTCGGGATGTGCTGCGAGGTGCGGGTCTCGCCGAACAGGAAGATCGGGATGTCGGCGTTGCGGTTGCGCGTCTCGCGGATGAAGCGGCGCAGGTCCTGGATCGCCTTGCTCTCGGGCCCTTCCTCGTTGATCTCCTCGTCGTCGATCGACACGATGAACGCCGAGGCGCGCGCCGCCTGGTTGGCGACCATCGAGACGTCGACGTAGGTGAACCCGCCGACCACCTCGATCCCCTGCTCCTCGATCGCCTTGGCCAGCGCCCGGATGCCCAGGCCGCTGGCGGAATCGGACTTCCAGTCTTCGTCGATGATGATCACGGGAAAGCGGAACTTCATCTCGAGGGATCTCCAGAGGCGCGGCCGAGGCGGCGGCGCGAGGCGGGGGCATGGGTCGGCCGAGAGTAAAGCACACTTCGGGCGGCGCCTGTCATCGCACGCCCCGTTAGAATCCCGGGGTCACCGACAGCCTGCGCACCGACCCGCCGCACCGATGCCGATCACACTGCAGGACAAGCTGGTCGTCGCGATCTCGTCGCGGGCGCTGTTCGACTTCGAGGAGGAGAACCGCGCCTTCGAATCGGCCGACGACCGCGCCTACACGGCGCTCCAGCTCGAGCGCCTGGACGTGCCGGCGGCCGCGGGCTGCGCGCTGCCGCTGGTGCGCAAGCTGCTCGCCTTCAACCGGGGCGGGCGCCATCGGGTCGAGGTGGTGATCCTGTCCCGCAACGACCCCGCCAGCGGGCTGCGGGTGTTCCGATCGGCCCAGCACCACGCACTGCCGATCGAACGGGGCGTGTTCACCCGCGGGCGGGCACCCTATGGCTATCTGCACGCGCTCGGCGCGCACCTGTTCCTGTCGGCCAACGAGGACGACGTGCGCGGTGCGCTGGCGGCCGGTTTCCCGGCGGCCCGCGTCTACCCGGATTCCGCGCGTGCCGGCGGCTCGCATCCGGACGAGGTCCGGATCGCGTTCGACGGCGACGCCGTGCTGTTCTCGGACGAGGCCGAGCGCGTGTTCCAGGGCGAAGGCCTCGATGCGTTCCAGCGGCACGAACGCTCGAACGCATCGACGCCGCTGATGCCCGGGCCGTTCGAGCCCCTGCTGCGGGCCCTCCACGCGCTGCGCACGCACGGCGACGATGGCGTCCGGATCCGGACCGCGCTGGTCACCGCGCGCAGCGCGCCGGCGCACGAACGCGCGGTGCGCACGCTGATGGCCTGGCAGGTCGACGTCGACGAGGCGCTGTTCCTCGGCGGTCTCGACAAGGGCCCGTTCCTGCGTGCCTTCGAGCCGGACTTCTTCTTCGACGACCAGACCCGCCACTGCGAATCCGCCGCCGTGGTCGGGCCGACCGGGCACGTGGTGCACGGCGTGTCGAACCCCCGGGCCGCCTCCGGCGCCTGAGCGCCGGGCCGCGGACCGGCTCTGCCGGGCCCCGGCGGCGGCCGTTCAGCGCTTCTTGAGCGACTCGAAGGCGGCCTGCATCGCGCTCGGCAGCTGCGGTGCCCGCGGGGCACCGGTGCCGCGTCCCGCACCCTGGCCGCCACCCTGCCCTCCCGACCCGGGCCCGCGGACCGGGCCGCCGGCGCCGCGCCCCGCGCCGCCGCCCGCCGGCCCGCGCGGCGTTCCAGGAGTCGGTGCGCCGCCGCGGCCCGCATCGCGCGCGCCGCGGGCGCCGTGGAGCGCACCCCGTTCGGCGCGGCCGGGTTCGTCGTCGAGCCGCATGGTGAGCGCGATGCGCTGCCGCTGAAGGTCGACCTCGAGGACCTTGACGCGGACGAGCTGGCCGGCCTTGACGACGTCGCGCGCCTCGCGCACGAACTTCGACGACAGCGCCGACACGTGCACGAGCCCGTCCTGGTGGACGCCGATGTCGACGAACGCGCCGAAGTTGGCGACGTTGGTCACCACGCCCTCGAGGATCATGCCGGGCTCGAGGTCGGCCACCCGCTCGATGCCCTCCCGGAAGCTCGCGGTGACGAAGTCACCGCGCGGATCGCGGCCGGGCTTCTCGAGCTCGACGAAGATGTCACGGACCGTGGGCAGCCCGAATCGCTCGTCGACGAACGTCTGCGCCGAGAGGCCGCGCAGCGCGTCCTTGTGCCCGATCACCGCTGCAGCGGGCTGGCCGAGCGCACCGAGGATCCGTTGCACGACCGCATAGGCCTCGGGGTGCACCGCGGAGGCGTCGAGCGGATCCTCGCCTCCCTGGATGCGCAGGAAGCCGGCCGCCTGCTCGAAGGTCTTGTCGCCGAGCCGCGGGACCTGCCGCAGCGACTCGCGCGTGCGGAACGGACCGTTGGCATCGCGGTGGGCGACGATCCGCTCGGCGATCGACGCGTTCAGGCCGGAGACCCGGGCCAGCAGCGGCACCGAAGCGGTGTTGACGTCCACGCCCACCGCGTTGACGCAGTCCTCGACGACGGCGTCGAGGCTGCGTGCGAGACCCCGCTGATCGACGTCGTGCTGATACTGTCCCACGCCGATCGACTTCGGGTCGATCTTGACGAGTTCGGCGAGCGGATCCTGCAGCCGGCGGGCGATCGAGACCGCGCCTCGCAGGCTGACGTCGAGTTCGGGGAACTCGCGCGCGGCGAGCGCCGATGCGGAGTACACCGAGGCACCGGCCTCGGACACCATCACCTTGCGCATCGAGAGCTCGGGATGGCGCTTCTGGAGGTCGCCGGCGAGGCGGTCCGTCTCGCGCGAGGCGGTGCCGTTGCCGATGGCGACCAGCTCGACGCGGTGCCTGGCGGCGAGCCGCGCGAGCGTCGCGAGCGTGCCGTCCCAGTCCTTCCTGGGCTCGTGCGGATAGACGGTGGCGGTCTCGAGCAGCTTGCCGGTCGCATCGACGACGGCGACCTTGACCCCGGTCCGCAGCCCGGGATCGAGACCCATCACCGACTTCTGGCCCGCGGGGGCGCCGAGCAGCAGGTCCTTGAGGTTCGCCGCGAAGACACGGATCGCCTCGGTCTCGGCCGCCTCGCGAAGGCGCCCGAACAGTTCGCTCTCGAAGTGGAGCTGGAGCTTCACCCGCCAGCACCAGCGCAGCACGTCGGACAGCCACCGGTCCGCGGGAAGCGAACCGTCGGAGAGCACGGCCCCCAGCCCCACCAGGCCCGCGAGCCTGGCGACGCACGGGTGCGGCAGCAGCGCCTCGCGCTCCTCGCCGAGGGTCAGGCCGAGCGACAGCACGCCCTGCTGCCGCCCCCGGAACAGCGCGAGCGCGCGATGGGACGGCACGCCCCGGATCGGCTCCGCGTGATCGAAATAGTCGCGGAACTTCTCGGCCTCGGCACCGGCCTGCGCAGCGGCCCCCTCGGACCGCTTCGACGCGATCGACGACTCCTCCCACAGGAACTCGCGGAATGCGTTGAGCACCTCCGGGCGCTCGGCGAAGCGCTCGCACAGGATGTCGCGCGCGCCGTCGAGCGCGGCCTTCACGTCGGCCACGCCGCGCTCGGCGCTGACGTAGGCGGCGGCCTCGTCCTGCGGCACCCGCCCGCGGTCGGCCAGCAGGGCCTCGGCGAGCGGCTCGAGGCCGGCCTCGCGGGCGATCTGCGCCTTGGTGCGCCGCTTCTGCTTGTACGGCAGGTAGAGGTCCTCGACCTCCTGCTTGGTCTGTGCCGCATCGATGGAGGCGGCGAGCACGTCGGTGAGCTTGCCCTGCTCGGCGATGCTCGACAGCACCGCGGCACGGCGCGCCTCGAGCTCGCGCAGGTAGGTCAGCCGCTCCTCGAGCGTGCGCAGCTGCGTGTCGTCGAGCCCGCCGGTCGCCTCCTTGCGGTAGCGCGCGACGAACGGGACGGTGGCGCCGCCGTCGAGCAGGTCGACCGCAGCGTCGACCTGACGCACCGGCACCTTCAGCTCGTCGGCGATCCGGGCGCGAACGCGACGCTCTGCGACGGGCGAGGGTGTGTCGGCCACGGCGGCGGACGGACTCGACGGGAGCGGCTGCGTGTCGGTCATCGGGGACGGACCGTGGAGGAGCTTCGGGGCGGCGGATTGTGCCACAGGGCACCGCCGCCCCGCCCGCTCAGTGCACGGTGCGCTCGAACACGAACCGCCCGCCCTCGACGTCCACCGGCACCACGTCCTTCGGCCCGAAGCGCCCCTCGAGGATCGCCCGCGCGACCGGGTTCTCGATGTGCTGCTGGATCGCGCGCTTGAGCGGCCGCGCGCCGTAGACCGGATCGAACCCCACCTTGGCGATCTCGTCGAGGGCTCGGTCGGAGACGGTCATCACCAGGTCGCGCTCGGCCAGCCGCTTCTCGAGGCGCCCGAGCTGGATCTTGGCGATCGAGCGGATGTGCTCGGCCGCCAGCGCGTGGAACACGACGATCTCGTCGATCCGGTTGATGAACTCGGGGCGGAAGTGGCGCTTGACCTCGCCCATCACCGCCTCCTTGATCAGATCGACGTCCACGCCGTCGGCCGACATGCGCTGGATCTCGTGCGAGCCGAGGTTCGAGGTCATCACGATCACCGTGTTCTTGAAGTCCACGGTGCGCCCCTGCCCATCGGTCATCCGGCCATCGTCGAGCACCTGCAGCAGGACGTTGAAGACGTCGGGGTGCGCCTTCTCTACCTCGTCGAACAGGATCACGCTGTACGGCTTGCGGCGCACGGCCTCGGTCAGCGCCCCGCCCTCGTCGTAGCCGACATAGCCCGGAGGGGCGCCGATCAGCCGCGAGACAGAGTGCTTCTCCATGAACTCGGACATGTCGATCCGGATCATGTGCTCCTCGCTGTCGAACAGGAACATCGCGAGCGCCTTGCACAGCTCGGTCTTGCCGACTCCGGTCGGCCCGAGGAACAGGAACGAGCCGTACGGCCGGTTCGGATCCGACAGCCCCGCGCGCGAACGCCGGATCGCGTCGCCCACCAGGCGCACCGCCTCGTCCTGGCCGACCACGCGCTCGTGCAGCTTGTCCTCCATCTTCAGCAGCTTCTCGCGCTCGCCCTGCATCATCTTCGAGACCGGGATGCCGGTCGCGCGCGACACCACCTCGGCGATCTCCTCGGCACCGACCTCGGTGCGCAGCAGCTTCGGGCGCGGCACGCCGGCGGCGCCGCGCATGCGCTCGGTCTCGTGCGCCGACGCCATCCGGCCCTCGAGCTCGGGCAACCGTCCGTACTGGATCTCGGCGACCTTGTCGAACTGGCCCTTGCGCTGCAGGTCGACCATCTGCGCGCGCAGCTTGTCGATCTCGACCTTGATCGCGGCGCTGCCCTGGGCCGCGCCCTTCTCCGCGCGCAGGATCTCGTCGAGGTCGGCGTACTCCTTCTGCAGCCGGACGATCTCCTGCTCGATCAGGTCGAGCCGCTTGCGCGAGGCCTCGTCCGTCTCGCGCTTGACCGCCTCGCGCTCGATCTTGAGCTGGATCAGGCGACGGTCGAGCCGGTCCATGGACTCGGGCTTCGAATCCATCTCCATCTTGATGCGCGCGGCGGCCTCGTCGATCAGGTCGATCGCCTTGTCCGGCAGGAACCGGTCGGTGATGTAGCGGTTCGACAGCTCGGCCGCGGCGACGATCGCCGGGTCGGTGATCTCGATGCCGTGGTGGATCTCGTAGCGCTCCTGCAGGCCGCGCAGGATGGCGATCGTCGCCTCGACGCTCGGCTCGCCGACCAGCACCTTCTGGAAACGGCGCTCGAGCGCAGCGTCCTTCTCGATGTACTTGCGGTACTCGTCGAGGGTGGTGGCGCCCACGCAGTGCAGCTCGCCGCGCGCCAGTGCCGGCTTGAGCATGTTGCCGGCGTCCATCGCGCCCTCGGCCTTGCCGGCGCCGACCATCGTGTGCAGCTCGTCGATGAAGACGATGGTGCGACCCTCGTCGGCGGCCAGTTCCTTGAGCACGGTCTTCAGCCGCTCCTCGAACTCGCCGCGGTACTTCGCCCCCGCCAGCAGCGCGGCCATGTCGAGCGACAGCACGCGCTTGTCCTTCAGGGTCTCCGGCACCTCGCCGTTGACGATGCGCTGCGCCAGACCTTCGACGATCGCCGTCTTGCCCACGCCCGGCTCGCCGATCAGCACCGGGTTGTTCTTCGTGCGGCGCTGCAGGATCTGGATCGTGCGGCGGATCTCGTCGTCGCGGCCGATCACCGGATCGAGCTTGCCCGCCCGGGCACGCTCGGTCAGGTCGATGGTGTACTTCTTCAGCGCCTCGCGCTGGCCCTCGGCCTCGGGGCTGGCCACCGTCTGGCCGCCCCGGACCGAGTCGATCGCGGCCTCGAGCCCGCGTCGGTCGAGCCCCGCGTCGCGGGCGATGCGGCCGGCGTCGCCCGGGTCCTCGGTCAGCGCGAGCAGGAACATCTCGGTCGCGATGTACTGGTCGCCGCGGCGCGTGGCTTCCTTCTCGGAGAGGTTGAGCAGCTTGACCGTGTCGCGTCCGACCTGAACGTCGCCGCCCGTGCCGGAGACCTGTGGCACCCGCTTGAGGGCGGCATCGGTCGCCGCCTTGAGCGGGCCCACCCTCACCCCGGCGCGCTCGAGCAGGGCACGGCCCGAACCGTCGGGCTGGCCGATCACCGCCGACAGCAGGTGCAGCGGCTCGATGTACTGATGGTCGCTGGCGAGCGCGAGGCTCTGCGCGTCGGCCAGAGCGCTCTGGAACTGGGTGGTGAGCTTGTCGGGTCGCATCGGAGTCCTCGAGTCGGTGCGGCGCGGGCCGCGGTGTCCACTTCGACGTGAGGCCGTTCGGACCGGTTTCAAGACCCCCGGACACGCTCCGGACACGATCCGTGCATCCGCAGACACCGTCCGGCAGCGACGGACCGCCGGACGACACTCGGGACGGACGTCGGCTTGCCGCTCCCGGGACGGTCGGGCACCCTCGGCTCGTCTGCCCGTCGTCCGGCAGCCGCTCCGCCCCACCCTCGCCCCGCCCACGTGTCGTCCGCACCGATCCCGTCCGCCGCCGTGCCGCCCGACCGACCGGCGCGCGGCCGGCCGCCCCACGAGCTGACGTTCTGGCTGTTCGCGGCGGTGCTGCTGGCGCTCACCTGGTGGGCGGTGGAGTTCAAGGCCCGCTCGGACCGCGAGCAGCAGGTGCAGGCCGTGGTACGCGGCAATGCCAACCTGGCCCGCGCCTTCGAGGAGCACATCGTGCGGACCCTCGCCGCGGTCGATCAGACGGTGCTGTTCGTCAAGTACCAGTACGAGCGGCACGGCGAGCAGATCGACATCCGGGAGTACGCCCGCGAGGGCATGATCGCCGACGACCTGTTCAACCAGATCGGGGTCATCGACGCGCGCGGCACCTACCTGATCAGCAACCTCGCCGACCATCGCCGGATCGACCTGTCCGACCGCGAACACTTCCGGGTGCACGCGGAGGGCCGCGTCGAGGGTCTGTTCGTCAGCAAGCCGGTGCTGGGCCGCGCCTCGGGCAAGTGGTCGCTGCAGCTGACCCGGCGCATCGACCGGCCCGACGGCAGCTTCGGCGGCATCGTCGTCGCCTCGATCGATCCGTTCTACTTCACGCGCCTCTACAGCTCGGTCGATCTCGGGCAGCGCGGGGTGGTGGTGCTGGCCGGCGACGACGGCGTGATCCGGGCGCGCCGTTCGGGCGACCAGGTCAGCACCGGCCAGGTCGTCGGGGACTCGCCGATCTACTCCCGGCTCGCGGGAGAGCGCGCCGGCAACTACATCGCGCTCAGCCAGGTCGACCGCGTCAGCCGGATCTATGCGTTCCGGCGGCTCGAGGGGCATCCCATGACCGTGGTGGTGGGCGTCGACGAGGCCGAGGCGATGCTCGAGGTCGAGTCGAGGATCGGCGTCTACCGTGCGTTCGCGGCGGTGGCCAGCACGGTGATCGTGCTGTTCGCCCTGGCCGCGACGGTGATGCTGCGCCGCCAGCGGGCGATCTCCGCGCGACTCGAGGCGAGCCAGGCCCGCGCGGAAGAGGCGAGCCGACTGAAGACCGAGTTCCTCGCCTCGATGTCGCACGAGCTGCGCACGCCCCTCAACGGGATCATCGGCTATGCGGAGTTCCTCCACGACGCGGCGCCGGCCGGGCGCGAGCGCGAGTTCGCGGGGGTCATCATGAAGAGCGGCCAGCATCTCCTGGAGCTGGTCAATTCGATCCTCGACCTGTCCAAGGTCGAGGCGGGACGGCTCGAGCTGATGCCGACGGAGGTCGCCCTGCGGACGCTGCTCGACGAGGCTGCGGCCACGCATCACCCCGGCGCGCTCGCGAAGGGCCTGGTGCTCGTCGTGGACTCGGATACCGACGTCCCCGCGACGGTCCGTTGCGACCGGACCCGGGTGCTGCAGGTCCTCAACAACCTGCTGCACAATGCGGTCAAGTTCACCGAACACGGACGGGTGACGCTGCGGGCGGCGTCGGTCGCGGGCGGGCTGGCCTTCGAGGTGACCGATACCGGCTGCGGCATCGCGCCCGACTTCCAGACGGTGCTGTTCGAGAAGTTCCGGCAAGCCGATGCGTTCGTCACGAGACGGCACGGCGGCACCGGGCTCGGACTCGCCCTGTCGCGCGAGCTCGCGCATCGGATGGGCGGCTCGCTGTCGGTGCGATCCGCCGTCGGCGAGGGCAGCACGTTCACCTTCGTGCTGCCGACCGTGCCGCCGGGTGGCACGACGAGGACAGGGTCATGAAAGTGCTGATCGTGGACGACCAGGAGATCAACCGCATCCTGCCCCGCACCCACCTGGAACGGTTCGGCGCGCAGGTCGTCGAGGCCGAGGACGGGCCGGGGGCGCTGGCGCGGCTCGCCGCCGAGCCGTTCGACGTGGTGCTGCTGGACATCAGCATGCCCGGGCTGAGCGGCATCGACGTCTGCCGCCAGGTGCGGGCCGATCCGACGCTGCGCGGCCTGCGGCTGATCGCCTACACCGCGCACGCGTTCCAGCAGACGACCGACGAGATCATGGCCGCCGGCTTCGACGCGCTCCTCCTCAAGCCGATCCGCCGAGATTCGCTGCTCAAGGCGCTGGGACTCTCGACGCCGGACTAGAATCGGCCCTCGTCGATCCCGAGGCCGCTCCGCCATGTCCGTCACCGAGTCCGCCGGCGCCGCCGGTCCGCAGCTGTTCACACCCTTCTCGCTGCGTGGCCTGACGCTGCCCAATCGCCTGGTGGTGTCGCCGATGTGCCAATACTCGGCCGACGATGGCCAGACCACCGACTGGCACACGGTGCATCTCGGTCAGATGGCCGTCTCGGGTGCCGGGCTGCTTCTGATCGAGGCGACCGCGGTCGAGCCCATCGGCCGCATCACGCCGGGCTGCGTCGGGCTCTGGGACGACGCGACCGAGGCCGCGCTCGCGCGCACCCTGGCCGCGATCCGGCCGCTGTCGACGATGCCGATCGGCATCCAGCTCGGGCACGCCGGCCGGAAGGCCTCGAGCGGGCGCCCCTGGGAGGGCGGCGCGCAGGTGCCGCTGGATGCGGGCGGCTGGGTGGCGGTCGCCCCGTCGGCGGTGCCTCATGCCGAGCACGAGCTGGCGCCGCGGGCCCTCGATGAGCGCGACCTCGACGCACTCCTCGCACGCTTCGCCGACTCGACGCGCCGCGCCGCGCGGCTCGGCCTCGAGGCGATCGAGCTGCATGCGGCTCACGGCTACCTGCTGCACGAGTTCCTGTCGCCGATCTCCAACCGACGTACCGACCGGTGGGGCGGATCGCTGGAGAACCGGATGCGATTCCCGCTGGCGGTCTTCGACGCGATGCGCGCGGCATGGCCCGCAGACCGTCCGCTCGGCGTACGCGTGTCGTCGACCGACTGGGTCGACGGCGGATGGGACATCGAGCAGACCGTCGCGTTCGCGAAGGCCCTCGCCGCCCGCGGCTGCGACTGGATCGACGCGTCCTCGGGCGGCGTCTCGCCGAAACAGTCGATTCCCATCGGACCCGGCTACCAGGTGCCGTTCGCCGCCCGCCTCAAGGCCGAGCTCGACATCCCGGTGATCGCGGTCGGGCTGGTGACCGAGCCGGCGCAGGCCGAGGCGATCGTCGTGGACGGTCAAGCCGATCTGGTCGCGCTCGCGCGAGGCCTGCTGTGGAATCCGCGCTGGCCCTGGCACGCGGCCGCCGCCCTCGGGGCCGTCGCGACCGCGCCGTTCCAGTACTGGCGGGCGCAGCCGCGGGAGTTCAAGGACGTCTTCGGGGCGGTCCGCATCGGACAGCGCTGAGCGCGGGGCGCGCCCTCGGTGCCGGCGCGTCGCCCGAGCCGGCGCCTCGGCGGCGCAGACGACTCAGCGGAGCAGACGCCAGCCGATGGCGGCCGCCGCGAGCGAGCCGCCGAGGTGAACGACCGAGTGAGCGAACGCCTGTCCGAAGGCGCCGCGCTGGAGCATCAGCAGCGACTCGGCCGAGAAGGTCGAGAACGTCGTGAGCGCACCGAGGAAACCGGTGACCAGGAAGGGCCGCCACGCGGCCAGCTCCGGACGGCGCTCGAAGGTCGCGAGCGCCGCACCGATGACCAGGCCGCCGGCGACGTTGGCGACCAGGGTGCCCCAGGGCATCGGCTGGCCCGCGCGGTTCAGCGCGATCGCCAGTCCCCAGCGCGCCCAGGCCCCGAGCACCGCACCGGCGGCGATCGCCGCCAGGGTCGGCACCATGCCGGCCGGGTTCATCGACGCTGCGGCTCGGGCGCCGCATTCGGCACCGCACCCGCGCCCCAGCGGGCAGCCGCCGCATCGTCGGTCTCGCGGGCGTCGACCCAGCGCGCGCCCTGCGGCGTCGCCTCCTTCTTCCAGAACGGCGCCTGCGTCTTGAGCCAGTCCATCACGAACTCGCAGGCGGCGAACGCCTCGCCGCGGTGGGCGGAGGTGACCGCGACCAGCACGATCTGGTCGAGCGGCCTGAGCTCGCCGACCCGGTGCACGACCAGCACGTCGTCGAGGTTCCAGCGCGCCCGTGCTGATGCGACGATGGACTCGAGTGCGCGCTCGGTCATGCCGGGGTAATGCTCGAGGGTCATCCCCGAGACGCCGACACCCGCGTTGACGTCGCGGACCGTGCCGACGAAACAGGCGACCGCACCGACCTGAGGCCGCTGCGCGCGCAGCGCGGCGAGCTCGGCCGAGACGTCGAAATCGGCGGTCTGCACGCGTACCGGCACCGTGCCCTCCCTCAGCCGCCGGTGACCGGCGGGAAGAACGCGACCTCGGCGCCGTCGCGCAGCGGCGCGTCGTCGGCAGCCATCGCCTGGTCGACCGCGACGCGCAACGTGCGTCCCTCGGCGAGGGCATCGGTCCAGGCCCCGCCGCGGGCGCGCAGGTGCGCGCGCAGGGCCGCTGCGGTCACGACATCGGGCGGCAGCTCGAGCTGCTCGCGCCCCCGGCCCACCGCCTCCCGCAGCGAGGCGAAGTACAGCACCTCGATCTTCACATCAGCCCCCCGTACGGCAGGAAGCGCACCGTGTCGCCGCGCCGGATGGGCTGCGACGGCGGGGTGTCGATCAGGCCGTCGGCCCAGACCGTCGACGTCATCACCGCGGAGCCCTGGTTCGGGAACAGGTCGAGTCCGCCCGAGTCGTTCATCCGCGCGCGCAGGAACTCGCGGCGGCGATCGGGCGTCGGCCAGTCGAAGTCGGCACGCATCGGGAGCGCCCGGGGCGCGACGTCGACGGCCCCCTGGAGCCGCAGCAGGAACGGGCGGACGAACAGCAGGAAGGTCACGAAGCTCGACACCGGATTGCCCGGCAGCCCGATGAAGTGGGCGTGGCCAGCGTCGCGCCGCACGCGCCCCCAGGCGAGCGGCTTGCCGGGCTTGATCGCGATCTGCCAGGTGCGCAGCTCGCCCTCGGCCTGCAGCGCCGGCCGGACATGGTCTTCCTCGCCGACCGACATGCCGCCCGAGGTGACGATCAGGTCGGCGTCCCGCGCGGCATCGCGCAGGGCGGCGCGGGTGGCCTCGAGGGTGTCGGGGACGATACCGAGGTCGATCACCTCGCAGCCGAGCCGGCGCAGCAGCGCGCCGAGCACGAAGCGATTGGAGTTGTAGATCGCACCCGGCGGCAGCGGCTCGCCGGGCATCGCCAGCTCGTCGCCGGTGAAGAAGCAGGCCACGCGCAGGCGTGGCCTGACCGGCAGCGCCGCCAGGCCGACCGACGCGGCGAGACCGAGCGCCTGCGGCGTGAGCCGGGTGCCGGCGGCGAGCACGATCGCGCCGCGACGGATGTCCTCGCCGGTGCGTCGGATCCACTCCCCCACGGGTGGCACCGTCTCGAACCGCACGCGCTCCCCCTCGGGAATCGCCTGCTCCTGCATGACCACCGCGTCGGCACCGGGGGGCACGGTGGCCCCGGTGAAGATCCGTGCGACCGACCCGGGGGCGAGCGCCGTGGGCGAGGCGCCGGCCGGGATCCGTTGCGAGACCGGCAACGCCTGCCCGCCGGCGAGGTCGGCGACGCGCACCGCCCAGCCGTCCATCTGGGCGTTGTCCATCGGCGGCACGTCGAGCGCCGACACCTGGTCCGCGGCCAGCACGCGGTCGAGCGCGTCCATCGTGGGGAGCGTCTCGCGGGTGTCCGACGGCTCGGCGAGTGCGAGCAGCTGCGAGAGGGCGGTATCGAAGTCGAGCAGCGCGGGACGGTTCATGGCGGCGGTTCGCTGGCGGTGCGCGACCGGTCGTCCAGGTTCAGCAGGGCGACGAGGTACGCGACGATCGCATCATAGTCGTTGAGATCCAGCACCGGCAGCGACGTGGTCACCGGCGCGTCGCAGGCCACCGCGACGATGTCGGCGTCCGCGGGATGCAGGAGCGGCTTGCCCGTGGCCGGCCGATGGATCTCCAGCTTCGGGATCGAGGCGTGCTTGTAGCCCTCGACCAGCACCAGGTCGCACGGCGACATCCGACTCAGCTGGGTGGCGAGATCGGGCTCGGCCTCGCCGCGCAGTTCGTGCATCAGCACCCAGCGCTGCTCCGACGTGATCAGCACCTCGCCGGCGCCCGCCTCGCGATGGCGGTACGAGTCCTTGCCGGGCTTGTCGATGTCGAACGCATGGTGGGCGTGCTTGATCAGCGACACCCTCAGCCCTCGCGCGACGAACCGCGGAATCAGCTGCTCGATCAGCGTCGTCTTGCCGGTACCGGAGTAGCCGGCGAAGCCGAAGACCTTCACGCCCGCACCGACGTTCCGCTCAGGCCGGCGACGGGTCGGACGCCGCGACCGGCGCGACCTCGACCGCCGGTGCCCGCTCGGCGATGTACCGCTTGAGCATCGCGACGTCGGCCGGCATCCGTGCGAACCGCTGCGCGCGGGTCTCGATGCCCTCGTAGGCCGCGGGGCGCCCCGGGTCACGGCCGATCGCTTCCATGATCGTCTCGGCGAACTTGGCCGGAAGGGCGGTCTCCAGACACACCATCGGCACGCCGGGCTCGAACCAGCGCTGTGCGACGGCCAG
>RPRK01000106.1 GCA_003818495.1 Burkholderiales bacterium
AGGACACCGAAACCACGCTTCCGATCACGCAGGACGTCCCGTCGGTCATGACGGTGACATCCGGATTCAGCTCGATGTGCCAGGGAACACCCATCGCCGACTCCTTCGCCTCAGGGGCAGTTCGCCGCACGGTGGAATGACCGTACAGGGGTCAGGACGCGCCGTGCGGCGCGAAGTTGCGCATGCGGCGTGCAACTTCGCCCGGCGCGACGCGTCCTGTCCTCCGTCATGCGAGTCGAGACCTTGAACCCCGCGCCTCCCGCCGCCCCACCCGGCGATGCCGACGCGCCCCGCGCCGCGCCGCCCGCCTCGGTCGACGGCGAACTGGTGGCGCGGGCCTGCGCCGGGGAGGAGATCGCCTTCGAACTGCTGGTGGTCAAGTACCAGCGGCGCGCCGCGGCCGAGATCCGGCGGGTCGTCCACGATGCAGCGATCGTCGAGGAGCTGACCCAGGATGCGTTCATGCGCGCCTACGACGGCCTGCCCGACCTGCAGGACCGCGACCGGTTCTGGCCCTGGCTGCGCACGATCAGCCGCAACGTCGCGAGCAGCTACCTGCGCAGCGGGCAGAACCGGCTCGACGACCGGCCGGCCGACCCGGACGCCGACGCGACGATCCTCGCCTTCGAGCAGCACGCCTCGCACGGCAGCGTCGAGGACGAACTGGCCGCCCGCCAGCTGTTCGAGGCGCTGCGACGCGCGATGGCCGCGCTGCCCGATCGCCAGCGCGACGCGATCCTGATGCGCGAGATCGAGGGGCTCGACTACCGCTCGATCGCCGCCACCATGGGCCTGCCGGTCAATACCGTCAAAAGCCTGATCTTCCGGGGCCGCGACGCGATCGCCGTCGCGATCCGCCCGATGCTCCAACCGACCCGCTCGCGCCGATGGTGAGCGACCGGACGCACCCGATGAACGACGAGATCCTGTCTGCCTTCCTCGACGACGAGCTGCCTCCGGAGCGCGTCGGAGCCCTGCTCGTCGCGCTGCGGGAGGACGCGCCGGGCTCGGCCGAGCTGCGCGACCAGCTCACCGTGCTGCAGCTCATCAAGGACGCCGTGGGGGGCGTCGAAGCGCCGGACGACGGCTTCACGCTGCGCATCCTGGCGCGGCTGCGCGCGCACCGCGACGCACGCCCCTGAGCGTCGGGGCGCCCGCCCCGAGGGGCGAGCGGACCGCTCCCGATGGGTGATCCGGGCGGGCGGCGATCGGAGCCGGCTTGCCGGTCGGCGTGGCCGTGGTGTACGTTGCCGCACGATGACATTGCTGGAGCTCTTCGATCCGCAGCCCACGGGTACCCGCTCGCCGGTGGCGCCGGTCGTTCCCGTGATCGTGCTCGACGATGCCCGGCATGCGGTCCCGCTCGCCCGGGCCTGCGTGGCCGGCGGCGTCGAGGTGCTCGAGGTCACGCTGCGCACGCCCGCCGGGCTCGAGTCGATCCGACGGATCGCGGCCGAGGTGCCCGACGCCTGGGTCGGCGCCGGCACCGTCACGACCGTCGTCGACGTCGAGCGCGTGGCGGCCGCCGGCGCGCGGTTCGCCGTGTCGCCGGGCTTCGATCGTGCGGTCGCCGCCGCGGCCCGCGACCGCGGGCTCCCGCTGATGCCGGGCGTGATGACGCCCTCCGAGGTGATGGCCGCCCTCGCCGAGGGCTTCGAGCTGCTCAAGTTCTTTCCCGCCGGCGCGGCCGGCGGCGTGCCGATGCTCAAGGCGCTCGCCGGTCCGTTCCCCGCGCTTCGCTTCTGTCCCACCGGGGGCATCGATGCGCGCGTCGCGCCCGAGTACCTCGCGCTCCCCAACGTGGTCGCGGTCGGGGGTTCGTGGCTGACCCCGGCTTCCGCCATCGCCCGTGAGGACTGGGCCGCGGTCACGACGCTGGCCCGCGCGGCCGCGTCGATGAAGACCGCGAGGCCCGGCCGATGACCGTCAATGCGGTCGTGCTCGTCGTCGACGACCACCCGGTCGTGCCGCTGGCGCTGCGCTCCCTGATCGAAGGCCGGTTTCCCGGCGTGCGGGCGCTGCAGGCCGCCAGCCTGCGGCAGGCCAAGGTCATGTATCACGACGAGCCGCGGCTGGCTGTGACGGTGCTCGACCTGCGACTGCCCGACGTCGCCGGGCTCGAGGGCATCAGCGAGCTGCGCGCCCTGCGCCCGGAAGTCCCGATCATCGTCTTCACCGGTCTCGACAGCGAGCCGCTGCGTCGCAGTGCCGCGGCGCTCGGTGCCGCGGCGATGGTCTGCAAGAACGAGAACGCGACGACCCTGCTCGACCGGATGGCGCCTCTGCTGGGCGAGCGGCTGCAGCTGCTGAACGGGCACCTCGATCCGATCGCGGCGCCGCGCCGGCCCGATCCGGTCGACCTCTCGCCCCGCCAGCAGCAGATGTGGCAGTCCATCGCCGAAGGGATGTCGAACGGCGAGATCGCGGAGCGGTACGGCATCAGCCTGAACACGACGAAGGCGCACGTGCGCGAGCTGCTGCAGCGGCTCGGGGTGCGCAACCGCACCGAGGCCGCGACGATGTACTACCGCGCCCGCCAGGACCGCGCCGACTGATCGCGGGGCCTTGGTCCGGCGCCGCGCCGCGCCGGGCTACCATCTTCGGATGACCGTTTCCGAGCCCGGCCCGCCGCCGCTGCTGTCCCTGCGAGGCGTCGGCATGCGATTTCCCAACGGCGTGCGGGCGCTCGACGGCTTCGACCTCGAGGTCGCGCGCGGCGAGTTCCTGAGCCTGCTCGGGCCGTCCGGATGCGGCAAGAGCACCGTGCTGCGCCT
Organism: Burkholderiales bacterium; assembly: GCA_003818495.1. Classification (GTDB taxonomy): domain Bacteria; phylum Pseudomonadota; class Gammaproteobacteria; order Burkholderiales; family Burkholderiaceae_E; genus UBA4615. The sequence continues at coordinate 2,775 of RPRK01000106.1, forward strand.
CGTCGCGGGGCTCGCGCGGGCCACCGAGGGCGAGGTGTCGCGGCCGGCCGGCGTGCGCGTCGGCGTCGTCTTCCAGGAGCCCACGCTGATGCCGTGGGCCGATGCCTTCGACAACGTCCGGCTGCCGATGCGGCTGGCCGGTCGCGGAGCGGGCGAGGTCCGCGACGAGGTGATGGCGGTGCTCGCGCGCGTCGGGCTCGCCGACTTCGCCCACGCCTATCCGCGCGAGCTCTCGGGCGGCATGCGCATGCGGGTGTCGATCGCGCGAGCGCTGGTCACGCGGCCGGGCCTGCTGCTGCTCGACGAGCCGTTCGCCGCCCTCGACGAGATCACCCGCGGTCGGCTCGACGACGATCTGCTGGCGCTGTGGGGCGAGCAGGGCCTGACGGTGGTGTTCGTCACGCACAGCGTCTACGAGGCGGTCTACCTGTCGACCCGCGTCGCGGTGCTCGGCGGGCGTCCGGGGCGGCTCGTCGAGTCGATCGACGTCGACGCGCCGCATCCGCGCGACGAGGCGTTCCGCGCCACGCCGGGCTACGCGGGCACCTGCCTGCGTGCCTCGGCGGCGCTCAAGGCGGCGATGGCATGAGCGGCCCCCGCGAGGCCGGTACGGCCGCGGCACGCCGTGCGGGTGCGGCCCTCGCCCCGTTCGCCGTGATCGTCCTGCTGCTGCTCGGCTGGGAGGCGACCGTGCGGATCGGTGCGATCCCGCCGTACATCCTGCCGGCGCCGAGCCTGGTGGCCGCGACGCTCTGGCGCGACCTGCCGTCGCTGCTGCCGTCGCTGTGGTTCACGCTCAAGATCACCGTCGGCGCGCTGCTGCTCGCCGTGACCGGCGGCGTGCTGCTCGCGGCGGTGTTCGCGCTGTCGCGGCCGATCGAGACGGCGCTGTTCCCGCTGGCCATCGTGCTGCAGGTCACCCCGATCGTCGCGATCGCGCCGCTGATCCTCATCTACGTCGAGTCGACCACCGCCGCGCTGCTGATCTGCGCGTTCATCGTCGCGTTCTTCCCGATCCTCGCGAACACCGTCGTCGGGCTGCGCTCGGCCGACGCCGGACTGGGCGACCTGTTCACGCTGTACGAGGCGAGCCGCTGGCAGCGGCTGCGGCTGCTGCTCGTGCCGAGCGCCTTGCCGTACTTCCTGGCCGGGCTGAGAATCGCCGGCGGTCTCGCGCTGATCGGCGCGGTGGTGGCCGAGTTCGCCGCGGGCGCCGCAGGCCGCGAGACGGGGCTGGCCTCGCGGATCCTCGAGGCCAGCTTCCGTACCGAGATCCCGAAGATGTTCGCGGCGCTCGTGCTCGTGTCGATCGTCGGCATCGCGATCTTCGCGGTGTTCGACCTGCTCGCCCGGCGGCTGCTCGGACGCTGGCACGACACCGAACTGCCGCGCGGCTGAGCCGCAGGTCGCCGCACTCCCCCGACGCTCCCCCGCTGTCTCCCACTCTCCCGCGTGACACAGAAGACCGCCATGCCGATCCCGACCCCCGTCCTCCGCTCCGTGCCTCCCTCCGCAACGACCCGCCGTCGCCTGGCCGGTGCCACGGTGGCGCTGCTCGCCGGGCTCGCGCTGCCCGCGGCACCCGTCGCCGCGCAGGACAAGGTGGTGTTCGCCACCAACTGGAAGGCGCAGGCTGCGCACGGCGGCTTCTACCAGGCGCTGGCCGACGGGACCTACAAGCGGCTCGGCCTCGACGTCGAGATCCGCCAAGGCGGGCCCCAGGTCAACAACCGGCCGCTGCTGCCGGCCGGCCGCATCGATTTCCTGATGACCGGGAACCTGCTCCACACCTTCGACAACGTCCGCAACGGCGTGCCGACGGTGGTCGTCGCCGCGATGTTCCAGAAGGATCCGCAGGTCCTCCTCGCCCACCCCGGCCAGTACGAGACCTGGAACGACCTCAAGAAGGCACCGGTCATCCTGGTCGCGAAGGACGGACAGTTCAGCTTCTGGCAGTGGATGAAGCAGGACGGCTTCCGCGACGAGCAGCTGCGGCCCTACACCTACAACAGCGCCCCGTTCCTCGCGAACAGGCGCTCGGTGCAGCAGGGCTACGCCGTCGCCGAGCCGATCTCGATCGAGAAGGCCGCCGGCTTCGCGCCCCGCCTGTTCCTGCTCGCCGACCACGGCTGGTCGACCTACTCCACGACCATCGAGACCCGGCCGGATCTGGTGAAGACCCGTCCCGATCTCGTGCGCCGGTTCGTCGAGGGATCGATCCTCGGCTGGGTCAACTACCTGCACGGCCAGCGCGCGGCCGCCGACGCGCTGATCCGCAAGGAGAACCCGGAGGTCACGCAGGAGGAGCTCGACCAGGGCGTGGCCAAGCTCAAGGCGCTCGGCATCGTCGATTCGGGCGACGCGCGCACGCTCGGCATCGGCGCGATCGACCCCGCGCGAGTGAAGGATTTCCACGACAAGATGGTCCGGGCAGGGCTGTTCAAGGCCGGCGAAGTCGACCTGTCGCGGGTCTACACCACCGAGTTCGTCAACAAGGCGGTCGGCGTCGATGTTCGACGCGCGCTGACCGGTTCGGCGAACTGATCGGGGATTTTGGAGAAATCTCTTTCGTTGACAGATAGATAGACGAAGTTCTTCCAGTGCTACTAGAATGGGCGTATGGCCGTGCTGCGCCCCCTTTCACGCCCGCCGATCCGCGAAGCGATCGTCGAGGTGAAGTGCGAACCCGTCGAACTCAGGCGGGTCGACGCGCTGCGTGAGCGCCTCGAGCGCGACTTTCCCACCGCACAGCCGTTCCGGCTCGCCTCGCTCGCACTGCACCTTCCCGACGAGCGCCGGGGCGCCGAGCCCGACGCCGCCGGCGGACGGGCCACCGGCTGGCGCTGCGAAAGCGCCGACAGCTCGGAGGTCGCGCTGATCCGCCAGGACGGGCTGTCGTTCGGTCGGCTCGCGAGCTATCCGGGCTGGGACGTCTTCACCGACCGGTTCCTGTCGATCTGGGGCACCTTCGTCGACATCGCGCAGCCGGTCGAGGTCAGGCGGATCTCGGTCCGGTACGTGAACGACCTGCGCCTGCCGATCGGCGACCAGTTCCATTTCGAGCGGTTCCTGACCACCGCCCCGCGGCCGCCCGCCGGCCTCGCCCCCGAGATCGCCGACTTCCTGACGCAGATGACGCTGCCGGGCGGCGCCGACGGGCTGCGGGTCGCGGTCACCCAGGCCTCCGACGCCGCGTCGCGGAGCACGACCGAGCTGCCGGTCACCCTCGACATCGATGTCACCTGGGACCGGCCGATGCCGGTCGACGAACGCCTTCCCGCGCGCCTGTCCGACGCGCTCGGGACCTTGCGGGACCTGAAGAACCGCGTGTTCTTCGGGCTGGTCACCGAAGAGCTTGTGAGCGCCTACTCATGACGAAACTGGCTAATGGAGTACGCGGCCTCGCGTCGACCGCGACAGCGATCGGCGTCGGACAGTATGCGCTGCGGGTCTCCCGCCAGCTCGCCGGTGCCCGCAACCGCCTCGCCGCCAAGGCGCTGTTCCGCGCCGACGTGGCGCTGTCCGGCTTCGCGCAGGCGGTCGGCGCGGACCCCTGGCAGGCCGACACGCCGCTGCCCGAACCGGTGCTGCGGCACGCCCGCGACTTCATGCGGCTGCTGCCCGGCACCCTGCCCGAGCCGCGCGTGACCCGTGACGACGACGGCAGCCTGATGTTCGAGTGGACCGGCGATGCGGCGCGCTCGCTGAAGGTCCGGATCGGCACCGACGCGATGATCGTCTACACCGCGAGGCTCGGTCAGCGCCGGCGCATGAGCGGTGCCGAGCCGCTCGGGGAGTCCCTCTCGCCGATGATCCGCGAGGCGATCCGGCTGGTCGCGGGCTGACCGGGCGGGCCGCTCAGGCGGCCCGGATCGCGGCGCTCGCCTTCGCCAGCGTGTCGCGTCCCTGGGTCAGGATCGCCGTCTTCCAGTCGTCGGTGTCCACGAAGAACGCCTCGAGCATCGTCTCGCGCGCCCGGGCCCGGGCCTGAGCGTCCTGCGGCGCGTGCGCCGCCACCCAGTGGTCGAAGCGCAGCGCGTCCCGGACCGCGTCCATCGGCACCGTGCCGTACTCGAGCGCGACCGCGGCCAGCTCGGATCCCGGGCACTCGTCGTAGAAGGCGTTGCCCACCATCCCGCCGATCTTCGCGGAGGTCGACGAGCCGTCGTAGATGGAGGTGACCGACGGCCCCCAGCAGGCCCGCGCGCGCGCGATGTCCGCGGCGACGTCTCGGCCCGCGTAGATCAGCTCGCCGTGGCCGGACGGTCCGAGTCCCGTGTGCAGGTCGATCCAGTAGAAGCGCGCCGCGCCGCGGACCTGCCGGCGGAGCACCTCGCGCAGCGTGCGCTGGCTCCAGGTCGGCGCGCGGCCGCTGTAGAACACGCCGTCCGCGCGCGACCACTGCCCGTGACTGAACGCGAACTGGAAGTGCGCCGCGCCGCGCCGCGCGACGAACGCCGCGATCGCCGCCTCGTTCGCGGCGCCGGGCGGCCAGTGATCGGGCAGCAGGAGCCCGTGGACCTCCTCGTAGTCGAGGTCCGGTCCGTCGGGCACGGGGAATGGCCGCACGTTGCGGTTCAGGTCGACGTTGTCCTCGGTCACGCGGCGTCGCCACGAGAACCCCCAGGGGTTGATCGCGTGCAGCAGCACCACGCGGGCGCCGGCGGCCAGCGCGGCATCGAGCTCGTCGCCGTTGCGCAGCAGCGCGTGCTGCACGCCGCTGCCGCAGTAGCCCTCGACACCATGGGTGCCGGACTGGATCAGCACCACGTCGCGCGCATCGGACGGGCCGAGCACGGCCACGTCGGCGGCCAGGACCTCGCCGTCGAGACCCGGCCCGGCCGGGTTCTCGAAGGACTCGATCCGCGCGCCGCGGGCGCGGGCGGCGGCGAGGAAGCGTTCGCGCGCCTGGGCGTACGAGGCGGGAAAGTCGGGGTCGGGTCGGATCATCGTGTGCGGGGCGCGCGGACGCCCTCCGGAAGGTGGACGGGGTCGGAGCGCCTCAGGTCACGGCCTTGCGCGCGAGGAACTCGGGGCGGTCCCACAGGCGCTGAGCGACCACCTCGTGCAGGGCCTGCGCGGCGTCGTGCACGTCGACGAAGCGCAGGTAGAGCGGCGCGAACCCGAAGCGCAGGATGTCGGGCGCCCGGAAGTCGCCGATTACGCCGCGTGCGATCAGGGCCTGCACGATCGCATAGCCCTGCGGGTGCGTCAGCGACACCTGGCTGCCGCGCTGAGCGGGATCGCGCGGGCTCGCCAGGCCGAAGCCGGACGCCCCGTCGAAGCCGCCGACCGCCCGCTCGGCCAGCGCGGTGAACGCCTCGGTCATCGCGACGCTCTTGGCGCGCAGCGCCGCCAGCTCGACGCCGTCGAACGCGTCGAGCGCGGCTTCGAGGGCGATCAGCGACAGCTGCGGTTCGGTCCCGCAGAGCAGCCGTTCGATGCCGGGCGCGGGGCGGAACTCGTGCTCGAAGCCGAACGGCGCGGCATGGCCGTGCCAGCCCACCAGCGGCTGCTCGAGCTCGGCGATCCAGCGGCGCGCGACGAAGGCAAAGGCCGGCGCCCCCGGACCGCCGTTGAGGTACTTGTAGCCGCAGCCGACCGCGAAGTCGGCGTGCGCGTCGGACAGGCCCACCGGCAGCGCGCCCGCGCTGTGCGCGAGGTCCCAGATCACGAGGCCCCCGAGCGCGTGCGTCCTCGCCGTGATCGCGGGCAGGTCGTAGGTGCGTCCGCTCCGGTAGTTCACCTGAGTGAGCTGCACGACGGCGAGCCGATCCCCCGCGCGTTCGATCGCGGCCGGCACCTCGGCCTGCTCGACGCACACCAGCTCCATGCCGAGCAGGCGGGCGAGCGCCGCGTCGACGTAGACGTCGGTCGGGAAATTGCCGCGCTCGGCGACGATCACGGTGCGTTCCGGCGCCCGCCGCCGCTGGATGCCGATCGCGCCGGCCATCAGCTTGAACAGGTTCACCGAGATGGAGTCGGTGACGATGACCTCGTCGGGCGCGGCGCCGATCAGCCGCGCGATCTTCGCCGCGGCACGCTGCGGCGCGGTGTACCAGCCGGCATCGTTCCACGACCGGATCAGTCCGTGGGCCCATTCGTGCTCGACCGCCTGCCGCATGCGCGGGGCCACCGCGCGCGGCATCGCGCCGAGCGAGTTGCCGTCGAGGTAGATCACGCCCGGCGGCAGCTCGAAGCGCTCGCGTGCGAAGGCGAGCGGGTCGGCGACGTCGAGGGCGGCGCAGTCTTCGCGGGTGGTGGGCGTCGGCATGGAGGCAAGGATAACGCGCTGCCGTCGGGCGTCGCGCGCCGCGGTTCGCGGCGGACCCCGGGCGCGATGGCCGCGGGTGCGATCGCCGTGCACACTGTCGGCACGGCACGGCACGGCACGGCACGGCACGGCACGCCGCATCATCGTCCCGCACGACACCCGGAGGATCGCGATGACCACCTTCTCCACCCTGCGCCGGGTCTGCGCGGCGCAGCCGCACGCCGAGCCCGAGCGCAAGTGGGGGAACGTCGACACCTTCCTGGTCCGGCGCAGGATGTTCGCGATCCTCGTGCTCGATGCGCGCGGCCGGCCGAACGATCTCTGGTTCAAGGTCGATGCCGAGCGCTTTCTCGAGCTGACCGACCGACCCGGCATCCGGCCGGCGCCGTATCTGGCGCGGGCGGGCTGGGTCGCGATCGGCGACCCGTCGCGCTTCGCGCTCGCGGAGCTGCGCCCGCTGATCGAGCGCTCGCACCGGCTGGTGGTGGCGGGCCTGTCGATGAAGGTGCAGCGCGCGCTCGGATTCGACCCTCAGCGCAGGCCGCCGGCCCGCGCCGCCCGGATCGTCACGGCCGCCCGTCCTGCCGATGCCGGCGGCGGGCCGCGACCGGCCGGCCTCGCGACCACGCCCAGGCTGCTGAGTTCGCGGGGCTGAGCGCGGGCCCGTCTCGGATCCGAGGCACAATCCCGTGCTGTCGACAGACCTCTTCGCTACGAGACCGCCATGACCCGTGACGAGCAGGAGGCGATCCTCGCGATCGCCCTGATGGCCGCGTTCGCCGACGGCCGCAAGACCGACGTCGAGCGCGACGAGGTGCGACGCATCGTCGAGGCGCTCGCCGCCGCCGGCGAGCCGAACCTGCCGGCGCTCTACCAGCAGGTCCTCCTCGGATCGGTGACGCCGGCCTCGGCCGCCGCCCGGCTCGGCGCGCCCGAGCTGCGTCGACTCGCCTACGAGATGGCCGTCGGCGTGTGCGACGCCGACGGCGCGCGCGGCGATGCCGAGCGTCGGTTCCTGGCCGGGCTGCAGCAGAGCCTCGCGCTCGATCCGGTCGACGCGGGCGCGCTCGCCGACCGTGCCGATGCGCTCGCCGAGGCGCCGCTCAGCCTGCCGCTGCCGGTCGATCTCGAGGCGCCGCGGGGCAGTCCGCCGGCTGCGGTGCCGAACGCGGTGGCCCCGGATGCGTCGCCCGCCCCGGCGCCGGCCGGTCCGATGCTGAGGAGCTCGAGCCTGACCGAGCGTGAGCTCGACGACCTGATCACCCATGCCGCGATCCTGAACGGCGCGCTCGAGCTGCTGCCCGAGTCGGTGTCGACGATGGCGATCATCCCGCTGCAGATGAAGCTCGTGTACCGGATCGGCAAGGCGTACGGCTACGAGCTCGACAGCGGGCACGTGCGCGATTTCCTCGCGACCGCCGGTGTCGGGCTCACGTCGCAGTACCTGGAGCAGGCGGCCACGCGGCTGGTCGGCGGTCTGCTGCGTTCGGTCGGCGGGCGGCTGCTGGGGGGGCTCGGTCGCCAGGCGGCGAGCTCGGCGATGTCCTTCGCGAGCACCTGGGCGCTCGGGCAGGTCGCGCGCCGGTACTACGCGGGCGGCCGGACACTCGACGCGGCGGCGCTCAGGACGGCGTTCTCGGGGCTGCTCGAGGAGGCGCGGACGATGCAGTCTCGGCTGATGCCCCAGATCGAGGCCCGGGCCAAGACCCTGGACGCCCAGCAGGTGCTGCGCGCCATCGGCGGCTGAGCCGTCCGGCTCCGGGGCCGGCACGCCGAACGTGGCGTCCGCGCCTAAGTCCCACCCGTTTGGCGGGGGGTGGCCGGGAGATCAGGGGTCGCGAATAGCGTGACCGTATACCATCTCGTGATAGTCATTCACACATTCACGGAATCGATGTCGATCGATCGTCTGGTCCGCCTCGCCGTGGTCCTCGTCGCCCTGGCCGCCGGACTCCAGACTGTGTCCCCGGCTCACGCCGCACGCCTGGGCCCGCTGTCCGTCCTCTCCGAGCGGGGCCAGCCGTTCCGGGCCGAAGTCGAAGTCGAGGAGCCCTCGGCCGATACGCTCTCCGCCGAGCCGGCCATCGTCACGCCCGAGACCTATCGCGACCTCGGCCTGACCTTTCCCGCCTCGCTGCGCGGCGCGCGGGTGACGATGGAGCGTCGCGACGGCGACGGACGCCCGGTGATCCGCATCGTGGGCCGCGGTCCGACCGAAGGGCCGGAACTCATCGTCGTGATGTCGCTGAGCACCCAGGCGGGGCGCCACCTGCGCAGCTACCGTCTCGACCTCGACGCGCCGCCCGCCGTCGCCCGCGTGGCGCCGCCGCCGCCGGCCGATGCGGCCGCACCGACGGCCGCACCGACGGCCGAGCCGCCTCTGCCGACCACCCGGCTGGCGCCGTCGCTGTCGACGACCCTGAACCCCGAGCCGGCGCGCATGGAACCGCCGCGCGACGTGCCCCGTGTCGAGGCGCTGCCCTCGTCGCCCGCCCCGGTCGCGCTGCCGTCGACCCAACTGCCGCCGCCGTCCTCGAGCGTGCCGCCTCCGGCGCGCATCGCCCCGATGCCAGGTTCGTCGCCGCCTTCGCGGGCGCCCGTCACCACGACGGCGGTCGCCACCCCGTCGATCGACGTGCGGCTCGTCGAGACCGCGCGGCCCGAGTCGGCGACCGTCACCATCGCCCGGGGCGACACCGCCGCCTCCATCGCGAACCGGTTCCGCCCGGCCGACGTCACCGAGGCGCAGGCCGCGATGGCGCTGTACCGCAACAATCCCGCAGCCTTCGACGGCAGCGTCGCGCGGCCGCGGCCCGGTGCGACGGTCAGGATCCCCGACGCCGGGCAGATGCGTGCGCTGCCGGCGTCCATCGCCGAGCAGGCGATGCGCGGACCGGCCGCGACGGCCCCGTCGGGGCGACCGCCTGCGGTGGTCTCGAGCCAGCGCGGCGACCGGCTTCATCTGTCGGCCGGCGGCACCGGCCGCGGCAAGCAGTCCGACGCGCGCGGCAGCGCCGCCAACCGCGAGGTCGCATTCGATGCCGCGATGACCGAGGCGCGTTCGAGGATCCAGCAGCTCGAATCGATCGTGGACGGACTCAAGCGGCTGATCGAGGAGCGCGAGAAGCAGATCGCCGCCCTGGCCGGCGAGCTCCAGGTGGCCGGCGTGGCGATCGCCCCGGCGGCCACCCCGGTCGGCGAGATGCCCGTGCCGCCGGCCGCCAACGCCCCGCCGGTGGCCGCGTCGCCCGTCGCCTCCATGGCGCCTCCGTCCGATGCGACGCCCGCGCTCGGTGCGGCCGCCGCGACGATGCTGCCCGAGCCGACGCGCCGCGCGCCGATTCCGATGCCGGAGCCCGAGCCCGAGCCGTGGTACACCGACCCGATGCTGCTCGGCATCGCGGGGGCGGCGGTGCTGCTGCTCGCGCTGCTGGCGGTGTGGATGCGCGGCAGCAAGAGCCGTCCCCGACCCGGCAAGTCGGCCGGTCGGTTCGCCGCGGCACGCTGAGCACGCGGGCCGGGCCCGACGGACGGCGCGGACCCGCCGGGCGAGCGCAGGCAGAGGGCGAGCGCAGGCAGAGGGTGAGCGGACCCGGTGGGCGAGCGCGTCCGGCGCTCGCGCTACGCGACGCCGCGCGCCGATCGGCCCCAGTACGCGGCCCGCAGCGCCTTCTTGTCCGGCTTGCCCAGGCCGGTGAGCGGCAGCGAGGCCACGAAGTCCACCGACTTCGGCGCCTGCACCGGCCCCTTGGCCTCGCGCACCAGCGCGATCAGCTCGGAAGCGTCCGCCTGCATCCCCGGGCGCAGCACCACCACCGCCTTGACCGCCTCGCCCCAGGTGTCGTCGGGCACGCCGATCACGCCGGCCGCGGCCACCGCCGGATGCGTGGTGAGCACGTCCTCGACCTCGCGCGGGAAGACGTTGAACCCGCCGCTCACGATCATGTCCTTGCTGCGGTCGACGATGTACAGGAAGCCGTCAGCATCGCGCCGAGCCAGATCGCCGGTGTGCAGCCAGCCGTGCCGGAACGCCTGTTCGGTCTCCTCGGGCCGGTTCCAGTAGCCGGCCATCACCAGCGGCCCGCGCACGCAGATCTCGCCGACCTCGCCGTCCGGCACCTCGTCGCCGTCCGTGTCGAGGAGCGCGACCTGGATCGGGCCGATCGGCACGCCGCAGGAGGCGAGGCGCTCCGGATGCGCCACCGGATCGTGGTCGGCGCGGCGCAGCGCGGTGATCGCGTTCGGCGCCTCGGTCTGGCCGTAGAGCTGCATGAAGCGCGGCCCGTAGCGGCGGACCGCCTCGGCCAGCCGCGCCGGCGCGATCGGCGACGCGCCGTAGATCACCACCTCCAGGCTCGAGAGCGCGTCGTCGCCCAGCGTCGTGTCGTCGAGCATCCGGTAGAGCATCGTCGGCACCACGAAGCTCATCGTCGCGCGGTGCTCGCGCACCAGCGCCGCGAAGCGCGTCGGCTCGAAACCGCGTGCCACGATCACCGTGCCCGAGCGCATCAGCACCGGCAGCACGATCGCGCCTGCGGCATGCGTGATCGGCGTGATCGCGAGGAAGCGCGGCTCGGCCGGCCAGTCCCATTCCGCGAGCTCGCTCATGACCATCGTCACGCGCACCCGATGCGTCGTCATCACGCCCTTGGGCCGGCCCGAGGTGCCGCCGGTGTAGGTGAGGTTCGCGACGTCCTCGGGCGCGGCGCGCGGCACCAGCGGCCGGGGCGGACGCGAGGCGGCATCGGCGAGCAGGTCGGGCGCGAGGTCCGAGGGTCCGAGGGCCAGCAGCCGCAGCCCGGGCGCGCGCGCGGCCAGCAGCGCCGCGCGCTCGCCGTGGGCGGTCGGATCGAAGACCAGCGTGCCGATGCCGGCGTCCGACAGTATGTAGCCATGGTCGTCGGCCGAGCCGAGCGGATGCATCGCCGTCGAGCGCACGCCCATCGTGTTGGCTGCCGCGGTCACCAGATAGGCGTCGACCCGGTTGTCCGACAGCGTGGCCACCGCGTCGCCGCGTGCCAGGCCCCGTGCCTCGAGCGCCTGCACGATGCCCGAGAGCCGCGCGCCGAGCTGCCGGTAGGTCAGCACCGTGTCGTCGTCGACGAAGGCGATGCGGTCGCCGCCGCGCTCGATCGCGCGCCGGAACAGGTGGCCGACGGTGCAGCCGTCGTACAGCTCGGGCACGGTCATCGCGGCGGGCGGGTGCGTGTTCAGGCCGCGGGCGGCGCCCGGTCCCCGGGGCCGAGGTCGCGCTGCATGATCACCGTGTCGAGCCAGCGCTCGAACTTCCACCCGGTCGAGCGCATCGTGCCGGCGAAGCGGAAGCCGCCGCCCGCGTGCAGCGCGATCGAGCCGGTGTTCGCGCTGTCGCCGATGATCGCCAGCATCTGTCGGCAGCCGGCGCGCTCGCAGCGCGCCACCAGCTCGCCCAGCAGCGCGCGCCCGATGCCGCGGCCGCGTGCGTCCTGGGCGATGTAGATCGAGTTCTCGACGGTGAACCGATACGCCGGCCGCATGCGGAAGAAGTTCGCGTACGCGTAGCCGAGCACGCGGCCCTCGGCCTCGGCCACCAGCCAGGGAAAGCCGTTCTTCAGCACGTCGGCGCGGCGCCCGCGCATCTCGTCCACTGTCGGCGGCTCGAGCTCGAAGGAGCCGGTCCCGTGGCGTACGTGGTGGGCGTAGATCGCCTGGATCGCGACGATGTCGTCGTCGCGGCTGTCGCGAAGGGTCGGGGCGTTCATGGCGGGAAGTCTAGCGGATGGACCGGACCGGGCGATGCGGCGCGGTGCGGGCCCCGGACGTCGGGCGTCGGATGCCGCAGCGTCGGGCCCTTCGCGGCGCGCCCGGCGCCGGCGTGTCAGCATCCGGAGGTCGTCCGCACCGTGGATCCGAGCATGCGCGCCCAGCCCGACGCCTACGCCATCGCCGGCGGCCTCACCGCCACCCTCACCCTCGCCGCCACCCTCACGCTCACCCTCGCCGTCCCCTTCGCCTCGACCGCCTTCGCGTCCACCCCGACGCCCCAGCCGCTGCCGCGCACCGGCGCGTGCCCGAGCGGCTACACGACGAGCGGCGGCTACTGCGCGCCCGGGTCCTCCGCGCGCTTCGCCGTGCCCCGCAACGGCGGCCCCTGCCCGAGCGGCTATTCGTCGAGTGGCGACTACTGCCTCGCCGCGTCGGCGTCGTCGAGGCTCGCGGTTCCGAAGACCGGCCCGTGCCCGTCGGGCTTCTCCAGCAGCGGGGCACACTGCCTGTCCTCCCGATGAGTGCCGCCATGCCGATGAAGCCGCCGCTGGTCTATGCGTTCGAGGGCATCACCCCCGTCATCGACCCCGAGGCCTGGGTCCATCCGAGCGCCGTGCTGATCGGCGACGTCATCGTCGGTCCGCGTTGCTACGTCGGCGCCGGCGCGGTCATGCGGGGCGACTTCGGCCGCATCGTGCTCGAGGCGGGCGCGAACCTGCAGGACACCTGCGTCGTCCATTCGCTGCCCGACTTCGACACCGTGATGGAAGTCGACGCCCACATCGGCCACGGCGCGGTGATCCACGGCTGCCGCATCGGGCGCGACGCGCTGGTCGGCATGAACGCGGTGGTGATGGACCGCGCGATCGTCGGCGAGCAGGCGGTGGTCGCTGCGATGTCCTTCGTGAAGATCGGCGGACGGGTGCCGCCGCGCACGCTGGTGGCCGGCATTCCGGCCAAGGTGGTCCGCGAGCTGTCGGAGGCGGAGGTGCGCGGCAAGCACGCGGGCACGCTGCTCTATCAGGAGCTGGCCGCGCGCAGCGCCGCGACGATGGAGGCGGTCGACGCGCTCGCGGCGCCGGAGCCGCAGCGCGCGCGCAGCGACTGGGCGCGCACGTTCGCGCGGCTCGGGATCTAGCGTCGGGAGCGGTCCCTACGTCCGATACCCAGGCCGTAATCCTTGCTTCCAGGCTTCGCGTCGCCCGGCGCCTCGGCCCGGCCGCGTGGGGCGACCGTCTCCTAAGCGTTGACCAGCGCGTCCCCGTCGATGCGCGCCGCACCCGCCTTCAGCAGCCCCGCGATCGCCCAGTCGGTCA
>RPRK01000107.1 GCA_003818495.1 Burkholderiales bacterium
ATCTCCACCCAGCTGCCGCCCGCGGCCCCGGCGACCACCTGCACGAAGGTGCAGCCCGAGGGATCGTCGGTGCTCATGCGTCGCGGCTCTGCGCCGGTGGCACGTCGCGATGGTTGCCGCACCGCACCATCCCCGCGCGCAGGAGCAGGGGTCGCCGCACAGCGGATTTTTCAGCTTTCGGTAAGGAAATGGTCATATTCATCCGCGCTAGGCGCCATACTCCGCAGCCCTGCGCGGCGAGGGTTTTCGGCCGAAGCTTGGCTGGACGCTTCCGCCGGATGATCTCAAGAACCTAAGTCCCACGATGTCGTCTACCCGACAGAGCCTGGCCGGCCCCGCCGATGCGTCGGTCGAGCGCCACGAAGCAACGGTCCGCAACGGTTTCTGGTTCAGCCATCTGACCGACGCCATGCAGGCCCGGATGCTCGCGGCCGCGCGAACGCGTCGCCTCGAAGGCGGACAGCGGCTGTTCGCGCGCGGGGACGCGTCCGACGGGCTGTACTGCGTGATCGAGGGCGCGGTGCGGTTGACCGGGTCGACGCGAGGCGGGAAGGAGGCGCTGCTCATCGTCGCCGAACCGGTGCAGTGGTTCGGCGAGGTGGCGCTGATCGACGGCGGCGGCCGCGCCTGCGACGCGTGGACCGAGGGGCCGACGCTGCTGCTGCAGGTGCTGCACGACCCGATGATCGAGATCATCGAAGCCACGCCGGGCGGCTGGCCCGCGATGGTTCGCCTGCTCGCCCGCCGGACGCGTCTGGCGGTCCTCGCCGTCGAGGAGTCGGCGCTCCTGCCCGCGATCGGTCGCGTCGCGCGCCGGCTGCTGGCGCTGGCCGACGGCTTTGGCGATCACCTGCAGCCGCTGGGCACGGTCTACGTGCCACAGGAGCGGCTCGCGGCGATGCTCGCGCTGTCACGCCAGACGGTGAACCGCGTGCTCAAGCAGCTCGAGGCGCAGGGCGCGGTCCGGCTGACGCGAGGCGGCATCGAGCTGGTGGACCTCGAACGCCTGCGCGACATCGCCCAGTGACCGGGGGGCCGCGCGACGCGGTGTCGGCCGGGCACGGGCCCGGCGCGGCCGCCGCGCGCGGCACCGGCGTCACGGCCGCGCCTCAGGACTCGTAGCGCCGGCCCCGCTCCAGCAGCTCGGGCGTGCCGATCGTCCGGTTGAGACCGTCGAAATCGAGCATGCGGTCGCGCCAGGCGGCCGTGCCACCGGCCTGCGCGAGGTCGGCGAAATAGTCCTGGAGCGTGCGGGCGACCACCCGGACGGTCGCGCCGGGGAAGATCGCGATCCGGAAGCCTCGCGCCTGCAGCGCCCGGGCGTTCTGAACGGGGGTCTTGCCGCCCTCGACCATGTTGGCGAGCAGCGGCACCCGCGCGCCGAATCGGGCGCAGGCCGCGTCCATCTGCTCGGGCGTGCGCAGGGCCTCGATGAACAGCGCGTCGACGCCGCACTCGAGATAGCGCTCGGCCCGCTCGAAGGCGGCGTCCACGCCCTCGACCGCGACCGCATCGGTGCGGGCCATCACCAGCGTGCCGTCGTGGTGACGCGCATCGAGCGCCGCCCGAAGCTTGCCGCACATCTCGGCGACCGGCACCACGCCCTTGCCGTCGAGATGACCGCAGCGCTTGGGGAACGACTGGTCCTCGATCTGGATCATCGCGGCGCCCGCGCGCTCCAGCCCGCGCACGGTGCGCAGCACGTTGATCGCGTTGCCGAAGCCGGTGTCGGCGTCGACGATCACCGGGACCGACACGCGGTCGGCGATCTGCTCGAGCGTCTGCTGGACTTCGGTGAACGTGGTCAGCCCGACGTCGGAGCGACCGAGCCGCGTGTACGCGATCGACGCGCCCGACAGGTACAGCGCCTGCATGCCCGCCTGCTCGGCGAGCAGCGCGGTCAGCGCGTCGTACACGCCCGGTGCGACCAGGATCTCCGGTCGTGCGAGCCGGGCCTTCAGCGACGGTGTCGTCATGCTCTCCTCTCCTCCTCGAACGCGCGGGCGATCGTGTCCGCCGCGATCGCGCCACCGGCGATGGCGCTCAGCAGGCCGTTGCCCGACAGGTAGCCCCACACCGCGTTGCCGGAGACGCCGCGCGCGGCCCCTCCGGCGGCGAGCAGGTTCGGCATCGGCCGGCCCTCGGCGTCGAGCACGCGGCAATGCGCGTCGACGTCGAGGCCGCCCTGGGTGTGGAAGAGCGCCCCGGTCACCTTCACCGCGAAGAACGGCGGCTCCAGGCGGCGGGTGAACGTCCGGCCCTGCGGGCGCACGGCGGGCGCCATGTCCGGCGCATCGACCGACGGCGCATCGGCCGACGGTGCGGCCGCCGCCAGCGTGCGCGCGAGCACCGCCGCGTCGCACCCGATCAGAGCCGCCAGCGCGGGCACGCCGGACGCCTCGCGGACCGCACCCGCGGCCTCGGCGTCGCGGAAATCGGGGAAGCCGCGGGCCAGCGCGAGGAGCGGTGCATCGAACACGTTCCAGGCGATGCCGCCGGGCTGCGCGAGCACGCGCACGGCGGCCTCGGAATAGCCTTCGGTCTCGTCGTGGAACCGCTCGCCGAGCGCGTTGACCTGCACGCCGCCCTCGGTCATCAGCGCCCAGGTGACCAGCACGCCCTGCGGCACCGCCCAGGAGCCGTGCCCCTGGTAGCCGCCGAGGTCGGCGAGCCGGGCGCCGAGCAGCCGGCCCCATGAGATCGCACTGCCGTCGTTGCCGACGTGGCCGCCGAACGTGGCGTCGCGCATCTCGGGCAGCCATTCGCGCACCATCTCCGGGTTGCCGCCGAAACCGTTGCAGGCCAGCACCAGCGCGTCGCAGCCGAGGTGCTCGAGGCGCCCGTCGGGACGCTCGTAGCCGACGCCGATCACGCGCCGCGCGGCGTCGCACCACAGCTCGACCACGCGCGCGCGGGTCAGCAGCACCGCACCGGCCCGCTGCGCGGCGGCATCGAGCGCGGCGACCAGCGCCGCGCCGGTCCGTTCGGCCAGCGCATGCATCCGTCTCACCGAATGACCCGGATAGAGGAATCCGTCGAGCAGTTCGAAGCGCAGGCCGTGATCGCGACCGAGGCGGTCGATCGCCGGGCCGATCGCGGCGGCATAGGCGTCGACCAGCACGTCCGATGCGGTGTCGTGCGCCTTTCGACGGATGTCGCGCGCGAAGCCGGCGGCGTCGTCGTGCACGCCCGCGGCGCACTGCACCGCGGTGCCGGCGGCCGGCACGAACCCGGAGGACAGCGCGGTCGAGCCGCGCGGGATGTCGTCGCGTTCGAGCAGCACGCAGTCGATGCCGGCATCGCGCAGCGCGATCGCGGCGACCTGTCCGCAGGCGCCGGCCCCGACGATCGCGACCGGCACCGCGGGCGTCCCCGCCGGCATCGACGCCGCGCGGACGACCGTCGGTTCGCGGGGCGGGCCCCCGGCCGCGCCGCTCACGGCGGCGAGCCCGCAACCAGCCGCGCGGCCCAGTCGGCGCAGTCGAGCACCTCGCCGACCGTCGCGAGGTCGGCGAGGCTGGTCGCGTGGACCGATTCGCGGAAGGCGGCGCAGCCGTCGCCCAGCACCTGCACCGCGTATTCGCGCACGTGGGCGTCGCGGGCCGTGCTGGCCACGCCGCCGTTGGTCACGATGCCGCAGACCACGACCGTCTCGATCCCGGCGTGCCGCAGCACCCAGTCGAGCTGCGTCATGTGGAAGGCGGAATAGGCGACCTTGTCGACCGCGACGTCCACGTACGGCGCGATCGCGTCCACCACCGCCTGCCCGCGGCTGCCGGGCGCGAAGTCGCCCCGCGCGAGGAACGGACGCAGCGCGCGCAGGTGGGCGGAGACCATCGGCTCGCCGGCGGCGTCCGGCCACAGCGTGAAGCGGCTGGCCACGACGAGGCCGCCGGCGGCTTTCAGCGCCCGCGCGAGGGGCGCCACGCGCGCCGGCAGCGCGCGCGCCGCCTCGCTGGCGGCGCCGCCGCGGGCGTAGGCGCCGTCGGGCGCGAGGAAGTCGTTCTGCAGGTCGACGGCCAGCAGCGCGGTGCGCCGCGGGTCGAACGGATGGGCGGCGCTCATGCGGACTCCGAGGACGGTGCGGGCGCGGCGCCGACCGCGCGGATCACCAGGTTGCCCAGCGCGTCGACCGCGGCCGCGAAGCCGGGCTCGATCCAGGTCGTGGTGTCGGGCTGCTCCAGGATCGCGGGACCTTCGATGCGCGCACCGGCGGGCAGTTCGAGCCGCGCGTACCGGCTCGCCTCCCACCAGCGGCCGGCGTGGTGCACGCGCTGCGTGCCCAGCGGCGCGGGCATCGCGGTGGCGGCCGGTCCGAGGACGGCGAGGTCGAAGTGCGGGCGCTCGCCGATCCGCGCGTAGCGCAGGTTGACGACGCGCGCCGCGATGCCGTCGAGCGTCGCGCCGAAGGCGTCGCGGTAGGCGGCGGCGAAGGCCCGCGCCACGCCCTCGGCGTCGAGCGCGTCGCGCGTCAGTCCCACGCGCACGGTATGGGTCTGCCCGGTGTAGAGCATGTCGAGCTCGATCACCTCGCGCACGCCGGCGAGCGCGACCCCGGCCGACTCGAGCCGGGTCTGCGCGGCGGCGGCCATCGCGTCGAGCTGCGCGCCGAGCGCGGCGAAGTCGACGTCGGCGAGCGCTCGCGAGACGGTGCGCACGTCGTCGTGGCGCAGGTCGGCGATCACGCAGCCGAGCGCCGAGGTGACGCCGGGATAGCGCGGCACCAGGCCGGTCTCGACGCCGATCGCGCGCATCATCGCGCACACGTGCAGCGCGCCGCCGCCGCCGAACGGCATGTAGGCGAAGCGGCGCGGATCATGGCCGCGCTCGATCGACACCACGCGCACCGCGCCCGCCATGCGGGCGTCCGCGACCGTCAGCACGGCCTCGGCGGCGGCGAGCACGTCGAGCCCGAGCGGCTCGGCGACGTGGATCCGGATGGCCTCGCGGGCGAGCCCCGCGTCGAGCGCCGCGAGCAGACCGCCGCCCAGCGGCCGCTCGGCCGCGATGCGCCCGAGCAGCACGTTCGCGTCGGTGACCGTCGGCCGGTCGTTGCCCCGGCCGTAGCAGGCCGGCCCCGGCACGCTGCCGGCCGACTCGGGGCCGACCTGCAGCAGCCCGCCCGAGTCGACGCTGGCGATCGAGCCGCCGCCGGCACCGATCGTCTCGATGCGGATCATCGGCGCGCGCACCACCATGCCGAACTCGATCGCGGTCTGCTCGGCGAGCGCGGGCCGCCCGCCGGCGACCAGCGACACGTCGAACGAGGTGCCGCCCATGTCGCCGGTGATCACGTCCGGGAAGCCCGCCGCGCGCGCGATCGCCGCACACGCGATGACGCCGGCCGCCGGGCCCGACAGCGCGGTGGTCACCGGCCGCTCGCAGGCGGTGGCGAGCGACATCGTGCCGCCGTTGCTCTGCACGACGAGCAGTTCGCCCGCGAACCCGCCGGCCCGCAGGTCGGCATCGAGCCGGCCGAGGTAGCCGCCGACGACCGGCTGCAGCGCGGTGTTCAGGACCGCGGTCGAGCAGCGCTCGAACTCGCGGATCTCGGGCAGCACGTCCGCGGCGGCGGTGACAAACGGGTTCGGCCACAGCGCCCGCACCGCGGCGGCTGCGGCGCGCTCGTTGGCGCCGTTGGCGTAGGCGTTGACGAAGAACACGCACACCGCGTCGCAGCCTGCCGCACGCAGCGCAGCAGCGGCCTCGCGGACCTGAGCCAGGTCGACCGGCAGCAGCACCTCGCCCGAGGCCAGCACCCGCTCGTCGATTTCGAGCCGCAGGTCGCGCGGCACCACCGGCACGAAGGCGCCGCGCAGGCCCCAGGTGCGCGGCCGGTCGCGCCGGCGCATCTCGAGGACGTCGCGAAAGCCCCGGGTGGTGATGAGCCCGGTGCGCGCCACCTTGCGCTCGAGCAGCGCGTTGGTGGCGACGGTCGTGCCGTGGACGATGGTCGCGATCGCCGCGGGCGCGGCGCCGGAGCGCACGATCCCGTCCATGAAGCCGCGGGCCTCGTCGCCGCGCGTGGACGGCACCTTGACGATGCGCGCGGTGCCGCTCGCCTCGTCGAGCACGAACAGGTCGGTGAAGGTGCCTCCGACGTCGACGCCGACGACGGTGCGGCGCACGGCGGCGCTCATCGCGGCACCCCCGCGCCGGTCGCGCCGTCGACCCGATATCCGAGCGCATCGTCCGCCTCGCGCAGCACCGCGGGCCTCGCCTCGGGCGGCCCCCAGCCGCCGCCGCCGGGCGTCTCCAGCCGCAGACGGTCGCCGCGGACCAGCCGGATGCCGACCATCTTCGAGCCCATCGGCGGCACGTGCCAGCGGCCCTCGTGATGCCAGGAGAAGCGGTTGGCCGCGGCCTCCCCGCCGCCCGCCACGCCCTTCGGACCCGAGCGCGCACGCTCGCCGAAGAGGAAGCCCTCGGCCGAGTCCTCCATCAGCTCGATCTCGTAGACCGCGCCCAGCCCGCCGCGATGCGTGCCGTCGCCGCCCGAGCCCGGGCGCAGCGCCCACTGCGTGAAGCGCACCGGATAGGCGGCCTCGAGGATCTCCAGCGGCGGGATGGTCGCCATCGAGATCGGCGCGTTGCCGTGGTTCAGGCCGTCGCCGTCCGAATGCGCGCCATGGCCGCCGCCGAAGAAGCTGAACATCACCCAGCGCTGGCCGCGGCGCGCCGCGTCGCTGCGGTGGCCGGCGATCGACAGCGCGTTGATCGTGCCGTACGCATGGCCGACCGCGCGCGCGGGCTCGGCGAGCGCGGCGGCGCCGAACACCACGTCGATCATCCGCAGGATCGTCTCGGTGTAGCCGCCGACCGGACGCGGGCGGGTGGCCGAGATCACCAGCCCGTCGGGGATCACGATCTCGACCGCGTCGAGCACGCCGGCGTTGGCCGGCACGTCGGGGAACAGGTGCTTGAGCGCGACGTAGCAGGCCGCCACCGCGGTCGCCCGCGAGATGTTGACCGGCCCCGCGCAGGCCGGTGCCGAGCGCGAGAAATCGAGCGTCATCCGATCGCCGTCGACCGAGAGGTCGAGCGCGATGGCGAGCGGCGCGTCGACGATGCCGTCGTTGTCGAGCACGTCGTCGAAGCGCCAGCGGCCGTCCGGCAGCGCCGCCACGTGCTCGCGCATCAGCCGCAGGGCACGCACGCGCAGCAGGCGCATCGCCTCCAGCACCGTGTCGGCGCCATGCTCGTCGAGCAGCGCCGCCGTGCGCCGCGCGCCCAGCTCCAGCGCGGCGAGCTGGCCGGCGAGGTCGCCGCGCAGGCTGTCGGGCAGCCGGGTGTTGGCCTTGAGGATCGCCAGCACGTCGTCCTGCAGTTCGCCGCCACGCAGGATGCGCACCGGCGGGATCTGCACCGCCTCCTGCCAGCACTCGGTGGCCGCCGGGTTGTAGTTGCCCGGCACCGCGCCGCCGACGTCGTGCCAGTGCGCGGCCGACGCGAGGTGACAGACCAGGCGCCCGCGATGGAAGAGCGGGCGCACCAGCTTGAAGTCGTTGGCGTGGGTGCCGCCCTCGTACGGGTCGTTGAACAGCCAGACGTCGCCGTCGCGCAGGCCGCCGCGGGTGGCGGCCGTGGCGATGGCGGCGCGCACCGCGAAGGCCATCGCGCCGACGAACACCGGCAGGCCCGCCGTGCCCTGCACCAGGGTGTCGCCGGTGGCCGCGTCGTACAGGCCGTGGCAGGCGTCGTGGGCCTCGGCGATGATCGGGTTGAACGCGCTGCGGTAGAGCGTCGCGTCCATCTCGTCGGCGATCTGCTCGAGCCGGCCTTTCAGCACGGCGAGCGTGACCGGATCGATCGTGCGCGTCGGCGTCGGGGTGGCGTCAGCCATGGGTGCGTTCCTGCGCGAGTCGGCGCTTGAGCTGCTCGAAGAGGCCGCCCGCGGCCACCATGTCGAGCAGGAATCCGGGGATGGGCTCGCAGCGCAGCACCGTGCCGTCCGCGGCGGTGACGGTGCCGGCCGCGGCGTCGAAGTCGATGCGATCGCCGTCGTGCAGCCGCTGCGCCTCGGCGCAGGTCAGCGGCAGCAGGCCGACGTTGAACGCGTTGCGCAGGTACAGCCCGCCGAAGGACGGCGCGATCACCGCGGCCACGCCCAGGTGGACCAGCACCGAGGCGGCCTGTTCGCGCGAGGAGCCGATGCCGAAGCCCGGCCCCGCGACGATCACGTCACCCGCGCGCACGCCGGCGGCGAAGTCCGGCCGCAGCACGCCGAGGCAGTGGCGCGCGGTCACCTCGATGCCGGACTTCATGGTGTGCCCGGGCGCGAGCTGGTCGGTGTCGACGTCGGCGGGCAGCGTCCAGACGCGATGGCGCTTCATGGTCAGGACATCACCTCGCGCGGATCGGTGATCGCACCGCGCAGCGCGGATGCGGCCACCGTGTAGGGCGAGCCGAGGAAGACCCGCGCGTCGTCCGCGCCCATCCGGCCGCGGAAATTGCGCGCCGTGCTGGAGATGACGGTGGACCCGGCGGGAATCTGCCCGCCGTAGCCGGCGCAGGCGCCGCAGCCGGTGGGCAGCAGCCGCGCCCCGGCCTCGCGCAGCGCGCGCATCGTGCCGTCGCGCTCGGCGGCGGCGGCGTCGGCGAGGCTGGCCGGCGCGACCATCAGGTCCACGCCCGCGGCGATCCGCGCGCCGCGCAGCACCCGTGCAGCGGCCTGCAGGTCCTCGAGCTTGGCGCCGGTGCAGGCGCCGACGTAGGCGACCTGGATCGGCGTGCCCGCCGACTCGCCGACCGGTCGCGCGTTCGCGGGGCTGTGGGGCAGCGCCACCTGAGGCGCGAGTGCGGCGGCGTCGAGCACCTGCTCCTCGTCGACCGGTGCGCCGCGGTCGGTGTGCCAGGGGCCGACCTCGACATCGGTGACGCCGTGCTCGGCCAGCCACGCGACCGTGACCGCGTCGGGTGCCACCAGCCCGACCTGCGCGCCCAGCTCGGCCGTCATGTTGCACAGGGTCATGCGCTCGGCCATGCCCATCGCGGCGACGCCATCGCCGTCGAACTCGACCGCGCGGTACGCACCGCCGTTCATCCCCAGCCTCCCGATCAGCGCCAGCATCACGTCCTTGGCCGAGACGCCGTCGGCGAGCCGCCCGTCGAGGCGCACCCGCAGCGTCTCGGGCACCCGCAGCCAGATCCGCCCGGTGACGGTGACGCCCAGCATCTCGGTGGCACCGATGCCGAACATGTACGCGCCGAACGCGCCGCCCGTGGGCGAGTGCGAGTCGCCGCCGACGCAGAACATCCCCGGGCGCAGGTGCCCCTGCTGCGGGAGCACGACGTGACAGATGCCGATCGAGTCGTGCACGCGGGTCAGCCCCGCCTCGGCCGCCCAGTCCCGCGCGATCCGCACGATGCGGCGCGACTCGTCGTCCTGCTCGGGCACGTAGTGGTCCATCACCAGCACGAGCTTCGACGGGTCGCGCACCCGCGCGCCCAGCGCCTCGAGCATCGGCGCGAGGCGACGCGGTCCGCTGGAGTCGTGGAACATCGCCAGGTCGACCTCGCAGTCGACGTACTCGCCGGGGCGCACGGTCTGGCGCCCGGCGGCGCGCGCGATCAGCTTCTCGGCGAGGGTGGCGGGCGCGGCACGCATCACAGCCCCAGGTAGGCGCGGCGCAGCGCGTCGCTCGCCAGCAGTTCGGCGGGCCGGCCCTGGAAGCGGACCTCGCCGTTCTCGAGCACGTACGCCCGGTCCGCGATCTCGAGGGACTGCGCGACGTTCTGCTCGACCAGCAGCACGGACAGCCCGTCGCCGTGCAGCCGGCGGATCAGCGCGAACAGTTCCTCGACCAGCAGCGGCGACAGCCCGAGCGAGGGCTCGTCCAGGATCAGCAGCCGCGGCTCGGCCATCAGCCCGCGGCCGATCGCCAGCATCTGCTGCTCGCCGCCGCTCATCGTCCCGGCCTTCTGCGCGAGCCGCTCGGCCAGCCGAGGGAAGATCGCGAGCACGCGCTCGAGGTTGGCGGCACGTCGCTCGCGGCCGCGCGCGAACGAGCCGAGCTCGAGGTTCTCGCGCACGTCGAGGTCGGGGAACACCCGGCGTCCCTCGGGCACCTGGATCAGCCCGGCGCGCACGACGTCGCGGTAGTGGGCGCCGCTCAGGTCGCGACCGTCGAAGCGCACCCGGCCCGACCATGCGGGCACGATGCCGCAGACGGTGTTGTTGAGCGTCGACTTGCCCGCACCGTTGCTGCCGAGCAGTGCGACGACCTCCCCGTCGGCCACCTCGAGGTCGACGCCGCGCAGCACCTCGGTGCGACCGTAGCCGCCCCGCAGGCCGGCGACCTCCAGGAGGGCGCTCACGAGGCCGCTCCGGGCGCATCCGCGGCGGCCGGCGCCCCGCCGGGGACCGCCGCCCGCAGCCGCGCGGCGGTGCCGTGGCCCAGGTAGGCCTCGATGACCGCCGGGTCGGCGGTGACCTGCGCCGGCGCGCCCTGCGCGATCAGCCGCCCCTGGGCGAGCACCCAGACGTGGCCCGCGAGGTTCATCACCGCCTGCATCACGTGCTCGATCATCAGCACGGTCACCCCGCCGGCCGCGATCCCGCGGACCACCGGGATCATGTCGGCGATCTCCTGCGGATTGAGCCCGGCCAGCACCTCGTCGAGCAGCAGCAGCTTCGGCCGGGTCGCGAGCGCACGGGCCAGCTCCAGCCGCTTGCGGCCGGCGACCGTCAGATCGCCGGCGGGCCGGTCGAGCTGCCCGCCGAGGCCCACCCGCTCGGCCACCTCGGTCGCCGCCGCCAGCGCGGCGGCGCGGCGAGCCTCGTGCAGGTGCGCGCCGACCGCGATGTTCTCGCGCACCGTCTGCGCGGCGAACGGCTGCACGATCTGGAAGGTGCGCGTCATGCCGGCGCGAGCCGCGAGGTGCGGCGCCAGCCCGGTCACGTCGCGGCCGTCGAAGCGCACGCTGCCGCTGTCCGGCCGCAGGAAGCCCGACATCAGCGCGAACAGCGTCGTCTTGCCGGCGCCGTTGGGTCCGATCAGCGCCGTCAGCGTGCCGGGCGCGACGTCGAGGCTGACGTCCTGCACCGCGCGCAGGCCGCCGAAGGCGCGCGACACGCCGCGCAGCGACAGCAGCGGCTCAGTCATCGCGGCGCCCCGGGGCGATGCCGGTGGTCGAGGCGGAGGCGGCGGTGCGCTTGCCGAAGACGTCGCGCACGGAGCGGCCCGCACCCGAGAGCCCGCGCGGCAGGAAGGTCACGATCAGCACCAGCACCGTGCCGTAGATCACCATGTTCAGCCCGGGCAGCTGCCCGAACAGGTTGCGGGTGGTCTCCGCCAGCACGTGCAGCACCAGCGCGCCCAGCACCGGCCCCCACAGCGTGCCCATGCCGCCGACGATCGCGGCGACCAGCGCCTCGACCGAGGTCGCCGGTCCGAACGCGATGCCCGGATCGATGTACTGGAACACCTGCACGTAGAACGCGCCGCCCGCGCCCATCAGCCCGCCCGACAGCACGATGGCGCCGAGCTTGATCCCGAAGGGGTCCACGCCCACCGCGCGCGCCGCGTCCTCGTTGTCGCGCACCGCCTGCAGCCGCGCGCCGAACCGCGAATGGCGCAGCCATGCGGTGAGGGCGAGCGCGACGACCACGAACCCGAGCGCCAGCATCAGGTAGCCGCGGCGCGAGCCGAACTGCATGTTCGCCGCCGACTCGCGCAGCGGCACCATCAGGCCCACGCCGCCGCCGGTGAAGTCGACCGACACCGCGAGGATCCGGAACACCTCGGCGAAGGCGAGCGTGACCAGCGCGAAGTACGAGCCGCGCAGCCCGTAGCGGAACGTCAAGGCGCCCACCAGCGCGCCGACCATCGCCGCCGCGGCCACCGCCAGCGCGAGCGCCAGCCACGCGTTCAGGCCGAAGGTGAGCTGCGCGATCGCCTGCACGTAGGCCCCGGTGCCGAAGAAGAGGGCATGCCCGAACGAGAACTGCCCGCCGAAGCCGCCGAGCACGTTCCACGCCTGCGCCAGCAGCGCCGCGTACAGCGTCATCGTGAGAAAGGTGAGCGCCACGCCCGAGTCGGTGGTGAAGGCCAGCCCGAGCACGGCGAGCGCGAAGGCGAGGATCGCGGCGGCGTCGCGCATCTCAGGCCCGCGCCCCGAACAGGCCCTGCGGCCGGAACAGCAGCACGGCGATGAAGATCGCGAAGATGCCGATCTGCCCGAGCGACTCGCCCAGGAACAGCCCCCCGAGCGACTCGACCACGCCGATCAGCAGCCCGCCCACCAGCGCCCCCGCGAAGCTGCCCATGCCGCCGAGCACGACGATCGTGAAGGCGACCAGCACGAAGCCCCCGCCGACCTGCGGGTTCACGTAGTAGGCCGGCAGCAGGAAGCAGGCGGCCGCGCCCAGGCAGGCCAGTCCGATGCCGAAGCTCATCGCGTAGACGTGGTCGACGTCGATGCCCATCAGCCGGGCGCCCTGCTTCTCCTTGGCGACCGCGCGGATCGCCCGGCCGAGGTCGGTGCGCCGCACGGTCCACAGCAGCACGGCGGAGGCGACCAGCGCGCCCGCGAAGGCGATCAGCTTGGGCAGCGCGATCATCGCCGGGCCGATCGCGACGGTGGTCAGCGTGTACGGCGTGTCGATGGTGCGGGTGTCTGACTTGAACGCCATCAGCGCGAGGTTCTCCATCACGATCGACAGGCCGAGCGTCACCAGCAGGATGTTCTCGTCCTTGCCGTGGCTGGCGCGGTTGATGACGACGCGCTGCAGCAGGTAGCCGAGCGCGAACATCCCGGGCACGACGATCGGCAGCGCCAGGTACGGGTCGATGCCGAGGTGCGTCTTCAGCAGCCAGACCGCGTAGAGCGCGACCATCAGCGCCGCGCCGTGCGCGAAGTTGACGATGTGCAGCACCCCGTAGATCAGCGTCAGCCCGAGCGCGACCAGCGCGTAGACCGCGCCGGTCGTCAGGCCGTTGAGGACCGACGGGAAGAGGACGTCGAACGACAGCACGGCGCGCCCGCGGACCTCAGGCCTTCAGCGGGAAGACCGGCTCCGCCTCCCGGTACTCGCGCGGGATGATCACCCGGATGTCGCCCTTGATGACCTGCGTCATCAGCGGCTGCGCGCCCTGGTTCTGACCGTCGACGAACTTCGTCGGACCGTACGGCATGATGTGGTCGGAGAAGGTGCTCTTGGCGAGCGCCTCGATGATCGCCGCACGGTCGGTCGACTTCGCGCGCTCGATCGCGTCGGCCAGCAGGCGCATGGCGGTGTAGGCCATGAACACCTCGTAGCTGAAGAACAGGCCCTTGGCCTCGACCCGCTTCCTCAGCTCCAGGCTGCGCTTGTCGCGCGGGTTGAACCAGTGGTTGCAGTCGATGATGCCGTTCGAGGCGTCCGGGAACTCCTTGAGGAACTTGTAGCTCGAGGCCGCGCCGCCCAGCACCGAGTAGATCGCCTTGGGCTGCACCTTCTGCTGCTGCATCGTGCGCACCAGCAGCGCGTACTCGTTGTAGTAGTTCGCCGGGATCACGATGTCCGGGTTCACCGACTTCATCCGCAGCACGATGTTGTTGAAGTCGCGCGTCGGGTTCGCGTGCTTGACGACCTCCTTCACCTCGTAGCCGTAGCCGGGCAGCTCGCGCGACAGCAGGTTCGCCGTGCCGGTGCCGAACAGCGACTCCTCGTGGATGATCATCACCGTCTTCGCGGGCTTGCCGGCGGCGGTGTTGAGCACGTGCAGGTTGGCGACCGCGACCTGGGCGCAGGTGCGGTAGCCCGGGCCGAAGCGGAAGGTGTTCTTCAGGCCGCGCTCGACGATCTGGTCGGCCACGCCGACGTCGACCACGTGCGGCAGGCCGTGGCGGGCCGCGGCCTGCGTGGTCGCCAGGCAGATCGCCGAGGCGAACGCACCCAGCACCGCCGAGACGCCCGCCTCGTTCATCTTCTCGACCTCGGCCGCACCGGCCTGCGGCGTGGACTGCGCGTCGCCGAGCAGCGCCTCGAGCTTCGCGCCCCCGAGCGACTTGATGCCGCCGGCCTTGTTGACGTCCTCGAGCGCCATCATCGCGCCCTCCCGGCACTGCTGGCCCGAGTACGCGAGCGCCCCGGTGACCGGGTGCAGCACGCCGATCTTGACGGGGCGCGGCTGCGCGCCGCCGACCAGGGGGAAAGCCGTGGCCGATCCGGCGACGGCCGACTGCTTCAGGAACGTGCGACGCGTGCTCATGTGTGCTCCTCGTGCGGCGCCCGGTTCGTGCGGGCGGGTTGACGGACCGGCCGCCCGACAGGGCTCGGCACCGGCGATTCCTTGCTGACCCAGACCCGCGCATCGACGCCGCCGATGCGCGAGAGCTCCATCTCGTACCGATAGCGGTCCGGTCGGTACAGCCCGTGCAGCCACTGCACCGGACGTTCGTCGGCGTCCAGCACCAGCCGATTCACCGCGAGCAGCGCCGAGCCGACCGCGACGTCCAGGTGCGTGGCCACGGTGGCGTCGGCGAGCCGCGCGCTGATCGTCTGCGTCGCGCGGCCGATCCGCACGCCGGCCTCCTCGAGCAGCACCAGGATCGGCGTGCGCGCGAGCTCGCGGCGGCCGAAGCGCGCGCCGAGCCGCGCCGGCACCCAGGTGGTGATGTGCGAGATCGGGCCGTCGCGGGTGGCCCGCACCCGCACCGCCTTCTGCACCGCGGCGCCCGCGCCCAGGTGCAGCGCGCGCGCCACCGCCTCGGTCGCGGCGACCGTCTCGCAGGCGACGACCCGGACGGAGGTCCGGCGGCCCATCGTCACGATGTTCTCGAGCAGGCCCTCGAGCGGCGCGCGGGGTTCGGCCTCCTCGTCGGCGCGGCGGACCGGCACCGTGCCGCGCCCGGGCGTGCGCTCGATCAGCCCCTCGGCGGCGAGCGACTCGAGCGCGCGGCGCACCGTCACCCGGGCCACGCCGAAGTCGGCGGCGAGCCGAGGTTCGCTCGGCAGTCCATCGGCCCATTGCCCCTCCATCAGCTGCTCGCGCAGCACCAGGTAGACCTGGTGGTACTTGGGGAGGGGCAGATCGCGGACCATGGGGACGGACGGTAGGTCGGCATCGCTTGTCCTGTCAATGGAACAAACTCGGCGCGTCGGGTCTTCGGGCGCGGTCGCGCGGGATGGCCTGCGCGAAGGCCGCGCCGACCGCGGCGCGCGCCGCCGGCGCGGCAGGCGGAACCCGGTCCGTCGAATTGCCGCCCTCCGGGGCCGCTGGTAGCCTGCGCTCGGGGATTCGTCCGAGTCCGCCGTTCGCTCCACCGCCCGCGCGCCTCGCGCCGCGGCCCGGTGCCGTCAAGGTGCACAGACCGCATGTTCGACACGATCCTGATCGCCAACCGCGGCGAGATCGCCTGCCGCGTCGCCGCCACCGCGCGCCGGCTCGGCGTGCGCACCGTCGCCGTCTATTCCGACGCCGACGCCGACGCCCGCCACGTGCGCGCCTGCGACGAGGCCTGGCGCCTCGGGCCCGCCCCGGCGCGGGAGTCGTACCTGCGCGGCGACGCGATCCTGGAGATCGCGAAGCGCTGCGGCGCGCAGGCGATCCACCCGGGCTACGGCTTCCTGTCCGAGAACGAGGGCTTCGCGCAGGCCTGCGCCGACGCGGGCGTGGTCTTCATCGGCCCGCCGCCCTCGGCGATCTCGGCGATGGGCCTGAAGGCCGAGTCCAAGCGGCTGATGGCCGCGGCCGGCGTGCCGCTGGTGCCCGGCTACCACGGCGAGGACCAGGACCCGGCGCTGCTCGCGCGCGAGGCCGCGAAGATCGGCTTCCCGGTGCTCATCAAGGCGAGCGCGGGGGGCGGCGGCAAGGGCATGCGGATCGTTCGCGAGGCCGGCGAGTTCGCGGCAGCGCTCGCCTCGTGCAAGCGCGAGGCGGCGTCGAGCTTCGGCAACGACGCGGTGCTCGTCGAGAAGTACGCGACCCGGCCGCGGCACGTCGAGATCCAGGTGTTCGCCGACACGATCGGCAACACGGTCTACCTGTTCGAGCGGGACTGCTCGGTGCAGCGGCGTCACCAGAAGGTCGTCGAGGAG
>RPRK01000108.1 GCA_003818495.1 Burkholderiales bacterium
GGGGACCTCGCCCTCGCGTTCGCCATCGGGCTCGGCGAGGCAGGCCTCGTAGCTCGTCGCGCGGGTGCAGGGCCAGTCGCGTCCCTCGGCGGTCCATGCGCTGTACCCGGTCGCTGGATAGGCTGGCCAGACGACGCCGCTGGGCATGAACGCCGCCACCGCGCGCAGGCGCGGACAGCGTGCGCCCAGCAGCAGCGCGAGTTCGCCGCCACGCGACGCGCCGAAGACGCCGACGCGGTCGGCGTCGGTCGACGGCAGCGCCGCGAGCGTGTCGAGGGCCGCGTCGAAGTATTCGAGCGGGATGCGGTCGAGCGTCGCGGGCAGGCCTTCGGCACCGAAGTAGGCCAGCGCCAGCGCGACGAAGCCGTGCGACGCCAGCAGCCCCGCGACCTCGCGCGACCACGCCAGACCGCCGTCTGACCCGCCCACGACCAGCACCGCCGGATTCGGCCCGGGCGAAGCCGGCTCGAACAGCAGGCCCACGCGGCCCGGTGCGTCGAACGAGGTCCTGCGCACGCCGGGGCCGAGGAAGACGCGGTGGATCGCGTGGCGGGCTAGGACACGATTGTCGTCGGACGTGGCGACGAGCGTCACGGTGAACGGGTCGTCGCTCGGTGCGACCGGTACCGCCTCCGGCCCGTCGGGGACGGGCGCACGCGACCAGAAGAGGCCCATCGGGTCGACGCCCGTGTACGCGCCCACGAGCGGCGCGTCGCGGGTCAGGTCTACCGTGCCGTCCGGATCGGCGACGAAGCGGGCGACCGAGCGCATCAGCGTTCCGGGGAGGCGGTTGAAGAGGCTCAGCGTCACGCCTTCGCCAGGGGATGCACCACGCAAGCGGATCGCCAGCGGCAGATCGACAAGGCACTCGTCGGGCAGCGGATCGAAGGCCACGGTGGGTCCCGTGTTCTCGTGAGGGCTCATCGAGGGTCTCTCTGAGATGGACGGCGGCCGGGGATGCGATCGGTTCGACTGTAGCCGCACCGGCCCGGTCCACGAAGCATCTCACCCTTCGAAGCGGGCACGTCCGCGCCCCCGCCGCCCTCACCACTCCGGCCCGAACGGCCGTTCGTCCCACACGCGGCCGCCCGTTCGGCCCACCCGCGCGAGCACGGCGGACGACTAGAGTCGGTCGGCTCGGCAACCCGACCCCCGGCCCACACGGTGCGCTTCGCCTATCCCCGTCCCCAGCTCGAACGCGCCCATTGGCTGTCGCTCGATGGCCCCTGGCGCTTCCGGTTCGACCGCGAGCGCCGCTACCAGCATCCCGACGACGTTCCGGACTGGCCGAGCCGCATCGAAGTGCCGTATCCGCCGGAGTCCCAGGCGAGCGGCATCGGCGAACGTGGCTTCAATCCGGCCTGCTGGTACGAGCGCGAGTTCGAGATCGACGCCCGGGGTGGCCGCGTGCTGCTGCATTTCGGCGCGGTCGACTACGCGGCCCAGGTCTGGGTCAACGGCCTGCGCGTCGGCTCGCACGAGGGCGGGCACACGCCGTTCCGCTTCGACGTGACCGCCGCGCTCGATCCGTCGGGGCGGCAGGTGGTGACGGTGCTGGCCGAGGACGACCCGGCCGACCTGACCAAGCCGCGCGGCAAGCAGGACTGGCAGCTCGAGCCGCACTCGCTCTGGTATCCGCGCACGACCGGCATCTGGCAGACCGTCTGGGTCGAGCGGGTCTCGCGGACCTACCTCGACAAGATCCGCTGGACGCCGCAGGTCGAGGGCTTCTCGATCGACTTCGAGGCGCGCATCGCGGGCGACCCGGCCGACGAGCTGTCGATCGAGGTCGAGCTGCGCCACGGCGAGCGGCTCCTCGCCTCCGACCGCTACCGCGTGATCGACCGCGAGGCCGACCGGCGCATCGTGCTGTCGGATCCGGGCATCGACGACTTCCGCAACGAGCTGCTCTGGAGCCCGGAGCGGCCGACGCTGCTCGATGCGACGGTGACGCTGTTCCACGGCGCCGAACGCATCGACGAGGCGCGCTCCTATGTGGGCCTGCGCTCGTTCACCATCCTGCGGGACCGGCTGATGCTCAACGGCCGGCCGTACTTCCTGCGGATGGTGCTCGACCAGGGGTACTGGCCGGACACGCTGCTGTCGCCGCCCGACGACGACGCGCTGCGGCGCGACGTCGAGCTCGCCAAGGCGATGGGCTTCAACGGGGTGCGCAAGCACCAGAAGATCGAGCATCCGCGCTACCTGTACTGGGCCGACCGCCTCGGCCTGCTGGTCTGGGGCGAGATGCCCTCGGCCTACCGGTTCACCAAGACCGCGATCCGGCGCACTGTGCGCGAGTGGACCGAGGCGATCGAGCGCGACTACAGCCACCCGTGCGTCGTGGTCTGGGTGCCGTTCAACGAGTCCTGGGGCGTGCCCGAACTCAACGCGGTACGCGAGCAGCGGCATGCGGTCGAGGCGCTGTACCACCTGACCAAGACCCTCGATCCGAACCGGCCCGTGGTCGGCAACGACGGCTGGGAAGCCAGCGCGACCGACATCATCGGCATCCACGACTACGACGCCGACCCGGAGGCGATCCGCCAGCGCTACGGCGGCGACTCGACGCAGCTCTTCGACCGGCGCCGGCCGGGGGGGCGGGTGCTGACGCTCGACGGATACCCGCACCGGGGCCAGCCGATCATCCTGACGGAGTTCGGCGGCATCGCGTACGTGAAGTGTCCGGCGCCCGGGGTCACGCAGGGCTGGGGCTATTCGAGGGTCGAGGACGACGCGAGCTTCGGCCAGCGCTACCGCGGGCTGCTCGACGTGGTCGCGCACACGACGCTGTTCTCGGGCTTCTGCTACACGCAGTTCGCCGACACGTTCCAGGAGTCCAACGGCCTGCTGTGCGCGGACCGCACGCCGAAGATCGCGCTCGCGACGATCGCGGAGGCCACCGGCCTCACGCGCACCTACATACCGGGGGTGGTGTAGTGCCCGCGGCGTTCACGGTGCGGCTGCGCAAGGTCGACGGCCGCGCGCTGACGCTCTACGCGCTCGCGCCGTTCGAGGCGCCACCGGAGCCCGCGCCGAGTCCGTCGTCCGAGCCGCTCGAGGCCAATCCGCACCTGCGCTGGCATCCGCTGCGCGGCGAATGGGTGACCTACGCGGCGTACCGCCAGCACCGGACCTTCCTGCCGCCGCCCGAATGGAATCCGCTCGCGCCGACCCGCGATGCGGCGCACCCGACCGAGCTGCCCGCCGGCGACTGGGAGGTGGCGGTCTTCGACAACCGGTTCCCGTCGCTGGCGCCCGGCGCGCACGACCCGCCGCTCTCGGTCGTGCCGACCGCGCCGGCCACCGGTGCCTGCGAGGTCGTGGTGTTCGGCCAGGATCCGCTCGAGCCGCTGGGCGCGATGCCGCTGGCGCGGATCGGTCTGGTGCTCCAGGTGCTCGGCGAGCGCTGCCGACTGCTCGCGGCGCGCCCCGGCATCGCCTGGGTGCTGCCGTTCGAGAACCGTGGGGCCGAGGTCGGCGTGACGCTGCATCATCCGCACGGCCAGGTCTACGCCTATCCGGTCGTGCCGCCGGTGGCCGAGCGGATGGCGGCGGTGGCCCGCGAGCATGCGATCCGGCACGGACGCGGACCGCTCACGGAGCTGATCGCCCGCGAACTCGCCGACGGCACGCGCCTGCTCTACCGCGGCCCCCACGCCGTGGCCTTCGTGCCGGCGTGTGCGCGCTATCCGTACGAGGTCTGGGTCGCACCGATCGAGCCGGTCGCCGTACTCGACGCGCTGGGCGACGCGCAGCGGGAGGATCTCGCCCGGGCGCTCAAGACGGCGCTGCGCAAGCTCGAGCGCCTGTGGGACCGGCCGTGTCCCTATCTGCTGGCCTGGTACGCGGCCCCGGCGGGCGATGCGCGGGGCTGGCACCTGCATGCCCAGATCTGGCCGCCCTACCGGACCCGGGACCGGCTGAAGTACCTGGCGGGCACCGAGCTGGCCGCGGGGCTGTTCGCGATGGACGCGCTGCCCGAGGACAGCGCCCGCGCGCTGCAGGCGGTCGACGTCGCCGCGGAGGTGGGGTGAGCGGCGGACGCGGGCAGGCGCCCGACGGCGGTCCGGTCGCCGAGGGGCCGCGCGGATTCGCCGCGGCCTTCGGGCACGACGCCGAAGCCGGCGCCGACGCGCCCGGTCGGGTCAACCTGCTGGGCGAGCACACCGACTACAACGACGGCTTCGTGCTGCCGACCGCGACCCCGCAGCGCACGCGGGTCGACGTCTCGCGCTGGACCGGTCCGGGCATCAGGCTGCACGCCGCCGAGTACGGGACGACCGTGGCGTTCGATCTCGAGCGAGCGCCGCCCGAACACCACGCGCGCTACGTGTACGGCTGCCTGAGGGAGCTCGCGGCGCTCGGCGTCGAGCTGCCGCCGCTCGAGCTCCACGTGCGCTCATCGGTGCCGATCGGCGTCGGACTGTCGTCGAGCGCCGCGCTGGAGGTCGCCACGCTGCGCGCGCTGCGCAGGCTGCTCGCGATCCCGCTCGACGACGTCGAGATCGCGCGGATCGCGCAGCGCGCGGAGATCGCCTACGCCGGGGTGCAGTGCGGGATCATGGATCAGATGGCCGCGAGCCTCGCGGACACGGGGCACATGCTGTTCCTCGACACGCGCAGCCTCGATCGGCGGCTGCTGCCGCTGCCCGCCGGCGGCGCGATGCTGGTGCTCGACTCGGGCCAGCCGCGCCGGCTCGCCGAGAGCGGCTACAACACGCGCCGCGACGAGTGCCGCGAGGCGGCGCGGCGGCTCGGCGTCGCGTCGCTGCGCGACGTCGCGGACCCGGCCGCCATCGAGGCGCTGCCGGACCCGCTGCGCGCCCGCGCGCGCCACGTCTTCGCCGAGAACGCACGGGTGCTGGAGGCGGTTCGGGGCGCGGATGTCGCGCGATTCGGGGAGCTGATGAACGCCTCGCACGCGAGCCTGCGCGACGACTATCAGGTGTCGGTCCCCGCGCTCGATGCGCTCGTCGGGCTGCTGCAGTCCCATCCGGACGTGCACGGCGCCCGGCTGACCGGAGCGGGCTTCGGCGGCGCCTGCGTCGCCCTGTGCGCGCCCG
This sequence comes from Burkholderiales bacterium, assembly GCA_003818495.1. Taxonomy (GTDB): domain Bacteria; phylum Pseudomonadota; class Gammaproteobacteria; order Burkholderiales; family Burkholderiaceae_E; genus UBA4615. Next base: position 5,067 of record RPRK01000108.1, read on the forward strand.
GGCGCGAGGCCGCGGTGGCGAACTCGGTGCTCGTCGCCTACGCGGCGCTCGGTCATTCCGGCTCGCAGCGCGTGCCGGAGCCCGTCGCGACCTCCCCGGGCGCCTGAGCGCCGCGCGCGCCCGCCGTCTACGCGGTCGACCGGGTCGCCACCCAGCGGCGCAGGGCATCGTCGAGCGTGGGCATCGTCGCACCCCGTCGGCTGTGCAGCGCGCTGTAGCTCGGGCGCGGCGCCCGCAGGCCCAGCTCGATGCTGCCGCGCGGCCTCAGCGCCGAGGCGTCGACGTCGGCCGCCGCGGCGGCGCGCCGCGCGAACTCGGCCCAGGTGAGGGCGTGCCCGTTGGTCAGGTGCCACAGGCCCGACTCGCCGTCGATCAGCAGGTCCAGGCAGGCATGCACCAGGTCGGGCACGTAGGTCGGCGACACCACCAGGTCGTCGGCCGCCGCGAAGGTGCGCCCCGCGCGCAGCGCCGTGAGCGCGAGGGTCACGAAGTTGTGGACGTCCCAGGGCCCGAAGAACGAGCTGGTGCGCACCACCATGGCCTGCGGATAGGTGTCCAGCACGCGCGACTCGGCCTCCGCCTTGCTGCGGCCGTAGACGCTGAGCGGCGAGGTGGGATGCCCTTCGTCGTACGGGTCGCGGCGGGCGCCGTCGAACACCAGATCGCTCGAGAAGCTGACCAGCGCGATGCCGCGTCGCGCGCATTCGGTGGCGAGCACGTGCGGTCCGAGGGTGTTCTCGCGGAAGCACCGCTCCACGTCGTGCTCGGCCTCGTCGACGCGGACGTACCCGGCGGTGTTGACCACCGCCCAGGGGCGCACGCGCTCGAGCGCGTGCGCGACCGACGCCGCGTCGGCGATGTCGAGCTCGGCGCGCGTGGCGACGCGCACCGCGATGCCGCGCTGGGCGCAGATCCGGGCGAAGGCACCGCCGAGCGTGCCGGTGGCACCGGTCACCAGCAGCGGCGCCACCGGCACGCTCGGGTCCGGGATCGGGCGCGGCAGCGGGGGCGGGGCCGAGGCGTCCGGCGGCGGCGCCGTCGGCGGCCCCATGAAGCGGTCCCCGCGATGCCACCAGCCCGGCGCCTGCAGCACCGCCTCGTCCGGCACGCGGCCGGCCGCCAGGTGCGCGGCGAGCCGCGCGATGCCGGTCGGACGGGGTCCGCTGCCGCGGATGTCGAAGGCGCCCGGCTCGTAGTAGCCGCGGCATTCGACCAGCAGGCAGTTCCAGTCCCAGGTGCCGAGCAGCGACCAGACCGTGACCGCGAGCACGTCCACCCCGTCCTCGTCGCGCGCGGCGAGCGCTGCCCGCCAGTTCTCGAGCAGCCAGCGCATCTGGTCCTCGCGCGTCGAGTCGAGGTGCAGCTCGGTGACCGCGATCGGCAGGCCGTAGCGCTGCCAGGCCTCGAGCAGCAGCGTGCGCAGGCCCGGTGCCGGCGCGGCGAAGCAACGCGCCGCCTCCATGTCGGCGTAGCGCTGACGGCCGTTGCCGCCGTGGCTGCGCGCCGGCCACGCGGCGAGGTTCGTGTCGAGCCAGCGCTCGCTGGTGACATAGTGGTTGGCGCCGATCACGTCCGGCGGGCAGGGGTTCGCGAGGAACCACTCGAGCTCCGCCGCGCCCGCGCCCGCGCAGTCGCGCAGCCAGCCGTGCAGCGGATGGGCGGCGTCGACGCGACCGCACAGCAGGTCCCAGCTCAGCCAGCGCATGGCGTTGTTGAAGGCGACCTGATCCTGCAGGTCCGACGAGCCCCAGTAGCGCCCCAGGTCCTCGGTCTGCACCAGACGTGCGCCCGGCACGACGGCGCGGATCGCGCGCATCGCGAGCACCGTCGCGCGGCACTGGTTCGCCAGCGCCCGCCAGAAGGTCGCCTCGTCGCGTCCGTGCGGGTACCACAGGCCGTAGAGGCCGGAGAAGCGGGCCGTGGTGAGCGGCTCGTTGACCGGCGTCCAGTCCTCGATCCACGGATAGCGGGCGGCGACGGCCGCGGCGTAGGCCGCGAGCTTCCCGGGGAAGGCCGGGTCCACGAGGCTGGTGTGCGACGGGCCGCTGCCGTGATGGAGCAGACCGACGATCGGCCGCAGGCCGAGCACCCGCATCCGCGCGAGTCGCGCGTCGGGCCACGACCAGTCGGCGTCGGCGAGCGCCGCGGGCGCCACCTTCTCCCAGAGGACCGGGAAGCGCAGTGCCTGCAGGCCGAGACCGGCGAAGGCGTCCAGGTCGTCGGGCCGGACCGCGTGACCGTTGCGGTCCATCTGATCGAACCAGGCGTCCCCGACCCGGTTGACGGTGCATTCGACGCCCCCCCACAGCGCCAGCGGGGCGACGGCGCGGGGCATCCCGGGCCGGCTCACGCGGTGACGCCCATCCGCTCCAGGATCCGGGTCGACGCGGTCAGCGCCGCGCCGACGCACTGGTCCATGTTGTAGTACCGGTACTGCGCGAGCCGGCCGACGAAGGTGGTGTCGGTCTCGGCCTCGGCCATCGCCGCGTACCGCTTGAACAGCGCCTCGTTCTCGGGGCGCGGCACCGGGTAGTACGGATCGCCCTCGGCCTGCGGGTACTCGCGCACGATCGAGGTCCCGGCGTGCGTCTGCCCGGTCAGGTGCTTGAACTCGGTGATCCGCGTGAAGTCGTGATCGTTCGGGAAGTTCACGGTGCCGACCGCCTGCACGCGCGGCGTGTCGGGCAGATGCTCGTGCTCGAACCGCAGCGACCGGTAGGGCAGTCGGCCGTGGCGAAAGTCGAACCAGGCATCGATCGGCCCGGAGAACACCGTGTGGCGCGGCCGGATCCGGGAACGTGCCGCGAACCAGTCGACGCCCGTCTCGACGCGGATGTTGGGATGGTCGAGCATGCGCTCGAACATCCGGGTGTAGCCGTCGGCGGGCATCTGCTGGAAGGTGTCGGTGAAGTAGCGCGCGTCGCGATCCGTGCGGACCGGTATCCGCGCCGCCACCGACGCGGCGAGCTGCGACGGGTCCAGTCCCCACTGCTTGCGCGTGTAGCCCCGGAAGAACTTCTCGTACAGGTCGCGGCCGACCTGCGACACCACCACGTCCTCGCTGGTCTCGATCCGATCGCGCGGCTCGCGCACCGAGGCGTAGTAGGCCTCGATCGTCGTCTCGTCGAGCGACAGTCCGTAGACGGCATTGACCGTGTCGATGTTGATCGGGATGGGCACCAGCTGCCCGCCGAGGCTCGCGAGGACCCGGTGCTCGTACGGCCGCCAGCGCGTGAAGCGCGACAGGTAGTCGACGATGCGCGTCGAGTTGGTGTGGAAGATGTGCGGGCCGTACGGATGGATCAGGACGCCGTGCGCATCGGGCCGGTCGTGCGCATTGCCGCCGATGTGCGGCCGGCGATCGAGCACGAGGACCTGGAGGCCGTGATCGGCGAGCCGCTCGGCCACGACCGCTCCCGAGAAGCCGGCGCCGACCACCGCCACGTCGATCGAGGGTGTCATGGGCATCGTGTCATTCCCCGCCGAGCGCGAGCGCGGTGGCGCCGACGAAGCCGCCCGGCAGCGATGCGCTGCGCGCGGGCCGGAAGGCCTCGATCAGGTGGCCGCGCATCGCCGCCACGATGGCCTCCCAGGTCGCGCGCTGGGCGCGCTCGACGCCCTTGTCGAGCAGTTCCAGGCACGGCGCGCGCACGGCGCGCAGCGTCGCGTCGATGAACGCGTCGTGATCGTGCGCGACCTCGACGATCGGCACGAACTGTCGCAGCACGTCGGGCACCGCCGTCGACACGATGGGCTTGCCGGCCGCCATGTATTCCAGCGTCTTCGTGGGATTGATGAAGCGGGTCGCCTCGTTGAGCGCGAACGGCATCAGGCAGACGTCGAACCCCTTCACCAGCGCGGGCAGCTCCGAGTAGTCGCGCTGGCCGAGCCAGTGCAGGTTCGGCAGGTCGGGCAGCGAAGCCGGATCGACCTTCGCGAACGGGCCGACCATCGCGATCGACCCCTGCGGGAAGGCGAGCGCGAGCCGCTCGAGCAGTTCGTAGTCGATGCGCTCGTCGATGACGCCGAAGTAGCCGAGCACCGGTCCCGGCAGCGCGGCCACCTCGGCCGGCACCGCGGTCGCGGCATCGCGCGCCTGCGCGTAGTGCGCCACGTCCACGCCGCAGCCGAAGCAGTGGACGTTGGCGTGCAGCGGGGCCTTCGCGTCGAACAGCTGCAGGCCGCCGGTGAAGACCACCCTGGCCTCGGCGAGGAGGATGCGTTCCCGGGCGACGATGTCGGCCGGCGCGAACCGGAAGCTCGCGAGTTCGTCCATGCAGTCGTAGACCGCGCCGATCGTGCCGAATTCGCCGAGGAAGACCGGTGCGGTCATCGGCGAGTAGAACCACTGCACGGCGCCACCGAAGCGGCCTGCGAGTCGCGGATGGGCCGCGAGTGCGGCATCCAGCAGCGGCACGACGCTGGCGCACTGGGCGTCGACGTCGCGCGGATGGGCCTCGGGCAGCACCGGCACGACACGCACCACGTTCGGATGCGGTTCGGTCACCCGCAGCGACGCCTGCGCCACGGCTTCGTGGACCGGGTCTTCGACGAACAGGACGGGATGCTGCGCGGCGAGCCTGGAGAAGAGCTGCTGCGGGCGCTGCCACACGAAGTCCCAGCGCAGATGGCAGTGCACGATCAGCGGCCGGCGTACCTGATCCGAGACGAGGCTGCCCGCACCCGCGGCCGCGCGGTACGTCGACGGTTCCCGCGTCTGGGCACGGCGCCCGGCGCGATCCGAATAGGGGGGGACGGGACGGCTTTCGGCGAATGCGGACGGGGCGTCCCGGGTCTCGGCAACGTTTCGGGTCATCGGGGTCTCTTGGGCGGAGCGAGCCGGAATGGCTCAGGTCGACTGGTGGGTAGGCAAGGGGGGTGCCCGTGGCGTGCCGACAACGGCCGCGCCTCGCCCGAGGTCGGCCGACCTTCAAGAGACCCGGTCGGGTCCCGACCAGTACGACGGGTTGCCGTAGGTGTGCTTGAGGTGATCGATGAACATGCGCACCCGCAGCGGCAGGTGCCGACGCTGAGGGAACACCGCGTGGATCGCGTTGTCGGGCGCACGGAACGCGTCGAGCACGGTCACGAGCCGCCCCGATGCGATCTCGTCGGCGACTTCCCACATCGATCGCCATGCGAGCCCGTGGCCGGCCAGCGCCCAGGCATGCAGGACGGCACCGTCGTTGCATTCGAGCGGCCCGCCGACGCGCACCGGTACCACCGTGTCGTCCACGGTGAACAGCCAGCCCCGCGACTGACTGCCGCGCGTGCCGAACGTCAGGCAGGCGTGCCGCTGCAGGTCGTCCGGATGCACCGGCGTGCCGTGCGCGGCAAGGTACGACGGACTCGCGACGACCACGCGCTCGTTTCCGGCGAGGCGAACGCCGACCAGGCTCGAGTCGTCGAGCTGGCCGATGCGGACCGCCACGTCGATGCCTTCGTTGACGATGTCCACCAGCCGGTCGGACAGGTCCAGCGACACGGTCACGTCGGGGTGGGCGACCAGGAAGTCGGGCACCAGCGGGGCGACGTGGCGCCGCCCGAAGCCTGCCGGCGCGCTGACCCGCACGTGGCCGCTGGCCTTGACGCCGCCGGCCGACACCGAGGCTTCGGCGTTGTGATAGTCGTTGAGGATGCGCTGGCAGTCCTCGAGGAACGCGCTGCCCTCGAACGTCAGGGTGATGCGACGGGTGGTGCGCACCATCAGCTTGACGCCCAGGCGCTCCTCCAGGCCGTCGAGCCGGCGGCCGATCACCGCGGGCGCGACACCCTCGAGCTGCGCGGCGGCCGACAGGCTGCCGCGGGCCGCCACCGCCACGAAGGTCTCGATCTGCTTGAAGCGGTCCACCGTGCGGGCGCCTTCAGGCGAGCAGGCCGACCAGCGCCGCGGTGATGCAGGTCGACAGCAGGCCGGCCGGCAGCGAGCGGGCCGCCAGCCGCGCGAGATCGGCCCGCCGCTCCGAGGGCAGCAGCGGCGCGAGCCCGCCGACCATGATCCCGAGACTGCCGAAGTTGGCGAAGCCGGCGAGCGCATAGGTCATCAGCAGCCGCGAGCGCGCCGACAGCGCCTCGGGGGGCAGCGCGGCGAGTTCGGCATAGGCGACGAACTCGTTCAGCACCGTCTTCTTGCCGAGCAGCTGGCCGGCGACGCCGGCCTCCGACCATGGCACGCCGACGAGCCACGCGAGCGGTGCGAACGCCAGGCCGAGCAGGCGCTCGGCCGACACCGGCGCACCGCCGATCGCGGGCAGCAGCCCGAGCGCCGCGTTGACGAGCGCCACCAGGGCGACGAACACCACCAGCATCGCGACGATGTTGATCAGCAGCTGCACGCCCTCCATCGTGCCGCGGGTGATCGCGGCGAGCGCGCTCGAGTCCTCGCGGCCGAGCACGACCGGGCTGCGGTCGGGCGGCGTGTCCGAGGGCACCATGACGGCCGCGACCGCGATGGCGACCGGGATCGCGGCGACCGACGCGGCGAGCAGGTGCCCGAGCGCATCGGGCAGGATCGGGCGCAGCATCGCGGCGTACAGCACCAGCACCGTGCCCGCGATCGTCGCCATGCCGCAGTTCATCACGATGAACAGCTCGCCCCGGCTCATCCGTGCCAGCCAGGGCCGGATCACCAGAGGGCCCTCGACCATGCCGACGAAGGCGTTCGCGGCGGCCGACACGCCGACCGCACCGCCCACGCCGAGCGTGCGGACCAGCACCCAGGCGAACGCGCGCACCACCGCGCTCAGCACGCCCCAGTGGAACAGCAGCGCGGACAGGGCCGAGACGACCAGCACCAGCGGCAGGACCTGGGTGGCGAGCACGAAGGCGGCGCCCGGGCGCGTCGGCTCGAAGGGCAGGGGCGCACCGCCCAGATAGCCGAACACGAAGGCGGTGCCGGTCCCGGTGGCGGCCTGCAGGGCATCCAGCACGCCGTTCATGGCCTCGAGCAGACCCTGCGCGCCGGGCAGCCAGCGGATCGCGGCGAGGATCACGACGGCCAGCAGCAGGCCGGACCAGACCGGTCGCCAGACGATGCCGGTGCGCCGCTCCGACAGCACCCAGGCGATCCCGATCATCGCCGCGATGCCGAACACCCCCTCGATTCCCTGCATGCGCGCCGCACCGCCCCCGTTCCGCCAGTCCGCATTGAAGCACGGCCTTCCCGGGCGGGCGAGCGGACCGGCCGGCGCACCGGCCGCAGCCGGCGTGCGATCATGGGACGACGCTCCCACACGGCCCGCAGCGGCCCTCGCGCCATGAACCTCGAGAAGGTCGTCTTCGGCTTCTTCATCATCCTCGCCTGCACCCTGAACTTCGGCTTCTTCATCGGTGACATCGAGCGCATCGATCTGCATCACCCGGGCGAGCTGTTCGCGGCGGTGGCGGTCAACCTGGTCGCGCTGGTGCTCAAGTTCGGCGACCGCACGCACATCGGCGCCACCCACCTCGCGACCGGCCTCGCCGCCTGCCTGCAGCTGCTCGCGGCGGCGCTGGTCTGGACCTGGGACGCGTACGTCGCACAGAACGCGATGACGCCGGCCACGATGTCGACGATCGTGTCCCTGTCGGGGGGCGCGCTGCTGGCCAACCTGATCTCGGTCACGCTGCTGATCGGCGAGACCCTCCGCGCGAGCCGCTGACCGGCGCACCGCGCGCGCGCCGCGAGACGAGTCCATGGGCGACGTCCTGTTCCTGGTGCTGCGCCGCCTGCGGGTGCCGCTGATCACGCTGCTGGTCGTCTACGCGGTGTCGGTCGCCGGGCTGGTCGCGATCCCGGGTGTCGACGGCGACGGCAGGCCGTGGCGGATGGGCTACTTCCACGCGCTGTACGTAATGAGCTACACCGCGACCACGATCGGTTTCGGCGAGATCCCGTACCCGTTCACCGACGCGCAGCGGCTGTGGGTCACCGTCGCGATCTACCTCTCGGTCATCGGCTGGGCCTACACGCTCGGCTCGGTGTTCGCGCTGTCGCAGGATCCGACCTTCCGCGCGGCCGCCTCGCGCAGCCTGTTCCTGCGGCGCGTGGCGCGGCTGCGCGAGCCGTACTGCGTGATCTGCGGCTACGGCCGCAGCGGGACCGAGATCGCGCGTGCGCTCGACGACCTGCGGGTGCGTCTGGTGATCGTGGAGTCCGACCCGACACGGGTCGCGTCGATCGCGGTGCAGCCGTTCAGCGTCGCGCCGCTGGTGCTGGTGGCCGATGCCCGCCGTCCGGAAGTCCTGCGCGACGCGGGCATCGCCAAGGCCGAGTGCCGCGCGGTGCTCGCGATGACCGGCGACGACGAGGCCAACCAGACGATCGCGATCGGCACCCGCGTGCTCGACCCGAACACGCAGGTGATCGCCCGGGTCGTCGATCCGGTCATGCACGCCAACCTCGCCGAGTTCGGCGGCGTGCACGTGATCAACCCGTTCCACACGTTCGCGCTCAACGTCGGTCTGGACTTCGCCGCGCCCGCGGTCCTGCAGCTCGAGGAATGGCTGACCTGCGCGCCCGGTGCCGACCGTCCGGAGCCGCTGCGGCTGCCGCGCGGCCACTGGGTGCTGGCGGGCTACGGCCGCTTCGGGCGGCCGCTCGCCGCGGCACTCGGTGCATCGGGCCAGTCCTGGCAGGCGTTCGATCCGCACTTCGTGCCCCCCGACGAGGCCGAGGACCGGGTGCACGCCCGCGGCGGCACCGAAGACGGGTTGCGCGCTGCGGGCATCGAGCGCGCGGTGGGCGTGATCGCCGGCACCGACAGCGATACCGTGAACCTCGCGGTCGTCAAGATGGCGCGCCGCGCGAATCCGGCGGCCGCGGTCATCGTCCGGCGCAACAAGGCGTACAACCAGGCGCTGATCGAAGCGGCCGAGCCGACCCTGACCTTCGTGCAGTCCGACCTGATGCTTCACGAAGTCCTCCAGTCGCTGACGACGCCGCTGCTGGAGCGGTTCCTGGAGCTCGCCCGTCGCGATGGCGGGGTGCTCGCCCGCGAGGCCTGCGACCGTCTCGACGCGGCGTTCGGGGCCCGGGTGCCCGGCGTCTGGACCTTCGACTGCGACCCCGCGCAGCCCGGCATCCGGCAGGCGCTCTCGGAGGGCGGCACGCCGCTTCGGGTCGGAGAGCTGCTGCTCGATCCGAGGGATCCCGCCGTGCGCCTGGCTGCCGTGCCGCTGATGCTCTCCCGCGCCGCGCCGTCGGGCCGTCCGACGGACACCGGGCGACCGCAGCGCTGGCTGCCGCCCGGCTCGCGCGCGCGGGCGGTGGAGGCGCCCGGCGCCGGGGTCCTCGATCGCGCCGGCACCGGCCTGCCGGAATCCGGCCGCGGCGCGTCGATCGCGCTGCCCCCCGAGAGCACGGTCCTCGCGCCGGGCGATCGCGTGCTGTTCGCCGGCGCGCCGGGCGTGGAGGCCCTGCAGCGGCGCTTCCTGCTCGATCCGAGCCCGATCGAGTTCGTGCGGACCGGCGTCGAGCCGGCGCGCGGCTGGCTGTTCCGGCGTCTGGCGGCGAGGGCGCGTCCGCGGACCTGAAGGTCGCTCGCGTCGCGACGCGTCCGTAGACCCGCCGCGCGCTCGGCGCACCGCGCCGCGCGAGCGGTCGCAAGCGGCCAGCGCGGGTCCGCGGGCGCGGCGGCCCGACCGGTCGCGGCCTGCCCGCGTGCCGTCGGGCGTGTCGGGTTGGCATCGCCCGCGGCCCCACGGCTAGGCTCTTCCGACTGTCGCCCGCGACGTCCACCGGAGCCGAGATGCCCGCCGCGCCGATCCCCGAGAACGAAGCCGAGCGCCTCGAGGCGCTCCGTGAACTGCTGATCCTCGACACGCCGCCCGAGGAGCGCTTCGATCGGGTCATCCAGTTCGCCGCCGAGGAGTTCGACGCACCGATCGCGGTGCTCAGCCTGGTCGACGCCGAGCGCAACTGGTTCAAGTCGTTCGTCGGCCTCGATGTCTGCGAAGTGCCCCGTGACGTCGCCTTCTGCTCGCACGCGATCCTGCAGCCGGAGGTGCTGGTGGTGGAGGACGCGACGCTCGATCCGCGCTTCGCCGACAACCCGCTGGTGACGGGCGGGCCTGGGCTGCGCTTCTACGCGGGCGCGCCGCTTCAGAGTCACGGGCAGCGCATCGGCACGCTGTGCGTGCTCGACGTGGTCCCGCGGCGCTTCGACGCCACCGACATCGCGATCCTGCGGTCGCTGCGCACGCTCGTGCAGGACGAGCTGGAGCGCCGCACGGAGCCGGCGTGATGGGCGCGCTTCGTGCAACCCGGATGCTGCTGGTCGAGCCGCACGCGGTGCTGCGCGGCGTGGTCGCCGGCGTGGCGCGCGAACTCCAGCGCGGCGATGTGCAAGCGGTCGCGAGCGTCGCCAGTGCCGAGCGCGTCATGCGCGCGGAACGCTTCGATGTCGTGGTGCTGTCGCTCGACGATGCGCCGGACGCGATCGGGCTGCTCGAGCGGCTTCGCGCCGGCGCGCTCCGCGGGGCCGACGATGCGCTGGTTGCGGTCTCCGCGGCGAGCTGCGATGCGGCCACCGCTGCCCGGCTGCGAGGGCTCGGCGTGAGGCGGGTGCTGCTCAAGCCGTTCAAGGTCAGGACGGTCGTCGAGACCATCGCGGGGCTGTGCGCCGCGGCCGCCGCAGTTCCTGCCGCCGGCGAGTCCGGCCGCGACGGGGACGCCGCCGCCGCTGGATCCGGCGACGACCGGGGTGACGCCGCCGCTGGATCCGGCCGCGACGGGGTCGACGCCGCGACCGTGGCCTGAAGCGGGACCGGCGCGAGGCGGGCGCCCCGCGCCCGGGCCCACCGCCCGGCGCGCGCGGGGGCCGGGCCGGGCTATGATCGCCCCCGCGCGGCCCAGATCGCGCGCTCCTGGAGGAAGACACATGGATCGCTTCTGGCTCAAGTCCTACCCC
>RPRK01000109.1 GCA_003818495.1 Burkholderiales bacterium
TAGGCATGCTGCAGGATCGCGAACTCGGGATGGGTGAACGCCGTCAGACGCACGCAGGCGGCGGAGGTGGTCGGGGTCAGCAGCTTCGCGAGGGTGTGGCCGACGTTCCGCACGCCGAGCTGCCAGCGCAGCTCGAGCAGCGCCGCCAGCCGCGAGGACAGGGTCGCGACCGGCAGGAAGGCCGGATCGCCGCGGGCGATGGCTGCCTCGGCCGAGTGCGTGCCTCCGGCGGACCCCAGGCCCATCGCCTGCATGATCTCGGCGGTGGTGGTGCGGCGCGGGTCGCTCGTCACGCCGTGCACCACCACCTGCACGCCGGCATCGGCCAGCAGGCAGGCCAGCAGCGGCACGAGGTTCGCGGTGTTGCGCGCGCCGTTGTAGCTGGGGATCGACACCACGGGCCGTCCCGGGTCGACCGGCACACGGGCGATCAGCGGCTCGAGCACGTCGACGCCGGCGCGGATCTCGTCGAGGCTCTCGCCCTTCATCCGCAGCGCGATCAGGATCGCGCCGAGCTCGACGTCGGCGAACCCTCCGCCGAACATCGAGTCGAACATCGTCACTGCGCTGTCATAGGTCAGTCCGCGCGCGCTCTCGCGTCCGCGACCGATCTCCTTGATGAAGGGCTGGGCATCCATGAGCACTCCGGGTTCAGCCCTGCGTATTGCAAGGGCCGTGCCGGGTGTCCTGGACGTCGCGATCCGCACGATCGTCGGGCGCAGCGGACCGCTCACGCGGCCGCGGCCGGCGTGGCGGGCGCCCCGGCGAGCAGTCGCGCGACCTCGACCCGGCAGGATCCGCAGCCGGTGCCGCATGAAAGTGCAGACTGCACCGCGTCGAGGCGTCGGTCGCCCGTGCGTGCGACGAACTCGAGGATCTGGCGATCGGTCACCCCGACACAGCTGCAGACCGTTCTTGCACGCGGCAGCGCGTCGGCAGCCGACGGGTCGAGCAGCGCGGCGAGCGAGCGCAGGGGCGTCGCGTCGACGACGGTGGACCGCAGGCGCGACGCCTCGGGCTCCTCCGCCTCGCCGCCTGCGCCGGCCGCGAGCGCGAACGCGAGTCGGCCGTCGGCGGCACCGAGCCAGCGCAGGCGCCCGAAGCGGCGGTCCTCGTAGCGCAGGAGGGCCCCCGGATCGAAGCCGAACGCGGCGGCGATGCTGCAGGGCAGCAGATCGCCGAAGGGGCTGGCCGACGCGAGCCGCAGCGCCCAGCCGGCGTCGTCGCGACCGAACGGCACGCAGCTCGCGTGACCCGAGTCGCCGAAGCACGCGCGCAGCGCCTCGCGCACTTCGGCGTGCCGATGCGGCGCGACGCGCCCGACCGCCGTCAGCCGGTACGGCAGCGCGGCGCGCCGGACCGACACGGCCGCATGCTTGAGCTCGGGCTGCTTCGAGACCGGGTCGATCGCGCCGAGGGTGAGCCCGTTCACCCCGCCGCGCAGCCATTCCGGCCCCCAGTGCATCGACACGAAGGCCTGGCCGGCCCGCAGCGTGCCGCTCGCCCGGACGGGCAGCGTCAGCGCGCCCCGGCGGCTCTCGACCTCGACGAGTTCGCCCTCGACCAGCCCGCGTCGCTCGAGTTCGACCGGCGCGAGCTGCAGCGACGGCTCGGGATCGTGGGCGAAGAGCTGCGGCACGAGCCCGGTCCGGCTGCCGCCGTGCCAGGCATCGCGGGTGCGCCCGGTCAGCAGCCGCAGCGGCCGCCGCGCATCCGGCGGCTCGGCGACCGCCCGCCACGGGTCGGCGGCGAACCGCGCGCGCCCGCTCGCGGTCGCGAAGCGCCCGTCCTCGTAGAGCCGCGCACGGCCCGCGCCCGCGCCCTCCGGATACGGCCACTGCTGCGGCCCGTCGCGCTCGAGCACGTCCCACGACAGGCCGCTCAGGTCGAGATCGCGGCCCGCGGTCAGTGCGCGCCACTCGTCCCACACCGCGCCCGGGCCGTCCCAGTCGAAGCGGGCCTCGCCGCGGCCGGGCAGACGGGCCTGCAGGCGGCGCGCGAAGTCGGCGGCGATCGCCCAGTCGGCCCGGGCCTCGCCGGGCGGCGGGAGCGCTGCCCGCACGCGCGAGACGCGTCGCTCGGAGTTGGTCACCGTCCCGGACTTCTCGGGCCAGGTGGACGCCGGCAGCAGCAGGTCCGCGAACGGCTCGGTGGCGGTGCCCGAATAGGCCTCCTGGAGCACGACGAACTCGGCGGCCGCGAGCGCGGTGCGCACCGCCTCGGAATCGGGCAGCGACTGGACGGGATTCGTGCAGGCGATCCACACGCAGCGCACGCGCCCGGCGCCGATCGCCTCGAAGAGCTCGACCGCGGTCAGTCCGGGCGTCGCGGGCAGTTCGGCCACGCCCCAGCGACGCGCCATCTCGGCGCGGTCGTGCGCGTCGGACGGATCGCGATGGCCGGGCAGCAGGTTGGCCATCGTCCCGGTCTCGCGCCCGCCCATGGCGTTCGGCTGTCCGGTCAGGGAGAGCGGCCCCGCGCCGGGGCGGCCGATCTGACCGGTCGCCAGGTGCAGCCCGATCAGCGCCGCGTTCTTCGCGGTGCCGGAGGTCGACTGGTTGAGCCCCTGGCAGTACAGGGACAGCGTGGGACCCGCGGTGGCGAACCAGCGGGCGGCGGTGACGATCGACTCGGCCGGCACCCCGCAGACCTCGGCCGCCCAGGCGGGCGTGCAGTCGCGCACCACGGCGCGCAGCGCGTCGAAGCCCTCGGTATGCGCGTCGACGTACGCCCGGTCGACCCAGCCCTCCCACAGCATCGCGTGCAGCATCGCGTGGCACAGCGCGACGTCGGTCCCCGGCAGGATCGGCAGGTGCAGGTCCGCGAGCTCGGCGGTGTCGGTGCGGCGCGGATCGACGACCACGATCTTCATCTCGGGCCGCGCACGCCTCGCGTCCTCGATGCGCCGCATCAGCACCGGATGGGCCCAGGCCGCATTGGAGCCGGCGATGAACAGGCAGCCGGCGAGATCCAGGTCCTCGTAGCAGGCCGGCGGCGCATCGGCGCCGAGCGTGCGCCGGTAGCCGGCGACTGCCGACGACATGCACAGCCGGGAGTTGGAATCGATGTTGTTGGTGCCCGCCACCGCACGGGCGAGCTTGTTGAAGACGTAGTAGTCCTCGGTCAGGAGCTGACCCGAGACGTAGAACGCCACCGAATCCGGACCGTGGCGCGCGATGCAGTCGGCGAAGCGGTCCGCCGCGTGGTCGAGCGCATCGTCCCAGCCCAGGCGCGCGCGCGGCGCGGCGCGCCCGGTGCGCAGCGTCGGCACCAGGAGCCGCCCGGGCCTGACGAGCTCGACGCGCTGCGTCTTCGCCAGCGTCGCGCCCTTCGTGCAGAGTCGCCCGAAGTTGGCCGGATGCGCGGGGTCGCCGCGGACGTCGACCACGCGCCGGGCCTCGCCCGCCCCCTCGGTGCGCACGATCGTGCCGCAGCCGACGCCGCAGTACGGGCAGGTCGAGCGGACCTCGTCGGCGGCGGGCGCGGCGTCCATCGGTGGCGAGGCGGCGCCGGTCAGTCGGCGGCGCGCAGCTGGACCGCGTCCATCCACACGCGCCCGTCGGCGACACGGACCGCGAACGGCCGGGCGCAGCCGACATCGGGGGCCGCCGCCTGGCCGTCGGCCAGCCCGATGCTCCAGTTGTGCAGCGGGCAGGCGACGCGCTCGCCGAAGACGATGCCCTGCGACAGCGGCCCGCCCTTGTGCGGACAGCGGTCGAGCAGCGCGAACACGGCGCCCGCGGCGCTGCGGAACAGTGCCACGTCGCCGCCCCGCGGGCGCTTGAGCACGCGCGCGCCCTGCAGCGGCACGTCGTCGACGGCGCAGACGTCGAGCCAGTCGAGGCCCGCGTCCGACGCTGCGGCCGCCGCGATCGGTACGGTCCTGGGCGCCGGCTGCAGCCGGCCGTGCTCGTCGTGGTCCATCGCCACCGCCTCCCGGGTGTCCACCGTCGCCCTCATGCGATCGACAGCGGCGCGAACTGCCGCTCGTCGACGCCCGCGCGCGCCCGGTCGTGCCAGGGGTCCGGCTCCTCGGCGAGCGACCACTGCAGACGCTCGTGCAGCGCGCGGCGCCCCGCCGCGTCGTCGAGGATCCGCTTCTTCACCGCGTCGAGCCCGACGCGCTTGACGTAGTGCACGGTCCGTTCGAGGTACCAGCCCTCCTCGCGGTAGAGCTGGAGGAACGCGCCCGCGTACTCCAGCACCTCCTCGTGCGTCGTCACCTTGACCAGGAACTCGGCGACCTCGGTGCGGATGCCGCCGTTGCCGGCGACGTACAGCTCCCACCCCGAATCGACGCCGATCACGCCGACATCCTTGATGCCCGCCTCCGCGCAGTTGCGCGGGCAGCCCGACACCGCCAGCTTGACCTTGTGCGGCGCGTACATCCGCCACAGGTCGCGCTCGAGCTGCTTGCCCATCAGCGTCGAGTCCTGGGTGCCGAAGCGGCACCACTCGGAGCCGACGCAGGTCTTCACGGTGCGCAGGCCCTTCGCGTACGCATGGCCCGAGGGCATGTCGAGCGCCTTCCAGACCGCCGGCAGGTCCTCGCCCTTGACGCCGAGCAGGTCGATCCGCTGACCGCCGGTCACCTTGACCGTCGGGATCGCATACCGGTCGACCACGTCGGCGATGCGCCGCAGTTCGGAGGCGCTGGTCTCGCCGCCCCACATCCGCGGAATCACCGAATAGGTGCCGTCCTTCTGGATGTTCGCGTGCATCCGCTCGTTGACGAATCGGGCGCGCGGATCGTCGCGCGCCTCGCGCGGCCAGGTGCTGATCAGGTAGTAGTTGAGCGCCGGCCGGCAGGTGGCGCAGCCGTCGGGGGTGCGCCACTCGAGCGCGGCCATCGTGTCGGCGAGCGTCAGCAGCCGGGTGCCGTCGGCCGCGGGCGTGCGGATCGCGCGACGGACCTCGTCGTGACCGAGTTCGGTACAGCCGCAGATCGCCTTCTTCTTCGGGGCGGCCGAATAGTCGGAGCCCAGCGCGTTCATCAGGATCTGCTCGACCAGCCCGGTGCACGACCCGCAGGACGCCGACGCCTTGGTGGACTTGCGCACCTCCTCGAGGGTGAACAGACCTTTCGTCTTGATCGCCTCGACGATGGTGCCCTTGCACACGCCGTTGCAGCCGCAGACCTCGGCGGCGTCGGGCATCGCGAACGCCTTGTTCTGGCCCTGGTGCCCGGTGTCGCCGAGGTTCGTCTCGCCGAACATCAGACGGTCCCGGACGTCGGCGACGGAGCGGCCTTCGCGCAGCAGCTTGAAGTACCAGCCGCCGTCGGCGGTGTCGCCGTACAGGCAGGCACCCACCAGCTTCTCGTCCTTGATGACCAGCTTCTTGTACACGCCGGCGATCGGGTCCGACAGCGTGATGCACTCGGTCCCCTCGCCGCCGACGAAGTCGCCCGCGGAGAACAGGTCGATGCCGGTGACCTTGAGCTTGGTCGAGGTGACCGACCCGGTATAGCGGCCGATGCCGAAGTGCGCGAGATGGTTCGCGCAGACCTTGGCCATCTCGAACAGCGGCGCGACCAGGCCGTAGGCGATGCCGCGGTGGTTGGCGCATTCGCCGACCGCGTAGATCCGCGGATCGTAGGTCTGCATGGTGTCGTCGACCACCACGCCGCGGTTGCAGTGCAGGCCGATCTTCTGCGCGAGCGTGGTCTCGGGTCGGATTCCCACCGCCATCACGACGAGCTGCGCGGGCAGCGTGCGGCCGTCGGCGAGCGCGACGCCCGCCACGCGGCCGTCGTCGCCCGCGAGCAGCGCCTCGGTCTTCGCGGCGAGCGCGAACTTCAGGCCGCGCTGCTCGAGCGCGCCGCGCAGCAGCGCGGCCGCCTCGGCGTCGAGCTGGCGTTCCATCAGCGTCGGCATGATGTGGACGACGGTCACGTCCATGCCGCGCGCCCGCAGTCCGTTGGCGGCCTCCAGGCCGAGCAGGCCGCCGCCGATGACCACCGCCTCGCGATACCGCGCGGCCGCCGCGATCATCGCGTCGGTGTCGGCGATGTCGCGATAGGCCAGGACGCCGGGCAGGTCGACCCCCGGCACCGGGAGCATGAAGGGCTGCGAGCCGGTGGCGAGGATCAGCCGATCGTACGGCGCCTCGATCGGGCCCTGCGGCCCCTCGGCGAGCACGACCCTGCGGCGACGGTCGACGTCGACCACGCGGCAGCCGAGGTGCAGCGCGATGCCGTGCGTCGCGTACCACTCGCGGTCGTTGAGGACGATGTCCTCGAGCCGCTGCTCGCCGGCCAGCACCGGGCTCAGCAGGATGCGGTTGTAGTTCGGATGCGGCTCGGCGCCGAACACGGTGATCTCGTAGCGCTCGGGCGCGAGCGCGAGCAGTTCCTCGATCGTGCGCACGCCGGCCATGCCGTTGCCGATCAGCACCAGCTTCTGCGTGCCCATGTCAGGCCACCGTCAGCTCGACCCGCGCGTGGCGCCGGTAGAGGAACTCGAGCACGCGGGTGCGCAGCCGCATGTAGCGCGCATCCTGCGCGAGGGCGACGCGGTCGCGCGGACGCGGCAGGTCGACGTCGACGATCTCGCCGATGGTCGCGGCCGGACCGTTGGTCATCATCACGATGCGGTCCGACAGCAGCACCGCCTCGTCGACGTCGTGCGTGACCATCACCACCGTGCTGCCGGTGGTGGCGATGATCTTGAGCAGCTCGTCCTGCAGATGCGCGCGGGTCAGCGCGTCGAGCGCACCGAACGGCTCGTCCATCAGCAGCACGCGCGGCTCCATCGCCAGCGCGCGCGCGATGCCCACGCGCTGCTTCATGCCGCCGGAGATCTCCTGGGGCCGCTTGTCGACCGCGTGCGACAGGCCGACCAGCTCGAGCGCCGCGCGGGCGCGCGCCTGCAGCTGCTTCTTCGACTCTTCCGCGCCGAACACCCGCTCCACCGCCAGCAGGACGTTCTCGAGGCAGCTCATCCAGGGCAGCAGCGAGTGGTTCTGGAACACCACGGCACGCTCCGGCCCGGGGCCCTTGATCTCGCGGTTCGCGCACAGCAGGTGGCCGCTGGTGGGCGCGTTCAGGCCCGCCACGAGGTTGAGCAGCGTCGACTTGCCGCAGCCCGAGTGGCCGATCAGCGTCACGAACTCGCCCTTCGAGACCTTCAGGTCGATGTCGCGCAGCGCGACGAACGGCCCGTTCTTGGTGTCGAACACGACGCCCGCTCGCTCGACCACCAGGTAGTTGGCCTCGAATGCACCGCGGGCATCGCCCTGCGGATCCGTCTTCAGTTCACCGATCATGGTGCGTCCCCTCACTCGTACGCGAAGCGCCGGGCGAGCGCCATCAGCGCCGCCTCGAGCAACAGGCCGACCACCCCGATCACGATGATCGCCAACAGGATGTTCTCGACCTTCAGGTTGTTCCACTCGTCCCAGACCCAGAAGCCGATGCCCACGCCGCCGGTCAGCATCTCGGCGGCGACGATCACCAGCCACGCGGTGCCGATCGACAGGCGCACGCCGGTCATCAGGTAGGGCAGCACCGCGGGGAACAGGATCTTCGTGAAGATCTTCCACTCCGACAGGTTGAGCACCCGGGCGACGTTCATGTAGTCGGCCGGGACGCGCTGCACGCCGACGGCGGTGTTGATCAGCATCGGCCAGATCGACGAGATGAAGATCGTCCAGATGGCCGCGGCATGCGCGCCCTTGAAGACCAGCAGTCCGATCGGCAGCCAGGCGAGCGGCGAGACCGGACGCAGCAGCGAGATCACCGGCGAGGTCATCCGGTTCAGGAACGACCAGCGCCCGATCAGGAAGCCGAGCGGGATGCCGACCAGCGCCGCCAGGCCGAAGCCCGTCGCCACGCGCCCGAGCGAGGCGACGATCTTGAAGCCGATGCCCTGGTCGTTCGGTCCGTTCTGGTAGAACGGGTCGGAGAACGCGGTGACCGCGGCCTGCCAGGTCGGGCCGGGGCCCGGGATCGATGCGTTGCCCTTGGCGATCAGCTGCCACACCAGCAGCAGCAGCGCGATGCCGAGCACCGGCGCGAACAGCTTCGCGAGCAGCTCGTTGCGCGCACGGCGGCGCACCGAGGCGGACACGACCGGCGACGCCGGCGCGTCGGTCGGGATGGCCGGGATCGCCGCAGCGACACCCGCGGCCGGCACGGCCGCGTCCGCGCCATCGGCCGACGAAGGAACGGGAACGGGAGAAGCGAGAGCACTCATGGCTGCCTCCGATGAAGACGAGAATCCGGGCAAACGTGTGCCGCGACCCGAGCGATCGCGGAGAGGCCGTAGCGAGCAGGCCCGAGCCGGCGTCGAGGAGCGCAGCCGTACGTGATGTACGGCGAGCACCGCAGGCGCCGGATCGGGACGCGCAGTAGGCCTATCCGCGGTCGCTCAGGCGGAGCGGATCTTGAAGGACTCGGCGTACTTCGCAGGCGCCGATCCGTCCCAGGTCACGCCGTCGAGGAACTTCGAGCTGCGCAGGTCGCTCTTGGGCACGGTGACCTTGAGCTGCGCGGCCGCGTCCTTGAAGATCGCCGTCTGGTTCACCTGCTTGGCGACCGCGAGGTAGTCCGGATCGCTCTTGAGCAGGCCCCAGCGCCGATGCTGGGTCAGGAACCACATGCCGTCCGACAGGTACGGGTAGTTGACCGCGCCGTCGTTGAAGAACTTCATGTGGTTGGCGTCGTCCCAGGTCTTGCCCATGCCGTTCTGGTAGCGCCCCAGGATGCGGTCGATGATCACGTCGCGCGACGTGTTCACGTAGGCCTGCTGCGAGATGACGTCGGCCATCTTGTTCTTGTTCTGCAGGCCGGCGTCGATCCAGCGGCCGGCCTCGAGCACCGCGGTGGTGACCGCGCGGCAGGTGTTCGGGTTCTGCTTGACGAAGTCGGCCGTCGTGCCGAGCACCTTCTCCGGATGGTCCTTCCAGATGTCCTGCGTGGTGATGCCGGTCACGCCGATGCCGTCGGCGATCGCGCGGTGGTTCCAGGGCTCGCCGACGCAGTACATGTCCATGTTGCCGACGCGCATGTTGGCGACCATCTGCGGCGGCGGCACGGTGATGACCTTCATGTCGCGCAGCGGATTGATGCCGTGCGCGCCCAGCCAGTAGTACAGCCACATCGCGTGGGTGCCCGTCGGGAAGGTCTGCGCGCCGACGTACTCGCGCTTGTCGGTCTGCATCAGCTTGGCGAGCGAGGGGCCGTCGACGGCGCCCTTGTCGGCGAGCTTCTTCGACAGCGTGATCGCCTGGCCGTTGTGGTTCAGGTTCATCAGCATCGCCATGTCCTTCTTCGGACCGCCGATGCCGAGCTGCACGCCGTAGACGAGGCCGTACAGCACGTGGGCGAAGTCGATGTCGCCGTTGACCAGCTTGTCGCGCACCGAGGCCCAGGAGGCCTCCTTGGTCGGGACGATCTTGACGCCGTACTTCTTGTCGAACTCGTTGACCGCCGCCATCACGACCGATGCGCAGTCGGTCAGCGGGATGAAGCCGATCTTGACTTCCTTCTTCTCGGGGGCGTCGGAGCCGGCGGCCCAGGCGACGTTGCGGATCGCGGGATCGATCATGCCGGTGATTCCTGCGGCACCGGCCGCGGCGAGGGTGCGCACGAAGCGGCGACGGTCGCTCGCAGCGGAGGGACGGGCATCGTCGCCGAGGACCGGGCCGGGCGCGGTGACCGCGCTCTCGAGGACCGGGGAGGAGAGGACCGACGACGGGGTGACGGACTGGACGAGCGGTACGACGAGCGAGTCGGAAGCGGCTGACATGGCGTGATCCCGGACAGGGTTGGATGCCGACGCGGTTGCGTCGCCCTCGCAGTCGCCGTTGACTGCAGTCCGGCCGCCATTAGCCGTGCCGTGATCGCATGCACGAGCCGTGCCAGCGGCACGCCGCCGCCGGGATGTTCCGGAGAGCCGCATGGATCCTGCCTCTCCGGGCATTGACCGGCCGGCGCCGATCCGGAGCCCGCGCCGGCGAGCGCCACGCCGGTGCCCGCTGGCGCCCCGGATCCGGGAGGCCGCACCGCATTCGTGCGACGCAGCATGACCGCCGCCGCGCTCATCCGAGCAGATCGGCCGCGTCGATGAGTCGCCGCGCGACGTCGACCAGCTTCATGTTCCGGTCCATCGCGATCCGGCGCATGCGCCGGTGGGCGTCGTCCTCGCTCAGGCCCTGGCGCGACATCAGCAGCACCTTGGCCCGATCGAGGACCTTGCGGTCCTCGAGTCGGGTGCGCGCCTCGGCGAGCTGCGCGCGCAGGTCCTGCTCGATGCGGAACCGGGCGAGCGCGACGTCGAGCACGGGCTGCACGCGGTCGGCGGCCAGCCCGGCGACCACGTAGCCGGACACGCCGGCGGCGATCGCGCGCTGCATGCGGTCGGTGCTGCGGTCCTGGGTGAACATCACGATCGCCCGCGGCGCGTCCTGGGTGGCGACGCAGACGTGCTCGAGGATGTCGCGGCCGGCGCTGTCCTCGTCGATGACGATGAGGTCGGGCGCCAGTTCGGCGACCCGCTCGGGCAGGCGCAGGTCGGCGGGCACGGTCGCCACGACCGTGTAGCCGGCATCGGCCAGCCCCTCGCGAAGCGCCTCGGCGAGCTGCGCCTCGTCGTTGACCACCAGGATCCGCATGCGTCGGTCCTCGCAAGAAGCGCGCCACGCCGGACGGGGGCGTCCGAGGGGCTTGCTACACTGCGCCGATGCTGACCCTGGGCATCGAGACCTCCTGCGACGAGACCGGCGTCGCGCTCTACGACGACGCGCGCGGCCTGCTCGCGCAGGCGCTGCACTCGCAGGTCGCGATGCACGAACGCTACGGCGGCGTGGTCCCCGAACTCGCCTCGCGCGACCACATCCGGCGGCTGCTGCCGCTGACGCGGCGGGTACTGGAGGAGGCCGACGTCGGTCTCGCCGCGGTCGATGCGATCGCCTACACCGAGGGCCCCGGCCTGGCGGGCGCGCTGCTGGTGGGCGCGGCCGTCGCGCAGTCGCTCGGGTACGCGCTCGGCATCCCGACGCTCGGCGTGCACCACCTCGAGGGGCACCTGCTGTCGCCGCTGCTGTCGGCCGACGCACCCGACTTCCCCTTCGTCGCGCTGCTGGTGTCCGGCGGGCACACCCAGCTCCTGCGGGTCGACGGCGTCGGGCGCTATGCGCTGCTGGGCGAATCGGTCGACGATGCCGCCGGGGAGGCCTTCGACAAGAGCGCCAAGCTCCTCGGGCTGGGCTACCCCGGCGGCCCCGCGATCGCCCGGCTCGCCGAGTCCGGCACGCCCGGGCGCTTCGATCTGCCACGCCCGAAGCTGCACTCGGGCGATCTGGACTTCAGCTTCTCCGGGCTCAAGACGGCGGTGGCCACCCGGATCGCCCGCGGCCTGCCGACCGAGCAGTCGCGCGCCGACCTCGCCGCCGAGGTGCAGGCGGCGATCGTCGACGTGCTGGTGGCGAAGTCGCTGGCCGCGGTGCGCGCGACCGGACTGCGCACGCTGGTGATCGCCGGCGGCGTCAGCGCCAACCGGCGGCTGCGCGAACGCCTGGCGCAGGCGAGCGCGCGCGACGGGCTGCGGGTCTGCTGCCCGGAGCCGGCGCTCTGCACCGACAACGGCGCGATGATCGCGTTCGCCGGTGCGCTGCGGCTGCGGGCACTGCGCGAGGCGGGCCGGGAGGCGCCGCGCGCGGGCGGCTTCGACGTCCGGCCGCGCTGGCCGCTCGAGCAGCTCGATCCGGCCTGAGCCCGGCGAGCGGCCCGCCGCGGACGGCGAAGCGCCGGCAGAGCCGTCCGCGATCCGCGCCGCGACCGCTTCGGGCGGCCCTGCGGCGGCGCGCGTGCCGACCGTCGGCGCGCGCGCGCCGACACGCGGCGGCTCGCTCCAGTCCGGCGTCCGACAGGCCGATATAGAGTCGGACGCATAGCAGGAGACGACCATGCTGACCCGTGCACCCGCCAGCCTGTCGGGATGGATCCAGGCGATCGGCAACGCGGAGATTCCGGTGCTCGCGCGCACCGCCGCCGCCATCGACGCGATGCGCGAGGACGAGGACGACATCGCGCCCCGGGCGATCGCGGAAGTGGTGCTCGAGGACCCGCTGATGTCGCTCAAGGTGCTGTCGCACGTCGCGCGGCACCGGTCGGCGCGGATGGTGACCGACACCGAGACCGTGACCGCCGCCCTGCTGATGATGGGCATCAGCAGCTTCTTCCGCACGTTTTCCGGCCAGAAGACCGTCGAGTCCGAGCTCGCCGCGGTTCCCGGCGCGCTCGACGGCATCGAACAGCTGGTGCGCCGGGCGCACCGCGCCTCGCGCTTCGCGATCGGCTTCGCGATGCATCGCCAGGACACCGATGCCGAGGTGATCCACGAGGCGGCACTGCTGCACGACTTCGCCGAAGCGCTGCTGTGGTGCCACGCGCCGCTGCTCGCCCTGGAGATGGGCCGCCGCCAGCGCGCCGACCCGACGCTGCGCTCGGCGCAGGTGCAGCGCGACGTGCTCAACGTCGAGCTGTGCGACCTCGAGCAGGCGCTGATGCGGGCCTGGCGCCTGCCCGAGCTGCTGCAGCACCTGACGAACGATCACCTGTCGACCGTGCCGCGCGTGCGCAACGTGCTGCTGGCGACCGCGCTCGCCCGGCACAGCCAGCAGGGCTGGGGCAACGCCGCGCTGCCCGACGACATCGACGCGGTCGCCGACCTGCTGAACCTCGCGCCGGGCAGCGTCTGGGGCCTGATCCGCGATCTCGACGAGACCGCCGCCGACGCCGAGGCGCCCGCCGCCTGAGGCACCCGCACCCGCACCCCACCGGCCCGGCTCGGGTTCAGCCGGCCGGGCCGCGCCGGCCGAGGCGCGCGAGCTGCGGGCCCGCCGCGATCAGCACCATCCCGACCAGGGCGACCGCATCCGGCACGTCGCCCCAGACGGCCCAGCCGAGCGCGATCGACAGCAGCATCTGCGTGTAGGCCCAGGGCGCGAGCCGCGATGCCTGGGCGAGCCGGAAGGCCCGCGCCAGGAGCAGGTGACCGGCCGCCCCCAGCGGCCCGATCGCGGCGAACACCGCGATGTCCAGCGCCGTGAACGATGGATCGCGCCACCAGCCCGGCACCCACCACAGCGGCGCGGTGACGCTCATGATCGCCGCGCCCACCAGACCGCTCCAGAGCACCTGCACCATCGGCGAGTCGGCCTGCGCCTGCGCCCGGGTCAGCGTCTGGTAGGCCGCGTTGCCGGCGGCCGCGCCCAGCACGAGCAGCACGCCGGTCAGCGGCAGCGCCGTGCCCGGCCGCACCACCACCAGCACGCCCGCGAAGCCGACGAGCGCGGCGGCCCAGGTGGCCCATGTCGGACGCTCGCCGAGGAAGGCCGCCGCGAAGAGCATCACCAGGATGGGGGTGGTGAAGAACACGGCGGTCGCCTGCGCGAGCGGCATCAGCTTGAGCGCGGCGAAGTACAGGAGCGTGATCACGACCATCAGCGAGCCCCGGGCCGCCTGGCGCATCGGATGCGCGGTGCGCAGCACCGACAGCCCGTGGGTCGGCAGGAACAGCACGAGCACCGCCAGCAGGTGACCGGCATAGCGCGACCAGGTGGTGGCGGCGACCGGCACGCCGCGCATGCCGAGCCACTTGCCGCTCGCATCGAGCAGGATCAGGCAGGCCAGGGCGGCGAGCATCGTGAGCACCGCACGACGCTCGATGGAACGGCGGGAGGCGGGCGCGGTCATCGGTGCGGTAGTCTAGCGGCGCACCCGACCCGGAGCCGCCCGATGCCCGAAGCCACCGATTCCGGATTCGTCCGCGAACTGTCCGCGGCGGTCGCCGCCACCCGTGCCGACACGGTCCGCATGCTGTCCGAACTGGTCGCGCTGCCCTCCCTCCTGGGCGACGAGGCCGGCGCCCAGGGCTGGATGGCCGACACGCTCGGGGCGATGGGCCTGCGCGTGGACCGCTTCGACATCGACGAGGCGAAGCTCAGGTCCCACCGCGGCTGGTCGCCCTCGATCGTGTCGTACGACGGCCGCCCGAACGTGGTCGGCGTGCACGTGCCACGCACGGCGACCGGCCGCTCGCTGATCCTCAACGGCCACATCGACGTGGTGCCGGTGGGCAACGCGGCGATGTGGACGACGCCGCCCTTCCGGCCGCGCGTCGAGGGCGACCGGCTCTACGGCCGCGGCGCCGCCGACATGAAGGCCGGCATCGTCGCCTACCTGAACGCGTTCCGCGCGCTGCAGGCGCTCGGCCTGGAGCCGGCCGCGCCGGTCTACCTGCAGTCGGTCATCGAGGAGGAGTGCACCGGCAACGGCGCGCTGGCCTGCCTCGTGCAGGGCTATCACGCCGAGGCGGCGGTGATCCCCGAACCGGGCAACGCGATCCTGGTCGGCCAGCTCGGCGTGATGTGGCTGACGCTGGAGGTCACCGGCGTGCCGGTACACGCGATGGTCGCGCACACCGGCACCAACGCGATCGACGCCTGCCGGAACCTGTTCGCCGAGCTCAAGCTGCTCGAGCGCGAATGGAACCAGCCCAGCCGGCGCCACGCGATGTGGTGCGCGCACGAGCATCCGATCAACTTCAACCTCGGCAAGCTCTCGGGCGGCGAATGGGCGTCGTCGGTCGCGACCACCTGCACCGCCGAGATCCGGCTGTCGTTCTATCCGGACATGAGCCGCGAGGACGTGCGGGCGGCGGTCGAGGCGAGGCTGGCCGAGGCGCACGCGGCGATGGCCGGGCGCGAAGGCATCCGCTACACCGTCACCTACCGCGGCTTCCAGTCCGAGGGCTGCCTCCTCGATCGCGCCGCGCCGCTGGTCACCGAGCTGGCGACCACGCACCGCGAGGTCACCGGCACCGAGGTCGAGCTGGTCGTCGGCACCGGCACCACCGACGCGCGCAGCTTCAACCTCTACGGGCCGATCCCGGCGACCTGCTACGGGCCGGTCGGCGCCGACATCCACGGCATCGACGAGTGGGTGTCGATCGACAGCACCGTGCAGGTCACCGAAGTGCTGGCGCGCTTCGTCGCGCGCTGGTGCGGCGTGGCGCCGCGCGCGGTGCGCTGAGGCCGGCCGAGGCCCGCGTCAGAGCAGCCCGCGCTTGGCCAGGTTGCGCATCAGCGCGCCGGCCCCGAAGGTCCAGCGCTCGCACTCGTCGGTGCGGCGCATCCGGTTGACCAGCGCGCCGAGCGCGGGCGCCGAGATGGTCACCCGATCGCCGTAGACATGGGTGAAGCCCTGGCCGGGCGCGTGCCGGTCCTCGATCGGCGCGAACATCGTGCCGAGGAAGAGCATCGCGCCGTCCGGATACTGGTGATGCGCCGACAGCGTCTGCGCGGCGAGGTCGAGCGGATCGCGGCTGATCTTCGACAGCGAGGACGAGCCCTTCAGCACGAAGCCCTCGGGACCGTCGACCGTCAGCGACACGGTGGTGGCGCGCACGTCGTCGATCGAGAAGTGCGCATCGAAGAAGCGGATGAACGGCCCGATCGCGCACGACGCGGTGTTGTCCTTGGCCTTGCCGAGCAGCAGCGCCGAGCGGCCCTCGACGTCGCGCAGGTTCACGTCGTTGCCGAGGGCGGCGCCGACCACCGTGCCGCTCGAGGCGATCGCCAGCACCACCTCGGGCTCGGGGTTGTTCCAGCTCGACATCGGATGCAGGCCGGCGTCCATGCCGGTGCCGACCGCGGACATCGCGGGTGCCTTGGTGAAGATCTCGGCATCGGGCCCGATGCCGACCTCGAGGTACTGGCTCCAGGCGCCCTGCTCGACCAGCACCTTCTTCAGCGCCATGGCCTCGTCCGAGCCGGGACGCAGCTTCGAGAGGTCGTCGCCGATCAGGCGGGCCACTTCGCCTCGGATGGCGTTGGCCGCGTCGGCGCTGCCGCGCGCGCGCTCCTCGATCACGCGCTCGAGCATCGACACCGCGAAGGTCACGCCGGCGGCCTTGA
>RPRK01000110.1 GCA_003818495.1 Burkholderiales bacterium
CCGACATAGGTGGCCACGGTGTCGACCGGCAACGGCGGGCGGCCGAGTTCGGCACGCATCGCGTTGACCGCCGCCGCGAGGTCGGGAACGGTGTCGAGCAGCGTGCCGTCGAGGTCGATGACCACGGCACGCGCGCGGATCCGCGGCGTGCCCGGCGTCATCGGGCGGCGCCGGTGACGGCGGCGTCGCGCAGCCGGGCGATCACGCCGCGGTATCCGCCGTCGGGGTCGGGCGAGCCGAACACCGCCGAGCCGGCGACGAAGGTGTCCGCGCCGGCGGCGGCGATCGCGCCGATGTTGTCGACCTTCACGCCGCCGTCGATCTCGAGCCAGATCGGCCGGCCGCCCGCGGCCACGTGCGCGTCGATGCGGCGGCGCACCTCGCGCAGCTTGGCGAGCGACGAATCGATGAAGCTCTGGCCGCCGTAGCCCGGGTTGACCGACATCAGCAGCACCATGTCGAGCCGGTCCATGACGTGGTCGAGCCAGGCGACCGGCGTGGCCGGGTTCAGGACCAGGCCCGCCTTGCAGCCCGCGTCCCGGATCGCCTGCAGCGTGCGGTCGACGTGGCGCGAGGCCTCGGGGTGGAAGGTGATGAGGTCGGCGCCCGCCTTGGCGAACTCCAGCGCGACCGCGTCGACCGGCTCGACCATCAGGTGGACGTCGATCGGGATGGTGACGTGCGGGCGGATCGCCTTGCAGACCATCGGGCCGATGGTCAGGTTGGGCACGTAGTGGTTGTCCATCACGTCGACGTGGACGAGGTCGGCACCGGCGGCCTGCAGCGCCCGAACCTCCTCGCCGAGCCGTGCGAAGTCCGCCGACAGGATGCTGGGAGCGATCCTCATGGTCTTGTCCGTGGTCCGGTCACGATTCACTAGAATCGGGATTGTACGGGGAGAGCACAACGTGGCCGCCGAGAAGAAATACGCCGTCCGGATCGCATCGCAGAGCCGCTACCTGCCTGAGCAGTCGAACCCCGAGCAGGGTGTCTACGCCTTCGCGTACACCGTGACGATCACCAATGCGGGCGACGTGCCGTCGCAGCTGATCAGCCGGCACTGGGTGATCGAGGACGGCAACGGACGCACCAAGGAGGTCAAGGGGCTGGGCGTGGTCGGCCATCAGCCGCTGCTGCGGCCGGGCCAGTCGTTCGAATACACGAGCGGCAGCCAGATCGACACGCCGTCGGGCCGCATGCACGGCAGCTACTTCTTCGTGGCCGAGGACGGCACGCGCTTCGATGCGCCGATCGCCGAGTTCGAGCTGTCGATGCCGCGCACGCTGCATTGAGGCGGCCGGCCCGCGGCGCCCGATCGCGTTAGCATTCGGGCTGCCTCACTTCTTGCCGCGCATCGTCCACCAGACGATGAACAGCACGAGGCTGACCGCGACACCGGCCTCCAGGTAGATCACCCACATGACACGTTCCCTTTCGCTGCGGGCGATCATAGCCTGCGCGATCGTCTCGGCCGTCGGATGCGCCTCCGCGCCACCGGTCTCTCGCCCCCGCCCTGCGCCGCCGCCCGGTACGTCGCCCGCCCCCTCGCCCGCGCTCCCCGCGCCGGGGCCCGCTGACGGCGCGGCTGCGACGCGCCCGGTCGATCCGACCTCCCTGCCCGGATGGCAGGCCGACCGGCTCGACGGGCTGGGCGCGGCGATCGTGCGGCAATGCACGATGCGCACGCCGCCGGGACCGTGGCCGCGCCTGTGCGCGGAATTCGCGGCGCTGCCCCGCCCGGCGTCCGACGCGATGCCGCGCCCGGAGGCGCTGCGCGGCTGGCTCGCCGCGCGCTTCGAGGCCTGGCCGCTGCGCGACGCGCGCGGCGGCACCGAGGGTCTGCTGACCGGCTACTACGAGCCGCTGCTCACGGGCAGCCGCACGCGCGAATCGGCGCGCCAGGCGCCGCTGTACGCGCGCCCGGCCGACCTGCTGACCATCGATCTCGCCGGCGTCGAGCCGCGGCTCGCCGGCATGCGGCTGCGCGGTCGCGTGCAGGGCAATCGCGTGGTGCCGTACCACAGCCGCACCGACATCGAGACCGCGCAGCCGATCTCCGGCAGCGAACTGCTGTGGGTCGACGACCCGGTGGACGCCTTCTTCCTCGAGATCCAGGGCTCCGGGCGCGTGCGCCTGCGCGACGGCACCGTGCTGCGCGTGGGCTATGCCGACCAGAACGGCCATCCGTACCGGGCGATCGGGCGTTCGCTGGTCGACCGCGGCGCGCTGCGCTCCGACGAGGTCAGCGCGCCGACGATCCGCCGCTGGCTGCGCGAGCATCCCGCGCAGGCCGCGGAGGTGATGCGCACGAACCCGAGCATGGTGTTCTTCCGCGAACTGCCCGTGCCGCCACCGGCGCCACCCGGCGAGCCCGAGGCTGGGCCGCCGGGCTCGCTCGGCGTGCCGCTGACGCCGCAGCGATCGCTCGCGGTGGACCGCTCGGTGGTGCCGCTGGCGACGCTGGTTTGGCTCGACACCGTGCACCCGGTCGACGGCCGGCCGCTGCAGCGTGCGATGGCCGCGCAGGACACCGGCGGCGCGATCACCGGGAGCATCCGGGCCGACTACTTCTGGGGCTACGGGCCCGACGCGGAGCGGGCAGCCGGCGAGATGCGCCACCGCGGCCGGATGTGGATGCTGTGGCCGCGCGGCGAGACGCCGCCGGCGCCGGCGCAGGCGCCGACGCGCTGATCGCCGCGCGAGGCGGGGCGCCTCGATCGTCGAGACGCCCCGGGTACGCCGCCTCGCGCGCTATCCCCGGCTCGGCCCGGTGATCGGCAGATCGCCCGCGTTCATGCGGGCCATCAGCGCGATCGAGTCGGCATCCACCAGCAGGTCGCAGAACAGCGTGCGCTCGGCGGCGAGCCCGTCGGCCAGGCCCTGCGAGCCCGCCATGCGCACCAGCCGCTTGACGTGCGAGACGGCGCGGGGATGCCGCGCCGCGAGTTCGCGGGCGAGGTCGAGTGCCGCGGGCCGCACGGGCCCGTCGACCACCTCGTCGACCAGGCCGAGCTCGGCGGCGCGCGCCGGCGACCAGGTCCGACCGAGCAGCAGCGAGCGCATCGCCACGCCCGGCCCCACCAGCCGCGCGAGGCGCTGCGTGCCGCCGGCGCCGGGCAGCAGCCCGATGTTCACCTCGGGCAGGCCGATCGGATAGTCGCCTGCCTGCGCCAGGCGCAGGTCGCAGGCGAGCGCGAGCTCGAATCCGCCGCCCATCGCCACGCCGTCGATCGCGGCCACGAACGGCAGCCGATGGGACTCGATGCGGCGCAGGCAGTGCAGGTACGGCGACTCGGGCACCGGCCGGTCCGTCGAGAACACCAGACCGCGGGCGGCGAGTCTGCGGCCGCGCGCCTCGAGGGTGCGCACGTCGTAGTGCCGCACGAACACGCCCTGCCCGGTCCCGGTCACCACCACCGCACGCAGCGTCGCATCGGCGTCGATCGCATCGAGCGCGGCGGCGAGCTCGCGCTCGCTCGCGTCGTCGAGGCAGCCGCCCGCATCGTTCACCATCGTCACGACCGCGATATGCTCGCCGTCCCGATCCAGCCTCACCCGTTCGCCATGCATCCCCTGGTCTCCCGTCTGCGGGTGCCGCTGGTCGCGGCCCCGATGTTCCGTGTCTCGTCGCCCGAGCTGGTGATCGCCGCGGCCCGCGCCGGCATCGTCGGCGCGTTCCCGACGCTCAACGCGCGCGAGCCGGACGGGCTGGACGCCTGGCTGGAGCGCATCCTGCGCGACTGCGCCGGCGCGCCGGGCCTGCCGGCCGCGAACCTGATTCTGCACAAGTCCAACCCGCGGCGCGATGCGGACCTCGACGCGGTGCTGCGCCATCGCGTGCCGGTGGTGATCGCCTCGGTCGGCGCGCCCGACGAGCTGGTGGCACCGGTGCACGCCTACGGCGGCCTCGTGCTGGCCGACGTCGCGACGGTGCGGCATGCGCGGCGTGCGGTGCAGGCCGGCGTGGACGGGCTGGTGCTGCTGACCGCGGGCGCGGGCGGCAACACCGGCTGGCTGAACCCGTTCGTGTTCGTGGCCGAGGTGCGCCGCTTCTTCGACGGGCTGGTGGCGGTCGCGGGCGGCCTCACGGAGGGTCGGCAGCTGCATGCGCTCGAGGTGGCGGGTGCGGACCTCGGCTACGTCGGCACGCCGTTCATCGCGACGCACGAGAGCCTGGCCGATGCCGCCTACCGGGACGGCGTGGTGGCCGCAGGCGCCGACGACATCCTGGTGACCGACGCGGTGACCGGGATCCCGGCGAGCTTCGTGCGGACGCGCCTGCGCGAGCTGGGCGTCCTCGACGAGCGCGACCGGCCGGCCGGGCGGCCGTCGGTGGAGGTCACGGGCTGGGGCGGCGGCGCGTGGAGCGCCGGCCAGGGCGCGGGCGGCGTCGGCGACGTGTGCGCCGTGGCCGAGCGCGTCGAGCGGTTCCGCGCGCAGTACGCGGCGAGCCGCTCGGCGCGCGGGTAGCCCGGCCGGATCAGGACGCCTTCGAGTTCTCGTCGATCAGCTTGTTCAGCCGCGCGGCGGGCACGCCGCCCGGCAGCCGCTTGCCGTTCATGAAGAACAGCGTCGGCGTGCCGGTGACCTTGAGCTTGCGGCCGAGCTCGGCGACCTTCTCGATCGGGTTGTCGCAGGTGCCCTTGTTGTCGGGCACCTTGCCCTGGAGCATCAGGTCGTTCCAGGCCTTCAGGCGGTCGGGCGCGCACCAGGCCTGCACGGCCTTGGTCTTCGAGTCGGCCGCGAGGATCGGCAGCGTGAAGGTGTAGATGGTGACGTCCGGCACGGCGAGCAGGTCGCGGCGCAGGTTGCGGCAGTGGCCGCAGTTCGGGTCCTCGAAGACCGCGACCTGACGGGTGCCCTTGCCGTTGACCTGCTTGATGGCCCAGGCCAGCGGCAGGTCCTTGAAGTTGACCGCGGTGATCTCGTCGATCCGCTCCTGGGTCAGGTTCTTGTTCGAGCGGAGCTCGATCAGCTGGCCCTCGACGAAGCCGTGCTGGCCCTTCTCGTCGACGTAGATCAGGTCGGTGCCGATCTGCACCTCCCAGATGCCGGGGACGGGCGAGCGGCGCACCGCGTCGACCTTGAAGCGGCCCTGCAGCCAGGATTCGACGCCGGCACGCACGGCGGCGGCCGGATCGGCCGTGGCGGCAGCCGCCACCGCAGGGGCGGCCGGGGCCGGAGCCGCGCCCTGCGCCAGGGCGAGGGCCGGAGTGCCGGCGACGAGGGCGGCGGCGAACGCGGCCGTGGCGGCGCGACGCAGGCGCGTCGAAAGGGTCGGATACATCGTCGTTCCTCGGGTGGGACGTCCGCCGGCGGCGGGTCCCTGAAATGGGGCGGCGGTCATCGAGCGGCCTGGGCGATCATCCGCCGCCGGAGCCAGTCGGACCTTGCCACGGTGCGCCAGCCCAGGTCGCGCAGTCCGACGAGCGGACCGGGCAGGGGACCGAACGCGCGCTTGATGCCGTCGGTGGCGTCCTGCATCAGCGACACCGCCTCGCGGCGCGCGCGCTCGTAGCGCCGCCACAGCAGCGGATCGCCGAGCTCGCGGAAGGGCTCGCGACCCTGCAGGACCTCGAGCAGCACCGCGACGTCGCCGAACCCGACGTTCATGCCCTGGCCGGCCAGCGGATGCATGGCATGGGCGGCGTCGCCGACCAGCACCATGCGCGGCGCGATCAGGCGCGGGACCTTGACGAGGCGCAGCGGGAAGGACTGCGCCGGCGTGATGGTGGTCAGGGTGCCGAGCGTGCGGTGCGACGCCTCGGCGACGCGCTCGGCGAGCGCCTCGGGAGACAGCGCGAGCAGTTCGTCGGCGAGCGCGTCGGGCGCCGACCAGACCATGCTCGCGCGGCCGCGCTCGGACGACCCGGCGGGCAGCGGCAGCAGCGCGAGGATGCCGAGCTGCTCGCCGAGCCACTGGAAGGCGGTGTCCCCGTGCGGCAGCGCGGTGTCGAAGTTGGCGACGACGCCGCGCTGCCCGTAGTCGCGCACCCGGGGCTCGATGCCCGCGAGCGTGCGCAGCGTGGAGTCGGCGCCGTCGGCGGCGACCACCAGCTTCGCGGCGATGGCCCGGCCCGAGGCGAGCTCGAGCGTCGCGCGGCCCTGCGGTCCGTCCTCCACGCTCAGCGCGGTCACCGCGTCGTCGATCGAGGTGACACCGGCGAACCCGAGGGCCGCGTCGAGGGTGCGCACCAGCGTGCGGTTCTCGACGATCCAGGCCAGCGCGTCGACCCGGCCCGAGTAGGCATCGAGATGCAGTTCGGGCGCGTCGGCCTGCGCGCCGCCGTAGACCCGCATGTCGTAGACCGGTGCGATGCGGGCCGCGGGCATGGCGTCCCACACTCGCAGCGTGCGCAGCAGATCGCGGGTGCCGGGGGACAGCGCGAAGACGCGCGAGTCCCAGCCCTCCATGTCGGTGGCGGCCGCGCCGGGCCGGGCGGCGGGGCCGACCCAGCCGACCCGCTGCCCCGCCTGGGCCAGGCCGAGGGCGGCGGCGGCGCCGACCGCACCGCGGCCGACCACGACGACGTCGAAGGACACTTCAGCTGCACGCATCGACCGATTATAGGCGGCGCCGGCAACCGGCCCGCGGGCGGTTTGTCCGCTCCGGGTTCATCCGATATACTGCGCGGCCTTGCCTGGCGTCAGCCGGGCCGCTGTCCTCGACGGCACGGCCAAGTAGCTCAGTTGGTAGAGCAGCGGATTGAAAATCCGCGTGTCGGTGGTTCGATTCCGCCCTTGGCCACCACCCCTCATCGCTCGACCGCTGTCGGCTGCTCGGCACCGCTTCGGGGTCCGCTGCGCCATGCGCGGTGCGGCGGCCGCATGGACGGGCGTCACTCAGCCGGTGGCACCCCTGCGTTCCGCATGCGACACCTTTCCAAAACGGGCACGCTCATGAACAACCGACGAACCGCACGTCTCCCCCTCCTGGCAGTCTGCGTCTCCGTGCTCGGCGCCTGCGCGAGTGCCCCGCAGCACGGTGCGCACGCCTCGCACGACCCGGCGGCGGGGCATGGGCAGCATGCCCCCTACGCCGGCCTCCAGAAGCGCGACATCAAGGCCTTGTCGGAGCAGCAGATCTCGGACCTGCGCGCGGGCCGCGGCATGTCGCTGGCACTGCCTGCGGAACTGAACGGGTATCCCGGACCGGCCCACGCGCTGGAACTGGCCGAGCCCTTGCGGCTGAGCCCCGAGCAGCGTTCGAAGACCCAGCGGCTGTTCGACACCATGCAGCAGGAAGCCAAGGCGCTCGGCGAAGCGACCATCGCCGCCGAGCGGGAGCTGGATCGTCTCTTCAGGGACCGGCGCGTCGCGCCGGAGAGCCTGTCCGCGGCGACCGCCAAGGCGGCCGCGGCACAGGGCCGGCTGCGCGAATCCCACCTCCGGTACCACCTCGCGATGATGGAGGTGCTGAGCCCCGAGCAGGTCGCCCAGTACAACCGGCTCCGGGGGTACTGATCGCGGGCGCGGCCCCTGCGTGCGGGGGCGTCGCGCACGGACCGGACCGCTGCTCGCCGACGACCCGGATCAGCCCCCGAGCACGCTGACCAGGATGCGCCGGCTCAGCTCGGCCAGCGCCTGACGGTGCGCCAGCACCAGCGAATCGGCATCGCTGCCGCCGGCGAGGGTGTCGAACCGTGCATCGAACACGGACGGCCGAGACCCGCCCTGGGTGTCGGCCAGGATCCAGCGCGCCGCCAGGGTCACGCCGCGCTGCTCGGGCATCACGTCGAACGCCGTCATCTCGATGCGCAGCTGTCGCGTCGGGCGCACGCCCGGCGGCAGCGGCGTGGTCCACACCGGCACGCCGAACGCGCGCTCGAGGTCCTGGCGCAGCAGGCGCGGCACGGCATCGCGCAGGGGCTCGGCCCAGCGCGCCCCGCCCAGACCCTGCAGCCCGGCTGCGCCCTGCGGCACGAGCAGCGTGTCGCGATCGAGATGGCCGGGCAGCTGCACCGGCGCCATCAGCTGCCAGACTCCGGACACCGCGGCCGAGGGGGCCGCCGCCGGACCCTGCGCGTCGGTCGGCATGCGCACCCAGCGCGGCGGCGGCGGCAGGCTGCCACCGGCACAGCCTCCCAGCACCAGCGTCGCCGTGCCGGACAGGGTGGCGCACAGGAGGCGGCGGCGGGTCGGCATGGTCGGGTTCCGGTCGGTGCTCAGGGCGCGGACGGCGCTGCGCCGCGGCCGCGCAGCAGCATGTCGGGGTGGGCTTCGAGGCTCTCGCTGAACTCCCGCAGCGCGCGCGCCGCGCGCGAGACGTCCTGCAAGGCCCGCTCGGTACCCAGACGCAGGTTCGAGTCGCCGGCCGATGCTTCGCGCAGCGTGGTCGCGGTCAGTGCCAGCTCTTCGGCGGCGCGCTGGATCTGGACGCCGAGCGGCTGCAGGCTCCGCGCCACGTCGCGCACCTGTCCCTGCACGGCGTTGGCGGCCCCCTGCACCGCGCTGGCGGCCTCGCCGAGCTGGTGCGCCCCCGCGCCCACCTGCGCGAGCGCGCGCTGCGTGCCGGCGAGCGTGCTGCGCGCCGAGTTGCCGAGCGGTTCGATCTCGCGCTCCAGGCGCTGCGTCAGGCGCTCGAGCGCCAGGGCCGCATCGGCCGCGCGCGCCAGCATCCGCTCGGGTTCCGGACCCGCCATCAGCTGGCGGGCGGAACGCGCCAGCACGGCCAGATCCTGGCCGATCTGAGCCAGATCCATCCCCTCCAGCTGGGCCTGCAGCGTCTGCAGCCGCGTCGGCTCGGTCGGGATCAGCGGCACGCCCCCCGGGCCGGCCGCCGTCACGGCGGTCGCGGCACGGGTCGGGTCGATGTCGAGCTCGACGTAGAGCTGGCCGGTGAGCAGGCTCTGCATCCCCAGCCTCGCCACCAAGCCGCGCGCCACCAGTTCGGCCACCGGCGAACCGGGCACGGCCGTCGCGGAGCCGAGCAGCTCGCTCAGCAGCGCGCGGTCGAACTCGGCCGTCACCGGCACGGCCACACCGGCCGCGCCCAGCGGGGCCAGTCCGAACTCGGTCACCTGACCGACACGCACGCCTCGGAAGACCACCGGCGCACCCACCTGCAGGCCGAACACGGAGGTGTCGAAGCGCATGCGCGCGACCTCGGTGGCCGCGAACCAGCGCGTGCTGCCGACGATGGCCGCCACCAGCAGCGCACCGCCCAGCAGCGCGAACACGCCGACCCGCCAGGCGATGGGTCTCATGCCGCCGGGGTCCGGCCGAAGAACGCGCGCACCGCGGCCGGCCCGTGCTCGAGCAGCTCCTGCGGTGGACCGATGGCAGTCATGCGGCGTTCCTGGGGGTCGAGGTAGAGGGCGCGGTCGGCGACGGCGAACACGCTGGCGATCTCGTGCGTGACCATCACCACGGTCGTGCCCAGATAGTGCCTCAAGTGCAGGACCAGTTCGTCGAGCCGCGCGGCGTTCAGCGGATCGAGGCCCGAGCCCGGCTCGTCGAGCATCAGCAGTTCGGGATCGAGCGCCAGCGAACGGGCCAGCGCGGCGCGCTTGCGCATGCCGCCCGAGAGCTGGGACGGCAGCAGGTCGAAGCCGCCGTCGAGCCCCACCAGCGCCAGCTTGAACCGCGACCGGCGTTCGCTCTCGGCCGCGTCGAGCGTGGTGAACAGGCGCAGCGGCAGCATCAGGTTCTCGCCCAGCGTCATCGAGCTCCACAGCGCGCCGGCCTGGAACATGATGCCGAAGCGGCGACGCAGGGCGGCGCGCGGCGCCTCGGCGCCCGAGTGCAGGTCCTGGCCGTCGAAGCGCACGTGGCCGGCCGCCGGCCGCTCCAGCCCCGCCAGATGGCGCAGCAGCGTGCTCTTGCCGCAGCCGCTGGGGCCGACGATGACCAGGACCTCGCCGCGACGCACGTCGAACTCCAGCCCCTGCTGGATGACCTGGCCGCCGGCCGCCACCGACAGGCCCTGGACCTGCATCAGGGGGGGCGCCACTAGTAGCCCAGCGCGGTGAAGACCACCGTCGTCGCGCAGGCGGCGGTGACGATCCAGACCAGCGCCTTGACCACCGCCGCGGTGGTGGCCTGGCCCACGGCCTCGGCGCTGCGGCCGGCGTGCAGGCCTTCGCGGCAGCCGGCCAGCGCCACCAGCGCGGCGTAGAGCATGCCCTTGAACAGTCCGATCCACAGGTGCGTGGCGGTCAGCGCCTGCAGACTCTGCTGCAGGTACTCGGCCGGCGCGACGCCGTAGACCAGGATCGACGGCACGGCACCGGCGGCGATGCCGGCCAGCGCCCCGAAGGCCAGCAGCGCCGGCGCCATCAGCAGCAGCGCCAGCAGACGCGGCAGCACCAGGTAGACCACCGGGTCGACCCCGAGCACCCGCAGCGCGTCGATCTCCTCGCCGGCACGCATGGTCGCCAGCTGCGCGGCGAAGGCCGCACCGACGCGGCCCGACAGGATGACGCCGGTCATCAGCCCGGCCAGCTCGCGCACCATGCCCACGGTCACCACGCCGGCGAGGTAGCCCTGCGCGCCGATGCGCTCGAGCTGGGCACCGCCCATGTAGGCCAGCATCACGCCCACCAGCGCACAGGCCAGCAGCACGATCGGTGCCGAACGCGGCCCGGTCTGGTCGAGCTGCTGCAGCACGTCGCTGCCGCGTACCCTCGCCGTCCCGCCGAGCCAGCGGGCCAGGGCCGTCAGCACCTCTCCGAAGAAGGCGAAGGTCAGGCGCATCCCGTGCAACGCACGGCCGAGGGCCGGCGGGGGCAGCGGCGGCGACTCGGGCGCGGCATCGCCCGGCCGTGCCAGCTTCAGCACCTCCTCCAGCCCGGCCGGCAGGCCCGCCCACTCCACCTGCAGACCCCGCTGCTGGAGGCGTCCCTGCAGTGCCCACAACGACGCCGCGAGACCGATGTCCCAGCCGGCCAGCGCCGCCCCCTCGATGCGCACGCGGTCGCCGGCGTCCGCCGCCGGCAGCGCGGCGGCGGCGACGGTCGTGCCGGTCGCATCGGCCAGGTGCAGCGTCCAGAGGTCGTGCTCGAGCCGCCAGCCGGCGGTGCGATGCGGGTCTGCGAGCGCTTCGGGGACTTCCATCGCCACAGTCTCAGGGTTGACGGACCGGCAGTCATGCCACGATCCGGTGCGGGCCGGGTGCATCGTCGGCGTCGGAGACGCAGGCATGGACGTGGACACCCGGCCCGCCGCGCGACGCGCATTGTGCCCTCAGCCGCGGCACACGGGGCGGCTGCCGATCTCCGCCGACCGTTCCGGGACGGTCAGGACGGCAGCGTCCATGCGCGCGGGGGAGTAACCTTGCAGCCGGCCGGTTCGGCATAGAGTCCCGGACGCGGCGTGCCCCCCCCCCCAACGCTTCAGGAGAACCCGGTGAGCAGTCTTTCCCCTTCCCATGTCTTCAAGGCGCTGCTCGCCTGCGCCGCCATCGCGTTCGGCAGCGCGAGTCATGCGCAGCAGGTGTTCCGCATCACCACCATTCCGGAAGAGGCCGCCACAGAGCAGGTGCGCAAGTTCACCCCGCTCGCCACCTACATGGAGAAGCGACTGGGGATGAAGGTGGAGTTCACCCCGGTCAGCGACTATCCGGCCGCCGTCGAGGCCCTGGTGAACAAGAAGGTCGACCTGGTCTGGTTCGGGGGGTTCACCTACGTGCAGGCGCAGCTGCGCTCGGGCGGCAAGATCATCCCGATCGCGCAGCGCGAGGAAGACACGAAGTTCCAGTCGGTGTTCATCGCCAAGACGAATTCCGGCATCAAGACGCTGGCCGACATGAAGGGCAAGCAGGTCAGCTTCGGGTCGCAGAGCAGCACCTCGGGCCACCTGATGCCGCGCAGCAATCTGCTGACCGCCGGGATCAATCCGGAGAAGGACTTCAAGCGCATCGCCTACAGCGGCGCGCACGACGCGACCATCGCGTCGGTGGTCAGCGGCAAGGTCGACGCGGCCGCGCTGGACATCACGGTCTGGCGCAAGTTCGTCGGCGAGGGCAAGGTCAACACCAAGGAAGTGGACGTGTTCTTCACCACGCCCCCCTTCTACAACTACAACTGGTCGGTCAACGCCGACATGCCGGCGGACCTGCGCGCCAAGGTTCAGAAGGCGCTGCTCGACCTGGACACCTCCACGCCCGAAGGCAAGGAGATCCTGCAGCTGAATCGCGCGACGCGGTACATCCCGACCTCGCCCGAGAACTACAAGGGCGTCGAGGCTGCGGGCCGCAGCGCCGGGCTGCTCTGAGTCCCATCGCGTGAAGATCGATCTGCGCGAACTCAGCGCCCGGCATCCGGCTGCCGATGCCGGCACCGTGGCGCTGCAGGCGCTGGACCTGCAGGTGCAGGCCGGGGAGCAGCTGGCGGTCATCGGACCCTCGGGCGCAGGCAAGACCACGCTGCTCCAGGTCCTGGCCTGCGCGCTGCCGCCGCGCGCAGGTCGCCTGCAGCTGGATGGGGTCGATCCCTGGTCCCTGCCGCGCCGCGAGCTGCAGCGGCTGCGCGGTCGGCTGTTCCTCGCACCGCAGGTGCCGCCGCTGCCGCCCAGGCAGCGCGTGGTCACCTCGGTGCTGGCCGGGGGGCTGCCGTCGATGGGCCTGCTGGCGAGCCTGCGCTCGATGTTCTATCCGCATGACATCCCGGCGGCCTTCGAGGCGCTGGAGCGCTTCGACCTGGGCGACAAGCTCTTCGAGCGCGTCGACCGTCTCTCCGGGGGCGAGCGCCAGCGGGTCGGCCTGGCCCGCGCGCTGCTCGCCCCGGCCCGGCTGTGGCTGGTCGACGAGCCGCTGTCGGCGCTCGACCCGACCCGTGCCCAGCAGGCTCTGACGACGCTGCTGGCGCAGGCGCGCGAACGTGGCGTCACGCTCATCGCCACACTGCACCAGGTCGATGCCGCGCTGGCGCATTTCCCGCGCATCGTCGGCCTGCGCGACGGGCGGCTGGCCTTCGACCTGCCCGCCGCCGAGGTCGGACGCGACCGGCTGGCACGGCTCTATGCCCAGCACGAACACGAGCTGCGCGCCGACCTCGCCCCCCCGCAGGAGCCGACCGTCGCACCCGCCCGCGCACCGGTCATGCATTGCCGCTGAGCACGCGATGAGCCAGGCTTCCGCCGCCCCCCTGCGCACCGCGCCGTCGCGCGACCCGGCCTGGGCCGGTCGCGTCTTCTGGATCAGCGCGGCGCTGGTCGTGCTGTGGCCCCTGGCGGCGGCCACCGAGTTCAGGCCCTGGACGCTGTTCGAAGCCGCGAACCTGAAGGTCACCGGGCAGTTCCTGGCCAGCTTCCTGCCGCCGGCGCATGCGCCGGATTTCCTCGCGATGGTCGCGCGGGAGACGTGGCGCACGGTGGCCATCGCCACCGCGGGCATGACGCTGGCGCTGGCGCTCGCGCTGCCGCTGACGCTGCTGTCCACGCGGGTGCTGTCGGTGTCGGCCCTGTCGGGACGGATGGCGCGCGGCCCCTTCTGGCTGCGTCAGGGGCTGCGCTGGCTGCTGATCGTGCTGCGCAGCGTGCCCGAGCTGATCTGGGCGCTGGTCTTCGTGCGGGTGGTCGGCCTGGGGCCGACCGCGGGCGTGTTCGCCATCGCGCTCACCTACGGCGGGATGCTCGGCAAGGTGTACGGCGAGATCCTGGAGAGCGGCGAGACCCATGCGACGGAGACCCTGCTGCGCAACGGCAGCTCGCGTCTGCAGGCGTTCTTCTACGGCCTGCTGCCGCAGAACGCGGGCGAGCTCACCAGCTACACCGTCTATCGCTGGGAATGCGCGATCCGCAGCTCGGTCGTGCTCGGCTTCGTCGGCGGCGGCGGGCTCGGCCAGCAGATGGACAACTCGATGAAGATGTTCAACGGCGGCGAGGTGCTGACGATGCTGGCCGTGTTCGTCGCGCTGGTGGCGCTGGCCGACCACGTCAGCGCACGGCTGCGCAAGGTGCTGGCATGAACGCCGACCGCGTCCATGCCGCCAACCCGCCCTACCGGCTGCCGCCGCCGCTGTTCAGCGCACGCTGCAAGGCGTGCTGGTTCGTCGCCGCCGTGCTGGCCCTGGTCATGGCCAGCTTCTGGACGCTCGATCTGCAGTGGGGCCAGTTCCTGTCGTTGGAGGCGATGCGCAGCATGGGCCGCTTCGTCGGCGAGTTCTTCCCGCCCGACACCTCGCCGGACTTCCTGCGCAAGGTGATGCTCGGCACCTGGGAGACGCTGGCGATGTCGGCGCTGGGTACCGTGCTGGCCGCAGCCGCCGGGCTGCTGCTGGCGCTGCCGGCCAGCCGGCTGCACGGCGCCGACTCGACCCGCGCCCGCACGCCGACCCGGCTGCTGCTGAACGCGCTGCGGGCGATTCCGGAACTGGTGTGGGCCTCGCTGCTGCTGATCGCGGCCGGACTGGGCCCGTTCGCCGGCACGCTGGCGCTGGCCGCACACACCACGGGCGTGCTCGGCCGACTGTTCGCCGACAGCCTGGAGAACGCGCCGCCCGGTCCGGCCGAGGCGCTGCGCGCGCAGGGCGTGGGCAACGGCCGGCTGTTCCTCTACGCCACGCTCCCGCAGGTGCTGCCGCAGCTGGTGAGCTACACGCTGTATCGCTGGGAGAACAACATCCGGGCCGCCGCCGTGCTGGGCGTGGTCGGCGCGGGCGGGCTGGGCCAGCTGCTCAGCTTCCACATGGGGCTGTTCCACATGGGCAAGACGGCCACCATCCTGGCCGCGATGCTGCTCCTGGTGGCGCTGGTCGATGCGCTCAGCTATGCCGCACGCCGGTCGATGACGCGATGACGGACGCGGGCTGGCTGTTCGCCTACGAGTGGGACCGCCTCGCCCTGCAGCGGCTCGGCGCGGCCCGCTTCGACCAGGCCGGCTTCGACCTGTTCGCCTTTCCCAGCAACGTGGCCCTGGTCGGCTTCGACCTGGATCGCTTCGCACGCCGCCAGGCGGCGCGTGGCCGCCAGGCCGGCTGGCGGGGCGTGCTCTCGCACCACGAGCAGTTCGGTGCGCTCGCGGCGGCCCTGGTGGCGGAACGGCTGGGCCTGCCGGGCGCCCGGCCCGAAAGCATCCTGGCTGCACAGCACAAGCTGCATGCCCGGCGCGTGCTTCAGGAGGTGGCCCCGGAGGCGAACCTCGGCTTCGCGCCGCTGGAGGCCGACTACGGCGAACCGGCTCCCGAAGGCCTGCACTACCCCTGCTTCGTCAAGCCGGTGAAGGCGGCGTTCTCGGTGCTGGCACGCGAGGTGGCCAGCCGCGACGAACTGCAGGCGCACACCCGCTTCGGCAGGCGCGAGCTGTGGGTGATCCGCCGGCTGGTCGAGCCCTTCGAGCGCATCTGCCGCCAGCGCCTGCCGCAGGCCGGCAGCGCGCACCGCATGCTGCTGGAGGAGCCGGTGCCTGCGGACACGCCGCAGTACAACCTCGACGGCTGGGTGCAGGACGGCCGGGTGCATGCGCTGGGCGTGGTCGATGCGGTGATGGTGCCCGGCACCCAGGCCTTCATGCGCTGGGAGGTCCCCAGTCGCCTGCCGCAGGCCGTGCAGCAGCAGGCGCTGCAGGTCGCGCAGCGCTTCCTGCACGCCATCGACTACCGCCATGGCTTCTTCAACCTGGAGTTCTTCCACGACCCGGTCAGCGGGCGCCTGAGCGTGATCGAGTGCAACCCGCGCCTCGCGTCCCAGTTCGGCGACCTGCACCTGCGCGTGCTGGGGGTCGACGCGCATGCGATGGCGGTGAGCCTGGCGTGCGGCGAGGATCCGCTCGCCCTGCCGAGGCAGGCGCCGAGCGCGGGCGCCGCGGCGAGCCTGGTGTA
>RPRK01000111.1 GCA_003818495.1 Burkholderiales bacterium
CTCCGCCGGGGTGGCGGGGATCGGGACGGGAAGCCGCACGATGGGCGGGGCGGCCCCCGGATCGACGGCCGGCATGGCCGCCGGTACCGGCAGTTTCAGGGCGGGATCGGGTGCGGGTGCGGGTGCGGGTGCGGGAGCGGGAGCGGGCGCAGGTGCAGTAGCAGGTGCGGCATCCCCGAGAGTCTTCACGAGCGTTCTGGTCATCTGACAGATCAACGAAGTACCCGTCCCATCTGTACAAGGCGCGAGACCGTTTGACCAGTGCGTCGTACCACCATTGAAGACAACACCCTCGCCGCTACGTTCGCGGATAGTCACCGTTGCCCAACGGCCGGGCTCCCCGGTCAGTGGCAGAGTGGGAACGGGAAAGCGGCCGGGCTCCGCCCAACCGTCAAGCCGCGTCGTCGCAAGGATCTTTGTTTCGATCGGCGCTCCATCACGGCCAGTGGGAACCGGCCGCCCCGATCCGTCAAACCGAAAATCGACGGAGTCACTCTCAAACTGGTGGATTCGGTACTCGCCACCGAACTGCTGCCCCATGCGTGCGCCAGTGCCTGCAAAGACCCAGTGCTCAGGTTGCTGCACGGTATACCCGTAATAAGTCAAAGACGGAGCGGTCGATGCATCAACGACCCCCCCCCGCAAGAAAGTGACGCCTATCGTCTTTGCCTCGGGAACGTAAGACCACCAGTAGTAGGTGTTGGTGTTCGGACGCTTGGATATCTCCATTATTCCAAGCTCACGGCCCTTGGCGTCACGGGAGTACTCGTTTCGCCACCACATCGTGTTGCCACTCAGGATCGCCGCGTGCCCCCCCGAGGAGATGAATCGGTCGAGTTCGGCACGTCGAGACCAAGACCAATACTCATCGTGACCTACCGTCACAAACAAACGGTAGGGCGACAAAACGCCTGGCTCGTTCGAAACGTCATCGCTCGACAGATACTCGAGCGATATGCCTTGAGACTCAGCCCACTTGATAAACGGCTCGAAGTAAAGCGCGACAGTGCCGCTCATCGACCCATGCTGCCAAGGCCGCAGCGTCGAGATCCGTTCGGCCGCGACGCCGCCGCTGGAATTGTAGGCATAAGCACTCTTGCCACCCCATGCGTTGTAGGCCCTTGCGGTCGAAAAAGGAATCTGCAAAACCGTTCGCGAGCCCGCGCCTGCTACAAGATTCCGGACTATGAACCAAACATTAGCTTCCGGCCATGGATCGGACAGCGTGAACCGGACGCGGTAAAGACCGGGCATCCAGTCTTTAGGTATATCGACACTCAAGGAAGCCGGCCAGTCACAGCAATCAACCCATGCATTATCGGGCACGTACTGACGCGAAACGGGGACGCGTCCGCTCTGTACGATACGACGCTCGAGCCCGTACCGTTCGATTACGTAGTTCGCGTCACGGTATGCACCCGAAACCGCCCCGTGGTCGGCTACGTGGAAAGTAATTCGCTCCCCGGCGCGTACTGAACTTCTGGAGCCGTAAGCGTCGATCGAAGAGGAGACGATGCTTGGTGCCTCTTTCAGGCTGGCAGCACCTGAATCGGACTCAAGTTCGCATCCGTCGCCAAGTACTGCTGTACGCGGAGGCTCGGCGGAGCCTCCGCCACACGACATGACAGCAGTCGACAAGATCAACAACGCGATCCTTGCACTGACGGGAACATGCGAAGGAGTCGTTCGACGACCTACATTCAAAGAACACCTCTGGGGAACATTCATCTCGACGCGGAAGTAGGATCAACGGCAGCGCAAGTCCGACGAACGGTTCAAGAATACACTGTGCATATCGGCCTTGAAGCACTCGGAAGAGTCGCTCGATCGCACCGATTTTTTTCAAGGGGTCGCGTGTTCGCCGCAACAGGTCGGGCGTGCACCAAGGCGTCGAGCACCTAGCGTGTTTCTTGACGCGAAACCAGCGACAGAACGTCGCGCAGACACAAGCCGAAGCTCGAAGCCGTCGTCAAGAGCAAGACACTCTCATCGATGCGTCTGATGCAGCGGTAGGTCGTCTGCACCCCCCCCCCCACAGTCTTACCCCAGCCCAAGTGCCACTCAAGGAGCCTTCACTTGGCTGAGCCGCCAACCGGCACGCCAGGTCGTACTGTATCGATCGCGCTGCGCTTTCGGACGTGGTCGCTCAGTCCCACCGACAGCATCAGGCCACTTCGGCCACACCCATCCAAGAAGGCGTGAGCGCTGTTCTCATTGTCAGCGCCGATCGTGCCAATGGGCTTCTCGGGGTCGAGCCTTC
The DNA here is from genome assembly GCA_003818495.1 of Burkholderiales bacterium. Lineage (GTDB taxonomy): Bacteria > Pseudomonadota > Gammaproteobacteria > Burkholderiales > Burkholderiaceae_E > UBA4615. The sequence goes on from RPRK01000111.1 coordinate 2,261, forward strand.
GTCGCTATCCCGAGGCTTGAAGCGCTTGTGGCTAGCCCACGCCTAGATCCGCAGGCCGTCGACCGAGAAGGGCCAGCCGCTGAGCTGTTCAGCCGTGTCTGCCCGCTTCTTCAACACGACGAAGGGTGCCTCAATCATCTCGAGGCCAAGCAGCCGGTCTTTGCTATTCAAAGATACCGAACGGTCCTTCACCGCAGTGTTGATCACCAATCCGACAAACGAGGGGAATGGCATGTATTGCGGACTTTCTTCGCGAGTATCCGCTCGGGTCGATTGGACAAAAAGATCTGCAGCCGCAGCACGCGAATCAGCTTCTCCGACGCGCTCGACGCTCGACGCTCGATAGGAGCCAAGTCTATCGCCGAGCAGCGCGTTCACCGATCGCGCTTATTGGTCCGACGGAACGAACGGCCCGAAGCTATCGAACCTAGGAGGTGCGCCATTCTTTGCGATAGGACAGGCCCGGCCCGAATTTCCTCGTCTCGCCATGTATCGGCGTTCGTCGCCATTCTTTGTCAGACCGCACTCGGACCTCGGCGGCGGGCGGCCGTTGTCAAGAGTGTGCCATTGCATGATCCAAATGGCGCCACATGGTGGAACCATAGAGGTTGCCAGCACGCCGTAGCAAAGATCGGTAGGCAACGTGCATTGATTCTTTGAGGATGTTCCGATCGACGGCAAGTCGACTCGCTTGATCAATGAACGGCCGCCTTGCGGAACCCGCATCTGAGTCGATAGAGCCGCTGCCCACTGCTGCGCACCCGCGCCGCTATTGCGTCGATCACGCTTTCGAATCGACAAGTTAACGGGGTGCGTAGGCATGTTCGAAAAATAAGAGCGACGATCATCAACCAGACTTCGACTCAAGCCGCCTTGCGCGGCCCTCAGGCCTTGAGCCGATACCCCGTCCTGAAGATCCAGGTCACCACGCCCAGCGCGACCACGAGGAAGAGCGCGGTCACGCCGAGGCTGACGCCGAGGCTCACGTCGCCCACGCCGTAGAAGCTCCACCTGAAGCCGCTGACGAGGTAGACCACCGGATTGAACAGCGCCACCGTCTGCCAGAACGGCGGCAGCATGTCGATCGAGTAGAAGCTGCCGCCCAGGAAGGTCAGCGGCGTGACGATCAGCAGCGGCACCACCTGCAGCTTCTCGAAGCCGTCGGCCCAGATGCCGATGATGAAGCCCACCAGACTGAAGGTCACCGCGGTCAGCACGAGGTACAGCAGCATCCACACCGGATGGTCGATGCGCAGCGGCACGAAGAGCGCCGCGGTGCCGAGGATGATCAGTCCGATCAGGATCGACTTGGTGGCCGCCGCCCCCACGTATCCGATCACGATCTCCAGGCTCGAGATCGGCGCCGACAGCAGCTCGTAGATCGTGCCGGAGAAGCGCGGGAAGTAGATGCCGAAGGACGCGTTGGAGATGCTCTGCGTCAGCAGCGACAGCATCACCAGCCCCGGCACGATGAAGGCACCGTAGCTGACCCCGCCCACCTCCGGGATGCGCGAGCCGATGGCCGCCCCGAAGACGATGAAGTACAGCGAGGTGGAGATGACCGGCGAGATGATGCTGCCCATCAGCGTGCGGCGCGTGCGCGCCATCTCGAAGCCGTAGATCGCGCGGATCGACTCGAGGTTCATGCGGCCTCCTGCTTGACGAGGTCGACGAAGATGTCCTCGAGCGAGCTCTGCGTGGTGTGCAGGTCCTTGAAGGTGATGCCGGCCTCGCCGAGGCGGCGCATGAAGCCCACCATGTCGAGCTGCTCGCTGCGGGTGTCGTAGGTGTAGGAGAGCTCGCTGCCGTCGGCGGAGAGCTCCAGCGCGTAGGGCGCGAGCGCGGCCGGCACCCGGTCGAGCGGCTGGGGCAGCTGCAGCGTGAGCTGCTTCTTGCCGAGCTTGCGCATCAGTTCGACCTTGTCCTCGACGAGGATGATGCGGCCCTTGCTGATCACGCCCACGCGGTCGGCCATCTCCTCGGCCTCCTCGATGTAGTGGGTGGTCAGGATGATGGTCACGCCGGTGTCGCGCAGTGCCCGCACCAGCTGCCACATGTCACGGCGCAGCTCGACGTCGACACCCGCGGACGGCTCGTCGAGGAACAGCACGCGCGGCTCGTGGGAGAGCGCCTTGGCGATCAGGACGCGCCGCTTCATGCCGCCCGACAGCGTGCGCAGCCGGTTGTCCTTCTTGTCCCACAGCGACAGCGACTTCAGCACCCGTTCGATGTGTCCCGGGTCGGGCGGCTTGCCGAACAGGCCACGGCTGAAGCTGACCGTGCCCCAGACGGTCTCGAAGGCGTCGTTGGTCAGCTCCTGCGGCACCAGCCCGATCAGCGCGCGCGCGGCCTTGTAGTCGCGCACGGTGTCGTGGCCGTCCACGGTCACGCTGCCCGACGTCGGCCGCACGATCCCGCAGACGACGCTGATCAGCGTGGTCTTGCCCGCGCCGTTGGGGCCCAGCAGCGCGAAGATCTCGCCGCGGCGGATGGTGAGATCGATGTCGTCGAGGGCGCGGTGCCCGGAGGCGTAGGTCTTGCAGAGTCGGGAGACGGCGAGGATGTCGGGCATGACGCAAGGATAGCCCGCCGCGCGATCGGGCTCGCGGGGTCGCGCACCGGCGCGGCGGGCGCCCCCCCGGGGTCCGTCGCCCCGGAGTCAGTAGCGCGCCGGCAGCGTGATCCGGAAGGTGGTGCCGAGCCCGGGCGCGGTGTCCAGCTCGATGCTCGCGTCGAGCAGTTCGCACAGGCGCTTGACGATAGCGAGTCCGAGGCCTTCGCCGGGCGACGGCTCGGCATCCGCAGGGGGCGACGACAGCGCCGGAAGCAGGTCCGGCGCACCGGGCTGCGAGGCCTGCGCACCGGCACCGGCATCCGCATCGGCGACGGTCTCGCGCACCTCGATCGTGGCGTCCTTGAGCGCGACCGCCAGCGGCGAGCCCGCGTGCTCGGAGAACCCCGGGCCGGTATCGCGCACGGTCAGCGTCCAGCGCGGCGTCCCGGCGGCGCCCGACTGGCATCCGACCAGCACGCCACCCCGCTCGGTACAGCGCAGCGCGTTGAGCACGAGGTTCTGCGCGATGCGCACGATCTTGGTCCGGTCGCCCTGCACCGGCATCGCGTCGACGCCGTCGTAGCGCAGGAGCAGTCCGCGCTCGGTCGCGACAGGCTGGAGCGCGTCGCACAGCGTCCGCAGCACCTGCGCCGCGTCGAGCGGCTCGACGTGCCGCCGCTCCAGACCGGCTTCGAGCCGCGACAGGTCGAGCAGGTCGGTCAGCAGCCCGTGCAGCGACGCGACGCCGCGACGCAGCGCGCCGGCCGCGTCGGTGCGGATCGCCTCGGACAGATCGGTCCGGTCGAGCACGTGCGAGACGGTGCGCAGCGTGCCGACGTTGCCGCGCAGGTCGTGCGCCGCCTCGCGCAGGATCGCGATCCGCTGGCGCTCGATGTCCGCCAGATGATCGAGCGCGGTCTGCAGCTCGTGCAGCCGGCTCGCGGCCTCGGTGCGATGCATGTCCATGAACTGCGCGGCGCTCGCCTCCATGCCGTCGATGCACATCGCGACGACCAGGCGGCGCGCGGCGACGAGCGCGTCCGCGTCGTGCGGTCCGGACGCGCAGAACGCATCGACCTCGTCGAGCAGGCACATCTGCAGGTGACGCCATTCGCGGATCGCCTCGCGCTGGTCGTAGCCCTGCTGCCAGCGGTGCACGCCATGCTCGGCCGAGGAGCGCCTCGCATCGGCGTCCCGTGCGGCCGATGCCTGCACCGCGGCCGCGCCGGACGGATCGGCGCTCGGATCGGCGAGCGCGCGCAGCTGCTCGACGAGCGCGTCCAGGATCGCCGGGACGTGGTCCTCGAACTGTGCGCGCGACAGCGTGTCCGACGTGGTGAGGCTGCGGTCGGCACGCACCGCGCTGCGCCAGCGCGACAGCAGCGCGCGGCGCCGCTCCGCCAGTCGATCGGCGAGGCTCGCGACCAGCGATGACGGCGTCGGTTCCGCCCGGATCGGCTCGGAGATGGAGGCCATGGGGGAGCCTAGCCGGACTCCGCGCCGCGCCGCGCTGTGGATTCTCCTCAGACCGGCCGCGCTTGACTGGATCGCACGCGGCGTGTTCCGCGGCACCGAGGGTGCGGCGGCCGGCGCCTCGGGCCGCCTGTCATGCACGGCAGGCCGCCGGCGCGGCCGGGCGCTCAGGCGTCGAACAGGTCGTCGAGGCCGAAGTCGAATCCCCCGTCGTCGATCGATCCGGCATCGGCGACGGCACCGTCCGCGGGCGCGGCACCGGCGTCCGGATCGGAGTCGGGGCCGGAGTCGGAGGCGGAGCCGGAGCCGGAGTCGGAGCCGTCCGACGCGGGCAGCCCGGCCGCCGGCGACGCGCCGCCGAACGACGCGCCCGCGAGGGCCAGCGCCGCCCCCGCGAGGAACGGTGCCGCGATCGCACTGGCCGCGACGGCGCCCGCGATCCCGCCGAGCAGGCCCGACGCCACCACGCGACCGACGCCGGTCCCCGGCCCGAACAGCCGCTCCACCGTGCCGGGCTGACGCATCTCCGCGCGCGTGATCAGCCGCGCGAGGCCCACCGGGCTGCCGTTGACGGGCGTCGCGAGCGCACGCTCGTACGGCGGGAGCACCTGACCGATCCGCTCGAGCAGCTCGCGCCGCTGCGCGTCGGTGAGCGCGCGGAACGCATCGGCGTGCACCTGTTCGATCGCCTCGGGCGGGGCGGTCCGCAGCAGGTAGAGATAGCGGGCGACCGCCCGGTCGTCGTCGGCCGACGCGACGGTCGGGGGTGCGGGGGCGGCGTCGGTCGGGGAGCGGGAGTCGGGCTGCATCGTCGATGCTCCGGTGAAGGACGGGCCCCGATGCACGGCACGCCGGGATCCAGGCGTGCCGGAGGGGGCGGTGGGGGGCGGGGGCGGGTCGGTGACGGGCCGGCTGCGGGACCGGGGCCGATCAGGCGTGCCCGACCACCTCGTGGGGCACGTAGGGCGCTTCGAGCGCCGCGCACTCCTCGGGGCTCAGGCGCAGCGACAGCGCGGCCACCGCGTCGTCGAGATGCTCGAGCTTCGTGGCCCCGACGATCGGCGAGCTGACGCCGGGCTGCTGCAGCACCCAGGCCAGCGCGACCTGCGCGCGCGGCACCCCGCGTGCCGCGGCGACCGCGGCCACCGCCTCGACCACCTTGCGGTCGGCCTCGCCGGTCTTCGCGTAGAGCGTGCGGCCGAACGCATCGGTCTCGGCCCGGGCGCTGCCCTGGTCCCAGTCGCGGGTCAGCCGGCCGCGCGCCATCGGGCTCCAGGGCATCACCGCGATGCCCTCGGCGCGGCACAGCGGCAGCATCTCGCGCTCCTCCTCGCGGTAGAGCAGGTTCACGTAGTTCTGCATCGACACGAAGCGCGTCCAGCCGTGCCGTTCGGCCAGATGCAGCGCCCGCGCGAACTGCCAGGCGTACATCGACGACGCGCCGATGTAGCGCGCCTTGCCGGCCTTCACCACGTCGTGCAGCGCCTCGAGCGTCTCCTCCAGCGGGGTGTGCGGATCGAAGCGGTGGATCTGGTAGAGGTCGACGTGGTCCGTGCCGAGGCGGCGCAGGCTGTGGTCGATCTCGGACAGGATCGCCTTGCGCGACAGACCGGCGCCGTTCGGACCCTTGTGCATGCGCCCGTGGACCTTGGTGGCGAGCACGATCTCGTCGCGCCGCGCGAAGTCCTTGAGCGCCCGCCCGACGATCTCCTCGCTGGTGCCGTCGGAATACACGTTGGCGGTGTCGAAGAAGTTGATGCCGAGGTCGAGCGCGCGGCGCAGGAACGGGCGGCTCTCGGCCTCGCCGAGCGACCAGGGGTGCGTGCCGCGCTCGGGCACGCCGTAGCTCATGCAGCCCAGGCAGAGGCGGGAGACTTCGAGGCCGGTGCGGCCGAAACGGGTGAATTCCAAGGGGGTCTCCGAAGATGCGCGAAGTGCCGGCCGCAGCCGGCGTGACGTCGGTCTACGCCGTCAGCAGGCGGAGTATCCGCCTCCCGCCGACGGATTCAACGTTCCCAGATCCTGCGGCCCTGGGCATTCTCGGTCACCAGCCGCTCGCCGACCCGGCGGTACGTGCCGGCCCGCACGAATCCGGTGGTGCCCTCGGCCTGCACCCACAGCTCGGCACCGCGGACCTGCCAGCGTCCGACGAACTCGACGGTCTCGCCGCCCTGGGAACTCCAGTTGCCGCCGCCGCCGGCCGAGCGGACCGACTGCCGGGCACGGCCGTCGCCGCCGAGCTCCAGCGTGCGGACCGTGGAGAAGGACGCGAAGCCGCCCGCCCCGCCCGGGCTGTTGATCTGCGACTCGTTGCGCCAGCGGCCGACGATCGCCGCATCGAGCGATCCCGCCGCGGCGCCGGTACCGGCACCGGCACCGGAGGGCGCGGGCGCCCCGCCGGGCACGGCGTCGACGCGGCGCAGGCTCAGCATCCGGGGCGGGCTCGCGGCATCGGGCTGCACCGAGATGACCAGCGTGTCGGCGCGGAGCTCGCCGGTGATCGGCAGCAGGTCGCGACCGGAGGCGGGGTCCACGATCGTCCCCGACAGCCGCTGACCGGCGAGCGTGCCGCGCAGGCCGAGCGCGAGCGTGCCTTCCTGCATCGCGCCCTCGACCCGCGGGCCGTCGACGCGCAGCACGATGCGCGTGGTCACGCCGCGCTCGGTCCCTTCGTAGGTCGACGTTCTCGGCTGAGCGGCCGCCAGGGCGCCCCAGAGCAGCGCGGCGAGGAGCAGCAGGAGGCGGGTCGTCATCGTCGTCATCGTCGTCTTCGTCGGCGGACCGCGGACGTCAGGTGCTCCGCTGCGGCCGGGCCGTCCAGCGCCGCATCAGCGCGTGCAGCACGATGAGGCCGGCGGCGCAGGCGGTCGCGAGCAGGAGCAGGCCGCGGGCCCGATCGAAGGCCCGGTCGAGCGTCGAATCGACGATCGGGTCGAGCGCGGCGCGCAGGCCCTCGGGTCGAACCAGCGCGCCGACGGGTGCGAGTGTGCCGTCGATGGATCCGACCGACTTCTCGAGCGACGCGAGCGACCCGCCGATGCCGCCGACCGACTTCTCGAGCGACGCCAGTGCGTGTTCCAGGCCGACGAGCCGGCGATCGATCAGCTTCAGTTCGTGCGAGAGATCGCCGACGCTGATCAGGGCCTCGGTGAGCGATGGCGCGGGCTTCGGCGCCGTCGACGCCGTCGAGGCGGCTGCGGGCGCAGGCGCCACCGCGCCGACTCCCGCGAACGCGAACGCCGTCAGGACGCCCGCCCACCTGCCCCGCCGTGCGATCACCCGCATGTCACCCGCCTCCGCGTTCAGCCGTACTCCGGCGGCTGCACTCTATCGGCGTGTGCGGACCGGGTCCACTGCGGACCCTCGCGAGCGGTCGGCCGGGTCGCGTCCGGTCGCGTCAGCCCAGGAGGGCGGCGAACCCGCTGCCGGCGCGCCAGGCGGCCCACAGCAGGGCGCCGACGTACGCCGCGCCGGCCAGGCTCGCCAGATGACCGAGCACGATCACGGCACCGTCGCGTTCGACCATGCCGAGCGCGAGCAGCGCGATGCCGAGGGCCGGGAGGCTGTTGCTGAACGGGACCATCGGCAGCGGCGCGAGCAGCGAGACGGCGGCCGCGATCAGCATCAGGCCGTTGACGCGGTTCACCGTGGGGCCGTGGGTGAGCAGCAGCCAGCGCGGACGGAGGAACCGCTCGAAGCGGCGCGCCCACGCCGCGCCCTGCGTCAGGACCGGCGTGACGTGGCGCGCCTGCAGCGGACGGTCGAGCAGGCGTGCGGGCAGCCACGGCAGACGGTTCGCCGCCACCCCGGCGCCGATCAGACCGATCAGCAGCCCGAAGACGGTGCTCGTGCCCGGAATGGCCACGGGCAGCAGGAAGGGAATCGAGAGGAGCACGCAGACGATCAGCAGCCCCTGCTCGCCGATCAGCCCCATCAGGCCGCGGACGGTCACGCTGTGATCACGGAGCTCGGCGGCGGTCCGCTCGAAGGTGACGGACAGGCGCTCGGTGGGGTCGTGAAGAGGGGTGCTCGTCAAGTCGGTCGTCCGGGGGAGCCGCCCTGGGGGGGAGCCGGCGGGGCGCGGCGCGGCGAAGCGAGCTTAGTCGCGTATGCCCGGTCACGTCCGTGACGGAATCGACCCCATCGGCTCACGAGCACGCACGGGTCGGGCTGCCGGACTGCGCCGTGCCCGAGGGTCTGGCCGGCTCGCCGACCCGGCCCTCCGCGCACAGGCCCGCGACCGCCAGCCCGAGGTCGAGTCGCTCGCCGCGCCAGTGGCCGACGGCCGTGTGCGGGTCGATCGGCGGGCCTTCCCGGCGATGCGTCGCCACGACCCAGTCCGGTGACCCGGCCGTCGGCGGAGCCGCCTCGATGCGCCGGCCCAGCGCGTCGGTGAACTCGGCGGCCCCGTCGTCCCGCAGCCGCACCCTCGCGCCGCCTTCGTGCACCCGCCGGTGGTGTCGCCGGCAGAGGAGCACGAGGTTCGACAGGCGCGTGGCCCCGCCGTGCGCCCAGTGCGTCACGTGGTGACCGTCGAGCTGCCGCGTGTGCGTGCAGCCGGGGAAGCGGCAACCGCCATCCCGCGCGCGCAGCGCCCGACCGATCGCCGACGGAATGCTGCGCGTGCGCCGCCCCACGTCCAGCACCCGCCCCTCGCCATCCTCGACGATCGCCACCAGGCTCGCGTCGCAGCCCAGCCGACGGACCGTCTCGGCCGCCAGCACCGGCCCGCCCTCGAGCGCGCTGCGCCCGGCCTCGCCCGCCACCAGCGTGGCCACGTCCACATGGACCACGAGCTGCTGGCGATCCGCGCCGACCAGCGCCCGCTCGCCGTCCGAGAGCCAGCATTCGGCCAGCCGCACCAGCGCGTCGGCGCGCCGTTGGGCCGCGGAGTCGGAGGTGTCGGAGGTGTCGGAGGACCGGTCGACAGGCGTTTCAGCTGAAACGCCCGGAGACCGTCCGTCCGCCTCCACTGCGGCCTGCAGGGCCTTCAACACCAGCGCACCGCCTTCGGTCGGCAGCCGCACCTGCATCACCAGCGAGCCGTCCTCGTCGTGGTGCCAGCGCAGCGTGCGCCCGGCGTGCTGCACCGCCTCCCGAGACAGCTCCGCTGCCTGCTGCGCGCGCCGGAAGCCGCGCACCACCGACTCGATGTGATCGACCGTGCCATGGAGCGCGATCATCAGCAGCGACGCCTCGGTCTCGGGCGTGGCCACGCGCGTGATGGCCCGTACCTTCGAATAGCTCAGCTCGCCGCGTCCCATCGCCGCGCCGACGCCCGGGAGCGTCTCGAGCGCGCGCGCCACGCGCACCTTCTCGCGCGCCGCCCCCCGGTCGATGCCGCACTTCCAGCTCAGCCAGTGCGCACATGACCGGGTGGCGCCATCGGCCCAGCCCTCGCGCCGGTCGAACTCGGCCAGGAGCACCAGGAAGCGGTGGCCCGCCGCGTTCAGGTGCCCGGCCAGCTCGGTGATTCGTGCCTCGAGCACGGGCAGCGGCACCTCGGGCGAACCCGACGCCGCGGCCTCGCCGGCCGCGCGGCGTGCGAGCGATGGATTCGACGCACCCGAGTCGGGGTGCGCTTCGATGGCGCCGAGCGCCTCGTCCACTGCCGGTGCGGATGAATCGAACATGGTGTCTCGGATACTGTGTATATGAACAGTATCTTACGCCACGGACACCTCCGACGAAAGCCGACTCGCCCCGTGAAAGCCAGCAACCATGCGGGTTCCGGTGCTCACGCCGATCGGCCGGGCGGGTCGGCGGCGCCCTCGCCGAACCGTGCCCCGCACCAGCGCTCGATCGCCTCGCGGACCTCCACCGGGCGCTCGGTGAGCGGCCAGTGGTTGCAGGCGATCTCCACGACCGTGGTGCGCGGGCCGGCGAGCCGATCGCGCATCTGCCGCGGGTCGGCGAAGTGGGCCGCGGTGGACTGCAGCACCAGCGTCGGCAGCGGCGGCGGCGGCTCCAGCGACGGCTCCAGCGACGGCGGCGGCGACGGCGACAGCGGCGGCGACAGCGGCGGCACGGGTCGGAACATCTCGACCAGGTCCTGCAGGTACACCGCGGTCGCCGTGGTGCGCAGGTCGGCCCGGGTCGAGCTGTACCGCCGGATGAACTCGGCCTCGGCCCGAGGCGAGGCGAGCGCCTGGCGCGCGGTCTCGTCGAGCGCCCTCAGGTCCAGCGGCGGCAGGCCGCGACGATGCATGCCCAGCGCGTTCAGCGCGCGCACCGACGCGGCCGCGGCCGCGAGCAGCGGACCGGCGCGGGCCAGCCTGCGCCACCGCGGCAGCAGCGCGTCCCGGAACACCGGGTCGATCAGCACCAGTCCGCGGATGCGGGCCGGGTGGCGCGCCGCGCAGTGCAACGCCACCTGTGCACCCAGGCTGTGGCCGACCAGCACCGCTGCGGCATGCCCACGGGCATCGAGCAGCGCGACCAGGTCGTCGCTCCAGACTTCCTGCGAGATCGGCCGCCGCGACAGCGAGCCGCCGTGGCCGCGCAGATCGATGCGCAGGAGCTCGTGGCGGGCGTCGAGCGCGGTGTGCTCGACGAACTCGGTGAACCGGGTGAGGTTGCTCGCCAGTCCGTGCAGCAGCACCACCGCAGGCAGGCCGGCGGGCTCGCGCGCGGGCCGGATCCGGCAGGCGACGGTGGCGCCGTCGGGGCGACGCAGCGCGAACGCGATCTCGGGCCGGCGATCTGAGGGGACATCCATGGGGCGATGATCGCATCGCCCACGCCGCAGGCCCCGGCCGGCTCAGGTCATCACGGTGGGCGCCGTCATGCCGGTGTGGGCGACGATCCGGGCCAGCTCGCCCGCCAGCCGGACCAGCGGCGCCAGCGCCTGCTGCGCCGGCAGGTCGTGCCGCGTCGGGTCGGGCTCGTGGCGTTCGAGGTAGATCCGCAGCGTGGCGCCCTCGGTGCCGGTGCCCGAGAGCCTGAACACCACCCGCGAGGCGTCCTCCAGCACCACCCGCACGCCCTGACGCCGGCTGACCGAGCCGTCCACCGGGTCGGTGTAGGCGAAGTCGTCGGCCCAGGCGATGCGCTGGTCGGCCACCGTCCGGCCGCCGAGCTCGGGCAGGCGCCCCCGCAGCTCGGCCATCAGGGCGTCGGCGCGTTCGGTCGGGATGCCTTCGTAGTCGTGGCGCGAGTACACGCATCGGCCGTGCTCGACCCAGAGGCCCCGCACCAGATCCTCGACGCCGCGGCCGGTGACGGCGACCAGGTTGAGCCAGAACAGGATCGCCCACAGGCCGTCCTTCTCGCGCACGTGGTCGGAGCCCGTGCCGTAGCTCTCCTCGCCGCACAGCGTGACCTGCCCGGCGTCCAGCAGGTTGCCGAAGAACTTCCAGCCGGTGGGCGTCTCGTGGCAGGCGATGCCCAGCGCCCCGGCCACCCGATCGACCGCGGTGGACGTGGGCATGGAGCGCGCGACGCCGGCCAGCCCGCGCCGGTACCCGGGCACGAGCCGGGCGTGCGCGGCCAGCACCGCGAGACTGTCGGACGGCGAGACGACGAAGCCCCGGCCCAGGATCATGTTGCGGTCGGCATCGCCGTCGGTCGCCGCGCCCATGTCGGGGGCATCGGCGGCCATCAGGTGCGCGACCAGGTCGTCGGCGTACACCGGATTCGGATCGGGGTGCAGGCCGCCGAAGTCCTCCTTCGGCTCGGCGTTCACCACCGTGCCGGCGGGGGCGCCGAGCTCGCCTTCGAGGATGGCCCGGGCGGCCGGCCCGCCGACCGCCCACATCGCGTCGCAGCGCAGCCGGAAGCCGCGCGCGAACAGGGCTCGGATGGCATCGAAGTCGAACAGCTCGCGCAGCACGTCCGCGTGATCGGCGACCGGGTCGATGACGTCGACCACGGTGTCCTCGATCCGATGGCTGCCCGGCCGCTCGATGGGCAGGTCGGCGGCGTCGCTGATGCGGTAGCGGGTCAGCGACAGGGTCCGCCGGTGGACCGCCTCGGTGAGGGCCTCGGGCGCGGGTCCGCCGTTGGTCGCGTTGTACTTGATGCCGAAGTCGCCGTCGGGGCCGCCCGGGTTGTGGCTGGCCGACAGCACGATGCCGCCGGCGGCCTGGCGACGGCGGATCACCGCGCTGACCGCCGGGGTGGACAGGATGCCGCCCCGACCCACCAGCACGCGGCCGTAGCCGCAGGCGGCCGCCATCCGCAGGATGACCTGGATGGCGACGCGATTGTGGTGGCGCCCATCGCCGCCGAGCACCAGGGTCTGGCCATCGGCCCGGCCGTCGGGACCGTGCAGCTCGTCGAACAGCGCCTGGACGAAGTTCTCCAGGTAGCGCGGCTGCCGGAACACGGCGACCTTCTTGCGCAGGCCGGACGTGCCCGGCTTCTGCCCCTCGAACGGGGTGGTGGGCAGCGTCAGGATGCTCATGGTCGACCGGCCGGCGTCGTCCGGACGCGCCGTCAGGCCCGGCCTTGCGGCCCGGACGCCGGATCGGAGCGGCCGGCGGACAGCACGGACAGGACGCTCCGGGCGACGTCCGACACCTTGGAGGTGTCCCGGCGCATGCCGTCGAACAGGTCCGGGACCGGCGTCGTGCCGGGCATGCACAGCCATTCGGCCACCTGTTCCGGGGTGGCGCCGATGTAGGCCATCGTCCAGTCGCTGAACCGCGGCGCCGGGACGTCGCCTTCCTGCAGGACCGTCACCGCCTCGTGGCGCAGGTCGATGGCGATCTTCGCCATCACCGCCTTGATCGCGGCCGCCTCGCCTTCCAGGATCTGCAGGAAGACGCCGTCCACGTACACCAGCGCGCCGGTGATGCCGCGCCGTGCGTTGCGCTCCCTGGCCTGCTCGAGGAGGTCCTCGAGGTCATCGGCCTGCATCGGGATCGTGGAGTCCGAGGAATAGATGATCTGGTAGGTCATCGGCCGATACTAGGCCGCTTCGCCGTCCGTTCCAAGTGCTCGTCTGTGTCCTCGGCACCGCCCGCCGAAGCCTCGTCGACCCCCTTGGGCCTGTCCGGTCGATCCACGGCACGAGCGCGCCCCGGAGCCCGGAGCCGAGCAGGACCATCGGACGACCCGATCCCCTGACGGGCCGGAGCAGGTAAGCTTCGCGGCATGACCGCTGCGGCGATCGACGCGGC
>RPRK01000112.1 GCA_003818495.1 Burkholderiales bacterium
ATGCCTACGTCCAGTGCATGTACGCCAGCGGCCACAAGGTGCCGGTCGTCGAGGGCACGTTCCGTCCGCCCGCGCCGCCGACCGCGACCCGGCCCGCGCCGCTGCCGCCCGGCGTGCCGCCGCCTCCCGCCGGTGCCCCGCCCGCGCCGCCGCCGGGCGTCGGTCAGGCCTCGGGTGCCGTACCGGCCACCGGTGCGGGCCGTCCGCCGCCGGCGGCCGCTCCGGTGCCCCTGCCGCCGCCCGGCTCGCCGCCCCCGCCGCCGCCGACCTGGCGTTCGAGCTGATTCCGCCCGCCGCGCCGCGCGCGTCGCGTCGTGGCGGGTCGGTCCGCTCGATGGTGTAGGCTCCTCGGCGACGCCTGCCCACCGAGACCGCCATGACCGCCGACCGCTACCCGCTGCCCGCCCTCGAGGCGCTGCCCGACGACATCCGCGACCAGCTCGTCGCGGTCCAGCAGAAGGCGGGCTTCGTCCCCAACGTGTTCCTCAAGCTCGCGCGCCGTCCGGCCGAGTTCCGCGCCTTCGTCGCCTACCACGATGCGCTGATGCTCAAGGAGGGCGCCCTCACCAAGGGCGAGCGCGAGATGATCGTGGTCGCCACCAGCGGTGCGAACGGGTGCCTCTACTGCGTGGTCGCGCACGGCGCGATCCTGCGCATCTACGAGAAGGCGCCGCTGCTCGCCGACCAGCTCGCGATCAACTGGCGCAAGGCCGACCTCACGCCTCGGCAGCACGCGATGATCGGGTTCGCGATGAAGGTGGCGCTCGACTCGCGCGCGGTCGACGATCACGACTTCCGCGAACTGCACGCCCATGGCTTCAGCGACGAGGACGCCTGGGACATCGCGTCCATCGCGGCGTTCTTCGCGATGTCGAACCGGCTCGCGAACACCGTCGGGATGATGCCGAACGCCGAGTTCTACCTGATGGGACGGGTGCCCCGCGAGAAGAAGGCCTGAGTCTGCGCCCGCTGCGCGAGCCGCGCGCAGCGGGCAGGACCCGGTCTCAGGCGCTGCCGATCCGCTTCAGCAGGCTGGCCATGTCGTCGGCGTGCTCCTCTTCATCCGCGAGCACGTCCTCGAGCATGCGCCGGGTGGTCGGGTCATGGTCGCCGACGAAGTGGATCATCTCGCGATAGCTCTCGATCGCGATCCGTTCGGCCAGCAGGTTGGCCTCGATCATCGACCGCAGGCCATCGCCTTCGACGTACTCGGCATGGCTGCGCTGCGCCAGCGTCCAGGGCGCGAGGTCGGGTTGGCCGCCGAGCTGCACGATGCGCTCGGCGATGCGGTCGGCATGCAGGAGCTCCTGGTCGGCGTGCTCCTTGAACTCGGCCTTGACCGACTCGGAGTGGATGCCCTCGGCGCAGTAGTAGTGCCGGCGGTAGCGGAGCGTGCAGACGATCTCGGTCGCCAGCGCCTCGTTCAGCAGCGTCACGACGGTACCGGTGTCGAGGTCGTAGCTCGGCGTGACCGCGCCATCGGACATCGTGCGGCGGGCCCGTTCGCGGATCGCCGCGATGTCGGACACGAATCCGGTGGCGGCACCGGTCGGTGAGGCCGGTGTCCGTTGGGGCGGCTGAGTGGGGGGCTGGCTCGACATGAGAACTCCGATGGAAGCGTCAGGGGCACGGACAGCGTGGCAACGTCCGTGCCCGAGCTCGGAGCTCGGGCGCCCTACGCCCCGCGCGGGCTCAGTCGCGGCCCGCGTCGACCGGCGTCGCCGCGCCGGTGCGCTGCGCGGCGAAGGTGCCGGTCGCGCCGTCGAGGCCGCGCGTCGTGCCTTCGATGCGGTCGCCCGAGACACGCCCGTCGTAGCTGCGGAGCACGCCGCGGTCGTCCATCAGGTCGAAGACGAGCCGGTCGCCCGAGAGCTTCACGGCGCGCATGCGGCCTTCCATCGCCGACATCCGGACCGTGCCGGTCACGTTCTGGAAGACCTGCGAGAACGAGGCGTTGGTCTCGCTGCTGCCCCGCGCGTCGTTCATCGACAGCTTCCAGCTGCCGCCGACCGAGGCCGGCACGATCCACAGGTAGCCGGGGCGGCCGTCGACGGTGCTGCTGTCGTCGGGCTCCCAGGAGCCCATCGTGAACTGGTGCGTGACCAGCCGCGTGCCGGGCTTCATCTTGAGCAGCGTCGGGCGCAGCTTGAGGTTCAGTCCGGGCAGCAGGTACATCGTGACGACGGTCGCGGCCGAGTAGTCGAAGGCGAAGATGTCGCCCTGCTCGAACTTGGCGAGGTTGGCGACGCCGGCCTTCTCCGCGTTGCGGCGGGCGACGCCGACCATGTCGGGGTTGAACTCGACGCCGAGCGCGCGGCACTTGAAGTCGCGCGCGGCGGCGATGACGATCTTGCCGTCACCGGCGCCCAGGTCGACCACGAAGTCGTTCGGCGTGACCTGCGCCATGCGCAGCATGCGGTCGACCAGCGCATCGGGTGTGGGCACCCAGATCACGTCCTTGCCCTGCTGGCCGACCTGCGGCGTGAAGGGCGTCGACCCGCCGCTCTGCTGGGCGCGGGACAGGGCGGGCAGCGCGAGGACCGGTGCGGCGGCGGCCGCACGCAGCAGCGCGCGACGCGTGACGACGGGCTCGGTCTGATGCAGCGGGGCGGACGACGGCAGCGTGTTCATCGGAACGAGTCTCTCTCGTGGGGAGGGGGGTATCGGGGGCGATCAGTATGCCGAGGATCGAACGTCCCCGGGTACCGGTCGGATTTCCATTCCGGCATCCAGCAGGCGCCTCGCGAGCACCTCGCCGAACGCCGTGGCGGGGGTGAGGACGCCGCCCGTGACGGTCGCGGGCAGCTCGTCGGCCTGGGCCGCGAGCGCGAGCGCGGCCTCGCAGACGAACACCGTCGTGGCGCGGTTGCCGGGGTCGCCGCGGCCGGCGACGAGGCCGCGCACCACGGTGCCCCGCGTGCCGCGACCGACGAGCTCGCACCGGAATCGGCCGCGGTCCATCGAGCGCTCCGACGGGCCCTCGCCGGGCGCGGGGAGCAGGCGGCGCGCGAGCGCGCGCACCGAGGGCGCGGCGAGCGCGACGCGGGCCACGCCCGCGCCCACCGCCATCGCTCCGCCCGCGGCGGCGGCGGCCGGACCCCGGCCGAGCTTGAGCCACTCCTGGTAGGCGAAGCCCGGCGCGTACGCGGGGTCGCCCGCTGCGGCCAGCAGCGCCGCGCTGCGACGCACGACGCGGGTGTTGACCGGGCCCATGAAGAAGGGGCCGATCCAGCCACCGAAGTCGGCGTCTCGACGGGGCAGCCGCGGGTCCAGGTGGCGCAGCGTGTCGGCGGGGACCTGCCCGGCGGGCGTCAGCAGGAACGGGTCGTCGAAGGCGTCCTGGTCGCCCGCGTCGAGCACGCCGAGGGCCGAGGCGAGCGTGCCGCCGTTGACGCCGCCGCGCAGCGCGAAGCGCGCCTTGACCTCGACGCAGGCCTCGCCGTGATCACGCCACAGCGCGTGGGCGACGAGCCACGCGCCCAGGTCCGAGGGCACCGAATCGAAGCCGCAGCAGGGGACGATGCGCGTGCCGTCGGCGGCGGCGCGCTCGTGGTGACGGTCGATCAGGCGGCGCACCCAGGGCGTCTCGCCGGTGATGTCCACGTAGTGGGTGCCGTGTGCGACGCAGGCGTCGACCAGCGCGTCGCCGTAGCGGGCGAACGGTCCGGCGGTGCTGAGCACGACGCGGCTGCGGGCCGCGAGCGCGGCCAGCGCCGGGGCGTCGTCGGCGACGGCCACGATGAGGCCGGCGGCCGCCGCGCCGGGCCCGCAGGCCTGGCGCACCACCTCGAGCTTGGCCTGCGAGCGTCCGGCCAGCGCCCAGCGCAGCGGTCCCGCGTGCGCGGCGAGGTGCGCCACCGCCTGCCGGCCCACGAAGCCGCTGGCGCCGTACACCACGATGTCGAACTCGCGCGCGGCGGCGGCACCGCCCGCACGGCGGCGCGTGCGCGTGCGCGGCACCGCGCTCATGCGATGCTCCGGGACATCGCGCCGCCCAGCCGGCGCACCAGCCACTTCGGCGTCGCGCGCGAGGCGAGCGCAGCGGCCAGGTTCAGCCGGCCGGGCACGCGGATCGTCTCGCCGCGCAGGCAGGCTTCGTAGCCCTCGGCGGCCACCGACTCCGCGGTGCCGACGAAGGCCGACGGCAGCCGCCCGAGCCCCTCGTGGCTGCGCGCCGCGCCGCTCAGCATGTTGGTCGCGGTCACGCCCGGGCAGAGCGCGGTCGCGGTGACGCCGGTGCCGCGCAGCTCCTCGGCGAGCGATTCGGTCATCGACAGCACGAAGGCCTTGGTCGCCGCGTAGGTGGCGAGCGACGGGATCGGCTGGAACGCGGCGATCGACGCGACATTCAGCACCCGTCCGTGGCCGCGCTCGAGCATCGGCGGCACGAAGTGCGCGAGCATCTGCGTGAGCGCGCCGACGTTCAGGTCGATCATCCGGCGATGGGTCTCGGGCGTCATGCCGGCGAAGGGCCCGTACTCGAGCACGCCCGCGTTGTTGACCAGCACGTCGATCGGGCGCTTCGCGCGTTTCATCGCGGCCGCCAGGCGTGGCGCCGCGTCCGGTTCCGACAGGTCCGCTCGGACCGCCCAGGCCTTCACGCCGTGCGCCTCGGCGAGGCTCGCGGCGAGCGCCTTCAGCGTGTCGGCACTGCGTGCGACCAGCACCAGGTCGTGGCCGCCCGCGGCGAAACAGCGTGCGAGCGCCTCGCCGATGCCCGACGAGGCGCCGGTGATCAGCGCGGTGCCCGCAGGGGACCCGCTGCGGGCGCGCAGTCTGCCTCTCGGACCGCTCATCGCGCGGCCCCCGTGGCGTGCGTGGCCTCGGGCAGGCCGCGCGCCGCCGCGCGCGCCGGGTCGGCGAACAGCCAGCGCCGCAGCCCCCGCCGCTCGAACGGCCGCCAGCCGCCTTCGGGCTGCGCGAGGCGGTCGGCGAGCGCGTGCAGCGCCAGCGGATTCAAGCCCAGCCCGATGTGGCTCGCGGCGACGACGATGTTCTCGGCCCGGGGGCCCGGGCGCTCGACGCTGCACTGCCACGCGACGATGCCGTCGCTGCGGCTCCAGATCGAGGTGGTCGGCACCGGTGGCGGCGTGCGCAGTCCCTCGCGCAGCCGCGGCTCGCGGTGCTGGCGCCCGTTGAGCAGTTCGAACAGACGCCAGGCGTTGGTGGCGCGCGGCGAGCCGGCGAACGGCGTGCCCAGCGTCACCACCGCGCGCACCGCGTCGGGCAGCTGCTTGGCGAGCTCGCGGGCGTAGATCCCGCCCAGGCTCCAGCCGACGAGGCTGACCCGGCGCCCGTCGCGCTCCGCGAGCGTGCGGATGCGGTGCGCCGCGCCCTCGAGGATCTCGGGCCGCGGCCCGAGGTTGCGTCCGAGCTGCCAGCCGTGCGCGTCGTGGCCGAGGCCGCGCAGCAGCCGGCGCAGCGGCCGCGTGCTGGCGTCGCTCGCGGCGAGGCCGGGGAACACCAGCACAGGATGGCCGTCGCCGCGCGGCGAGGCGGCCAGCAGGGGCAGCGCGGCGACGAGGGCCGCGGCCTCCAGCGGCACGCGGCCCTCCAGGGCGAGGCGCAGCCATCCGGGACGCATCGCGTCGTCGTCGATGGGAAGGTCGGGGGTCATCGGGCATGTCTCCAGCAGGGCGCGGGCCGGCACGAGGCCGAGCGCGTGAAGTCGGCAGGCGCGGCGGACCGGTGCGCGGGCTCGGCTCCGGCCGGTCTCGAAGGCGGGCGCGGCCGGGCGGCCCGCGCCGGCGGCCGAGGCGGCAACAGGGCGTTCCGTGCAAGGTACGGACCCATGGCGAGCCCGCGATCGTCCAGCCGCGCCATGCGCCGCACGCTGCCCTTCAGGCGGCGGGCGTGCGCCGCCGGCGGGATGCCGGGGCCACCGGGGCTGCAGCGGTTATCGGAACTGCTGCGGCCACCGGAGCTGCTGCGGCCACCGGAGCCGCCGGGGCCTCGGAAGCCGCCGAGGCTGCTGGAGCCGCGGAAGCCGCAGAAGCCGCCTTGGCCGCCGGTCCCTTGCGTCTTGGTGCCCGCGCTGGCCTGGCCGAGCCGCCCGCCGAGGCCGCCGCCGACGCGATCGCCTCGGCCGCCATCGCCTCGGCGCTCGCCGACGCCTCGTCGCGCGCCGCCGTGACCGAGGCCCCGAGCGTGCGCAGCGCGCCGAGCGCGGCGTGCAGCCGTTCGGTCAGGTCGTGCACGTCGGGCGCCGCGCGCCGGCAGGCGATCAGCCCGAAGCACAGCTGCCCCATGTAGCTCTGCACCGTGATGTTCAGCCCGATGCCGTGCACGACGATCGACAGCGGATACATGCCGGTCATCCGGGCACCGGCGAGGTACAGCGGCACCTGCGGCCCGGGCACGTTGGAGATCACCACGTTGGCGACGCGCAGCCGGTGCGCCATCCGCGACCGGCCGTACAGCGAGGCCAGCCCCGACAGCAGCCAGGGCGAGCCGAGCGAGGGGAAGTCGGTCGGCAGCAGGTCGCGGAACACGCCCATCTCGGCCTTCATCGCGCGCGTGGCCGCACGGATCGCGTCGAGCCGTGCCATCGGGTCGGCCACCTGCGTCGCCAGGTCGATCAGCGTGCCCGACACCTGGTTGTTGCTGGACGTGTCGCCCTCGGCGCGCAGGGAGACCGGCACGCCGGCCACCAGCGTGCGATCGGGCAGCTCGCGGCCATCCTTGAGGTACTCGCGCAGCGCGGTCGCGCACAGCCACAGCACCATGTCGTTGATCGACGCATCGAGCGTGCGGCCGATCGACTTGACCTCCGCCAGTGGCAGCGACGCGCAGGCGAAGGCGCGCTGGTTGGTGATCGACGCATTGAACGGGGTGACCGGCGCGAGCTTCAGGCGCGTGCCGACCGCCGCCTTTGCCGCGCCGCGTCCCCGGCGCAGACGCGTCGTGATCACCGTGCGCGCCGTGCCGAGGGCCGCGCCCGCCAGCGGCGGCACCAGCTTCGCGAAGCGCACCATCTGGTCGAGCTGATTGCCGAGCGCCGCCCCCAGCAGCTCGGCCACGCCGAGCTGGTAGCGGTGCGTGCGCGGTGCACGCGGCGGCTTGACGCGCCGCGGCTCGGGCGTGAGGTCGAACACGCTGTTGGCCATGGCAACGGCTGCCTGCCCGTCGACCGCCGCATGGTGAACCTTGGAGTAGAAGCCGATGCGTCCGTCTTCCAGTCCCTCGATCACGTAGAACTCCCACAGCGGGCGGCTGCGGTCGAGCAGACTCGAGTGCAGTCGCGCGGCCAGTGCCTCGAGCTGCGCCATCGTGCCGGGCCGGGGCAGTACCGTGTGGCGGATGTGGTAATCGATGTCGATGTCGTCGTCGCGGATCCACACCGGATTGGCGAGGTCGAACGGCATCAGGGCGAGCTTGCGGGTGAACACCGGCGCCAGGTGCATGCGCGAGAGGACATGCGCGCGTACCGCGTCGAGCCAGGGGCCGCGTTCGGGCGGCGGCGCCTCGAACAGGGCGAGGCTGCCGACGTGCATCGGCATCTCCGGGCTCTCGAGGTGCAGGAACGCACCGTCGAGCAGACTCAGGTGACTCAGGTCGGCCATGCGGCGTCTCTCTCCGTGTCCGGGCCGGAGCGAGCATCGGGGCCCGCCGACCGTCGATCGTGTCCGGACAGTGTCGCTCAAGCTGGCGTCTCAGAGAAGCGTTCGAGGCGGGAGGCGTGCGTCACATTCACAAGGGTGGGCGGGGCGTCCGGAAGGTACCGGGCCGTGTCGGTCTGCCTCGGCGTTCAGCGGTGCGCCGGCGGGCCGGAGGCCTGTAAAGACCTCAACGCAGCCCCAGGTGGCGGCTGAAGAAGTCCACGATGCCGGCGTCGACTTTCGGCAGCTCGGTGGCCCGATCAAAGCCGGGCGGATCGTTCAACAGCCGCGCCTCCAGGCCCTGAAGCCCCGGCGGCAAGGGCGACAAGCCGATCGAGTGGCCGCCTTGCGGCAGGCGGGCGAGCAGTTCGCACGTCTGGCACGCGGCCAGCACACGTTCGCCGTGCCAGCGCGGCGTCAGCCAGCGGTCCTGGCCCGACAGCACCAGGCCCAGCGGTACACGGGGCCGTTCCAGGCTTCGCATGTCGAAGTCCGCCGCGGCTGGGACGGCCGACACGGCGGCGGCGATGCGTGGGTCGTGGTGGGTACGGGGCCGGTCGTCGTCGAAGTACCAGTTCAGCACCTGGCGGGCCACGCGCAGCTTCACGCTGTCCAGCCAGTCACCGCGCAACTGGGTGGCCAGGCCTACGCAGGCGTTGAAGTCCTGCGCGATGTTCACATCGCAATGGCGGCGAAAGTTTCCCGGTGACCAGGCACCGCCGGCCAGCGACAGCGCGGTGTGCCCGCCGGCCGACTGGCCATAGACACCCACCCGGTCCAGCTGCAGCGTGTCGGCCAGCCGGGGCTGCGCTGCCACGGCATCGATGGCGGCCGATACTTCAGCCGGCCGGCGTTCCCAGCTCTGCGGGCCCGGTGTGCCGTCGTCCTGGTGGTTGTCGCCCTTGTGCAGCGGTATCGCGACGACAAAACCCGCCTGCACCAAGCGTCGCGCCAGGTCCATGTGCACCCAGGGCCCACCGCCGGAGCCGTGGGAGATCACCACCAGCCTGCCGTTGCCGGGTGTGGCAGCACCGTCCGGCGCCAGCTGAAAGCTGAATGGGCCGCGCTGCACCGGCCGTTCGGGGTCTGCCGAGGGGTAGAACACCGTCAGCGGTGCGGCATTTTCGCTGCTCGTTACTGTCAACCAGCCCACCGCCCGGGGAGGAGTGGCCGGCGCCGCGGCCTCCACCTGCGCTGAGGGGCGGGGTGGGGGGTGCGCCACCGACTGGGCTTGCGCGCTGCAGCCGATCAAGGAAGCGGTCAGGCAGGCGAGCAGCGCCAGCAGGCCCCCTGTGCGGATGTGAACGTTCATGTGCTGTGCTCCAGAAGCCCGAGGCATGGGCCTCGGATGCCACACAGCCTGGCTGCAGCCCACGGGGCTGTCGCACCGAAAACGTTCGGGTCCAGCTTTCGGCTGGTCGATTTCAGGAATCGGCCAGCTTGTGTCGCCGGTAGTCGGTGGGGGTCACGCCCATCGCGGCCTTGAAGGCCCGGTTGAACGGGCCGATGGACTGGAAGCCGGCGTCCAGCGCAATGCTCAGGACAGGCACGTGGCGCAACGCCGGGTCGGCCAGCGCCTTGCAGGCCTGCTCCAGACGCAGGCCGTTGACATAGGCGTTGAAGTTGCGGTGACCCAGCCGTTGGTTGATGACCCTGCGCAGACGGTATTCCGGCACCCGCAGCCGCGCGGCCAGCGTGGCCACGCTGAGCCCTTCTTCCCGGTACACCTGCGCTTCTTCCATCAGGCGCTGCAAGGCCTGGGCGACTCGTTCGTCTTCGGGGTCGGTCGTGCTGTCCGGAGCAACCTGCCCACTTGGCACACGGGAAAGGACAGGGGTGGCCGTGGCCGCCGCCGCCGCCGCCGACCCTGGCGTGGCCGACGACAGCGCGTCAGTCGACTCGACCACAGCCGCCGATGTGACGGGAGCGGGCTGCAGTGATGTCACGGCAG
Source organism: Burkholderiales bacterium (assembly GCA_003818495.1). Lineage (GTDB taxonomy): Bacteria > Pseudomonadota > Gammaproteobacteria > Burkholderiales > Burkholderiaceae_E > UBA4615. Next base: position 9,550 of record RPRK01000112.1, read on the forward strand.
GCACTGAAGTCACGGATTGCACGAATGGCGCCGAAGGAAACAGATCTTCTGCGCTGACCCGCAGAACGCGCCAGGCCGAGGGCAGCACCGTCAACAGCAGCAACACGGTGTCTGCAAAGGCCACCCAGGCTGAAAAACGGCCATGGGGTGAGCCAAGGCGCGCCAGCAATGACAGGACGGTGTACGCCACCCCCGCCGTCACCGCGTAGCTGCGCAGGCGGCGGCGGCTCTCGACCAGATCATCGTTCCAGCGACGCGCGGCGGCCACCGCCGCCAGGACGGCAAACACCAGCGGCACGGCGCGCTGCACGCCCAGGGTGATGTGCGACAAGGCAGACCCGCTGCCTGCCAACCACGCGCAGTTGACCGCCGCCAACAGCACGACCGCCAGCCACAGCGCGCCCTGCCAGACGCGCGGCACGAACCCGTCATCGAAAAGCGCCTGGACGAAAAGCCAGAACAGCACCGCGTTGCCCACCGAGATGCCGACCCACGGCGCACTGGCCGTCCGCGACAGATGCGCTTCGACCCAGGGCGCGCCAGACACCACCTGCACCACCAAGCCCAGGCACAAGGCGATCGTGGCCCGTGCCGCCACCAGCCGCGGCCTGTCCCGCCAAAGCATGGTTGCCAGCAGCAGCAACAGCGCCACCAGCGTGCCGCGCAGGCCAGCGTCAAGCAGCATCAAGGGTTCATGTGGCGCCATGGCATGTGCATCAGGGGGCTTTGGCCGCGCGGCGGGCGCTTGCCAGCCGGGACCTGAAAAACAGTCTACGTCACGGCTTACGGGCCAAATCAACGCGAAGGCGTCGAGCCGGCGGAGGCTCTCACCGCGGCAGGGCGGGTCAGGCGCTGGTTCGCGAGTGGCATGCGGGCCGGGCCGAGGCGCCCCGGAGCCCCTACATCAGGATGATGTCGTACTGCTCCTGCGAATACAGCCCTTCGACCTGCAGCGAGATCGGCTTGCCGATCTGGTCGCCGATCGCCGCGAGGTGCTGCGACTCCTCCTCGAGGAAGAGGTCGATCACCGACTGCGACGCCAGGATGCGGAACTCGCGCGGATTGAACTGGCGGGCCTCGCGCTGGATCTCTCGCATGATCCCGTACGCGACGGTGCGGGCGGTCTTGGTCTCGCCCTTGCCGCCGCAGGTGGCGCAGGGCTCGCACAGCACATGGGCGAGCGACTCGCGGGTGCGCTTGCGGGTCATCTCGACGAGGCCGAGCGAGGTGAAGCCGTTCACCGACGACTTGGTGCGGTCGCGCGCCAGCGCGCGCCGCAGCTCGGCGAGCACCGCCTCTCGATGCTCGACGGTGCCCATGTCGATGAAGTCGATGATGATGATGCCGCCGAGGTTGCGCACCCGCAGCTGGCGAGCGATGGCGTGCGCGGCCTCGAGGTTGGTGCGGAAGATCGTGTCGTCGAAGTTGCGGCCGCCGACGTAGCCGCCGGTGTTGACGTCGATCGTCGTCATCGCCTCGGTCTGGTCGATGATCAGGTAGCCGCCCGACTTCAGGTCGACGCGGCGCGCGAGCGCCCGCTCGAGCTCCTCCTCCACGCCGTGCAGGTCGAACAGCGGGCGCTCGCCGCCGTAGCGCCGCAGCTTGGGCAGCAGCGTGGGCATGTAGACACTCGCGAACGCCTGCAGTTCCTCCAGCGCGCCGGGCGCGTCGACCACCACGCCGCTGGTCTGCTCGCTGGCGAGGTCGCGCAGCACCCGCTGGATGAGGCTCAGCTCCTGGTAGAGGAGGGCGGGCGCGACGGGCGTCTTGCTGCCTTCGAGGATCTGCTTCCAGCGGGTCCGCAGGTAGCCGATGTCCGCGAGCAGCGAGGCCTCGTCGGCGTCCTCGGCCATCGTCCGGATGATGAAGCCGCCGGTCTCGTCCGAGGGCATCAGTCGCTGGATCTTCTCGCGCAGCGCGGCGCGCTCGGCTTCGCTGCCGATGCGCTGCGAGACGCCGATGTGCGGGTCCTGCGGCAGATAGACGAGCAACCGCCCGGCGATGCTGATCTGTGTGGACAGGCGCGCGCCCTTGGTGCCGATCGGGTCCTTGATGACTTGCACGAGCAGCGGCTGGCTCTCGTAGAGCAGCTTCTCGATCGGAGCCGGGCGCTCGCTGCCGCGCGACTGCCACAGGTCCGCGACGTGGAGGAAGGCGGCGCGGTCGAGCCCGATGTCGATGAAGGCCGACTGCATGCCGGGCAGCACGCGCGAGACGCGCCCGAGGTAGACGTTGCCGACCAGGCCGCGCGTGGCGGTGCGCTCGAGGTGCAGCTCCTGCACCGCACCCTGCTGCACCAGCGCCACCCGTGCCTCGAAGGGGGTGACGTTCACCAGGATGTCTTCGGTCATCGGGCGTCGTCCGGGGCGGGGCTCGCCGGTGTCGCGGAGGGGGGCTCGGAGGGGGTCTCCAGGTGCCGCATCGCGAGGAGCTCGGGGCGCAGCAGCGTCGCGGTCTCGTGCAGGGGCAGGCCCATGATACCGGAGTGACTCCCCTCGATCCGCCGCACGAAGGCCGCCGCGCGACCCTGGATCGCATAGCCGCCGGCCTTGCCGCGAGGCTCGCCGCTGGCCACGTAGGCGTCGACGTCCGAGTCCGAGAGCCGCGCGAAGCGCACCTGCGAGACCTGCACGCGGTGCGTCACGCGCGCCCCCCGGACCACCGCGAGCGCGGTCAGCACGCGGTGGCCTCGACCGGACAGCAGCCGCAGCATCCGTCGTGCGTCGTCGTCGTCGACCGGCTTGCCGAGGATCGTGCCGCCGATGGCGACGGTCGTGTCCGCCACCAGGATCGGCGCGGCGGGCAGCGCGCGGGCCGCGAGCCGCGCGCGGGCGGCGTCCGCCTTGGCGAGCACCACGCGTTCGACGTACTGCGTGGGCGACTCGCCGACGCGTACCGCCTCGAGCGCCTCGGCGTCCTCCTCGGGCCCCGCGAGCAGCAGCGCGAAGCGCAGCCCGATCTGCTCGAGCAGCGCCTGTCGGCGGGGGCTCTGCGAGGCGAGCCACACGAAGGGCGGGGCGGGGATCTCGATCATCGGGCGGTTCATTCGCGGTGGTACGGATGCCCGCCCGTGATGGTCCACGCGCGGTAGAGCTGCTCGGCGAGCAGCACGCGCACCAGCGCATGGGGCAGGGTCATCGACGACAGCCGCAGCGATTCGTCGGCCTGCGCCTTGAGGTCCGGGTCGATGCCGTCGGGGCCGCCGATGACGATCGCCACCGGCCGCGCGTCGCGCTGCCAGGCCGACAGGCGCGCGGCGAGTCTCGGGCTGTCGAGGTCGGTGCCGCGCTCGTCGAGCACCACCAGCCGGGCCCCGGCGGGCAGCGCGTCGCGGATGCGCTGGGCCTCGCGTGCCATGCAGCGCGCCGCCCCGCCGCCGGACTCCCGCGGCTCGGCCTTGACCGGTTTCCAGTCGATCCGAAGCTCGGGCGGCATGCGCCTCGAATAGGTGTCGACGGCAGTGTCGACCCAGTCGGGCATGCGCGTGCCGACCGCGATCACGCGCAGCAGCATCGCGTCGCGCGGCGGGTCGGTGCCTCGGGTCTCAGGCGGCCGCGCGGCCGACGCCGCCCGCAGCGCCGAGCTTGACCCGGACCGGCTTGCCGCCCCAGATCTCCTCGAGCTTGTAGTAGGCCCGGATGTTGGGCTGCATGATGTGGACGACGATGTCGCCGAGGTCCACCAGCACCCATTCGCCGGTGTCCTCGCCCTCGACGGAGATCACGTGGCCGCCTTTCTCGCGGACCTTGTCGCGCACGCTGGCCGCGAGCGACCGGGTCTGCCGGTTGGAGGTGCCGCTGGCGATCACCACGCGGTCGAAGAGGCTGGTCAGCGCCTGGGTGTTGTAGACCTCGATGTCCTGCGCCTTCACGTCCTCGAGGGCGTCGATCACCAGTCGCTGCAGTGTCTTCAGATCCATCCGTTCCTGTTCCTCAAGGCTGTCGATACAGCCTGTTCGAGCCAATATAGTCGAGAACCGCAGGGGGCGACAGCCCGTCCGGGCGCTCGCCGCGTTGAAGCTGGGCCCGCAGCGCGGTGGCCGACACCGGCACCGCGGGCATGCTGAAGAGGACGATCGCGCCCGCCGGCGTGTCGGGCAGAGACTGCCGGCCACGCGCCGCGAGCTCGGCCTCGAGCTCGGCCGGCAGCCCCTCCAGGCCGATCCGTTCGCGCTGCGTCGTGGCCACGTGCGCGAGCTGGAACAGCTCGAACCAGCGGTGCCAGGTCGGCAGGTTGCGCAACTGGTCGCTGCCGATGACCAGCAGCAGCGCCACCTCGGCGCCGAGCTCGACGCGGAGCTCGCGCAGCGTGTCCACGGTGTAGGTCGGCCCGTCGCGGCGCACCTCGCGGTCGTCGACCGTCAGTCGCTCGGCCGGATCGAGGCCGGCGACCGCCAGGCGCGTCATCGCCAGGCGCTGCGCCGAGCTCGCCCCCGTGCCCGTCTTCTGCCAGGAACGGCCGGTGGGCAGCAGACGCACCTCGTCGAGGTCGAATGCGTCGCGGGCGGCGCGAGCGAGGGCGAGGTGACCGACGTGCGGCGGATCGAAGGTGCCACCGACGAGACCGATGCGGCGCCGCGCCGCGACCCCGTCCCCCACTGCCGCCCCGACCCCGCCCGCCACCTATACCCAGTCCCGCGGGCGCAGGAAGTCCGTGTAGAGCTGCGCCTCGGGGGTGCCCGGCTCGGGCTGCCACATGTAGCGCCACTTCACCACCGGCGGCATCGAGCACAGGATCGACTCGGTGCGGCCACCCGACTGCAGCCCGAACAGCGTGCCGCGGTCGAACACCAGGTTGAACTCGACGTAGCGCCCGCGCCGATAGGCCTGGAAGTCCCGCTCGCGTTCGCCGTAGGGCGTGTCCATCCGACGCTCGACGATCGGCACGTAGGCGTCGAGGAAGGCGTCGCCCACCGATCGGGTCATCGCGAAGGAGCGTTCGAAGCCGAGCTCGGAGAAGTCGTCGTAGAAGATCCCGCCGACGCCGCGCGGCTCGTTGCGGTGCTTCAGGAAGAAGTACTCGTCGCACCAGGCCTTGAAGCGCGGGTGCAGCGCCGAACCGAAGGGATCGAGCGCCTGCCGGCACACCGAGTGGAAGCGTACCGCGTCCTTCTCGAAGCCGTAGTAGGGCGTGAGGTCCATGCCGCCGCCGAACCACCAGACCGGCGCCGCGTCGGGCGTGCCGGCCGCCGCGCCCGGACGAGCCGCCGCGATGAAGCAGCGCACGTTCAGGTGGACGGTGGGCACGTACGGATTGCGCGGATGCAGCACCAGCGAGACCCCCATCGCCTCGAAGGCGCGGCCGGCGAGCCCCTGGCGGTGCGCCGAGGCCGAGGGCGGCAGCTTGTCGCCGGTGACGTGCGAGAAGAGCACGCCGGCGCGCTCGAAGACCCGGCCTTCCTCGAGCACGCGGCTGATGCCGCCGCCGCCCTCGGGCCGGTCCCAGCGGTCGGTCGCGAACGGCGTGCCGTCGAGGGTCTCCAGGCCGCAGACGATGCGACCCTGCAGGCCCTGCAGGTAGGTACGGACCGCCGCGGTATCGACCGTGTCGGTGGAGAGGCTCGAGTCGCTCATCGAGGAACGCTTCCTGATCGTGTGGCGCGCGGCCTCAGCCGCGCTTGGGCGCGCCGGGCCGCCGCGACATCGCCCGGTGGCCGATGTCGCGGCGGTACTGCATGCCGTCGAA
>RPRK01000113.1 GCA_003818495.1 Burkholderiales bacterium
CGCGGCCGGCCTCGCGATCGCCAACCGGATGGATGCGCAGGCGCGCGGCATGAACGTCGCGATCCGCAACGCCAACGACGGCATCTCGCTGGCGCAGACCGCCGAGGGCGCGCTCGGCAAGGTCACCGACATGATGCAGCGCATGCGCGAACTGGCGGTGCAGGCGGCCAACGCGTCGAACACCTCCACCGACCGCACCAGCCTGAACGCCGAGTTCACCCAGCTGGCCGCCGAGGTCGACCGCACGCTGCTGTCGACCCGCTTCAACGGCCAGGCGATCCTCGCCGGCAGCGCGGGCGGCCTGCAGTTCCAGATCGGCGCGAACAACGCGGCGACCGACCAGCTGATGGTCACGACCACGAACATGGCCACCGCGGCCACGATCACGGCCGTGACGACCGCGACCACCGCGGTCATCACCGGCACGACGGCGGCCAACGCCAACCTGATGATCACCGCGCTCGACACCGCGATCGACACGATCAACAGCGAGCGGGCCACCTACGGTGCGGTGCAGAACCGCTTCGAGGCGGTCATCGCCAACCTGCAGATCTCGGCCGAGAACCAGACCGCGGCCAAGAGCCGGATCGTCGACGCCGACTTCGCCAAGGAGACCGCGGCACTCACGCGGGCGCAGATCCTGCAGCAGGCCGGCACCGCGATGCTGGCGCAGGCGAACTCGGCACCGCAGGGCGTGCTCGCCCTGCTGCGCGGCTGAGCTAGCGCGGGCCGTCTCCCGCGGCCTGGCCGCGGGAGACCACGAACATCAGGATCACGCCGACACCGAGGACGGCGACACCGACCCAGGCTGCGTTGACGCCGAGGAAGGTGTTGCCGCCGACGTAGCCGAGGCTCGACTGCAGCATGTAGGCGCAGGCCGCGCAGAACACCAGCGGCAGCACCGGATAGAGCGGCACGCGGAAGGGCCGGGGCGCATCGGGCTCGCGCACCCGCAGCACGAACAGGCTCAGCCCGGCGAGCAGGAAGAACAGCCAGAAGACCGGCGCCGTGTACTCGACCATCGTCGAGAAGCCCCCGCCGGTGACCAGCCCCAGCAGCATCAGCAGCAGCGCGAAGCCCCCCTGCAGCAGCATCGCGTTGACGGGCGTGCCGCGGTCGTCGACCCACTCGCCCAGGCGCCCGAGCGCCGCCCAGTCACGGCCGGCCGCGAAGTTCGAACGCGCCCCGACGATCATCGTCGCGTTGATCGAGGTGAGCGCGGCGATCGCGACCATCAGCGAGATCAGCACCTCGCCGGTCTTGCCGAACACGATCCCGAGCAGGTCGGCGGCGACCGCCTTCGAGTTCGCCATGCCGCTCAGCCCGAGCCCGGCCAGGTACGCCCAGTTGGCGCCGAGGTAGAGCAGCGTGACCAGCGCGAGCGAGCCCACCATCACCGGCACCATGTTGCGCTGGCGGTCGCGCAGCTCGGCGCTGATGTAGGCGCCCTCGTTCCAGCCGCCGAAGGTCAGCAGCACGAAGACCATCGCGAAGCCGAACGCCGGCAGCGCGAACGCGGCCGCGGGCGCGGCGGGCGCCGCCGCCTGAGGGGCCGATGCGCCGAGGCCCTGGGTGGCGGCGACGATGCCGGCCACGAACACCAGCACCAGCCCGCCGACCTCGAGCGCGGTCAGCGCGACCTGGGTGGCCGCGCCTTGCCTGACGCCCCGCACGTTCAGCCAGGTCAGCCCGACGATCGACGCGCCCCCCCAGATCGCCGCCGACCAGGGACCCAGCGGCAGCACCTGCGTCATGTAGTCGCCGAAGACGAAGGCGAGCAGCGCGATCGAGCCGGTGGTGATCACCGAGAACCGGCTCCAGGCGAACAGGAACGACACGTGGCGCCCGAACGCACGGTGCAGAAAATGGTAGTCGCCGCCGGCGCTCGGATAGGCGGTGGCGAGCTCGCAGTAGCACAGCGCCCCGATGATCGAGACGACGCCTCCGAGCACCCAGGCGCCGAGCATCCAGGCCTCGCTCGGGGAGTTCATCGCCACCAGGGACGGCGCCTTGAAGATGCCGGCGCCGATCACGATGCCGACGACGATCGCGATCGCCTCCCTCGGTCCGAGGGTCTCGCGCGGCGCGCCTGTCGGGATGGGCTCGGTCATCGTGGCTCCTGCGGTCGGGGGAGCGCGCCCGACCCGGCACGGGCCGCCAGCGCGCGGCCCGCAGTATGCCTGCGCCGCGCCGCGGCGGCGCGCAGACGCTTCAGCGCGTCAGGGTTCTCAGGCCGGCCGGGTCGGCGACCAGCGCGACATCGGCACCCCGGCGGGCGAAGAGCCCGACGGTGACCACGCCCGGCCACTGGTTGACTTCGGTCTCGAGACCGACCGGATCGTCGATCCGCAGCCCGTGGACGTCGAGGATCGGATTGCCGTTGTCGGTGGTGAACCCGGCGCGCACGCGCGCCTCGCCGCCGAGCTGCGCGAACCATCGCGTCACCAGCCCGCAGGCCATCGGGATCACCTCCACCGGCAGCGGGAAGCGGCCCATCACCGGCACCACCTTCGAGGCGTCGACGATGCAGACGAACCGGTCGGCGGCGGCCGCGACGATCTTCTCGCGGGTCAGGGCCCCGCCTCCGCCCTTGATCATCCGGAGCTGTCCGTCGATCTCGTCGGCACCGTCGACGTAGACCGGCATCGAGCCGACCGCATCGAGATCGAGCACGTCGATCCCCTGCGCCCGCAGCAGCGCACTGCTGCGCTCGGAGCTGGAGACGGCGCCCCGCACGCGGTGGCGCACGCGGCCGAGCTCGGCGATGAAGAAGCCGACGGTCGAGCCGCTGCCGACGCCGACGACGGCACCGTCGACGACATGTTCGATCGCCGCGCGCGCGACGGCCTGCTTGAGCTGATCCTGGTTCATCGTCGGACGGGCGGAGGTGGAAGCGGATTCAGAGCCGGAGACCACCCGACGGGTCGTCGGGGATGGCGCGGCGTGCCGGGTCGACGGCGCCGCCGACGCTGCGGCCGAGCGCCGCCGGACCGGTGCGGACCGGCTCGGGAACGGCGCCGTCGAAGCGGCGCGACCAGCCCGGCAGTTCACGGGCGGGCATCGGGCGCGCGTAGAAGTAGCCCTGGACCTCGTCGCAGCCGAGCGAACGCAGCGAATCGAGCTGGGCTCGGGTCTCGACGCCCTCGGCGATGGTCGACAGGCCGAGGGCCTGGGCGAGTGCCGTGATCGAGCGCACCACCGCCCGGCTCTGGCCGCTCTCGCCGAGCTTGTCCACGAAGCTTCGGTCGATCTTGAGCGTGTCGATCGGCAGCTGGGTGAGGTAGGCCAGCGACGAATAGCCGGTGCCGAAGTCGTCGAGCGCGAGGCGCACACCGAGCTGCTTGAGGCCCTGCAGGCTGTCGAGCGAACGCTTGATGTCGCGCATCACGCCGGTCTCGGTCAGCTCGAGCTCGAGCGTCGACGACGCGAGCCCGGTGCTGTCGAGCGCCTGCGAGACCGCGCGCGCGAGCTCGGGCTGCTCGAGGTGCCGGGCATGGATGTTCACCGACACCGTCGCGACCTCCAGCCCGGCGGCGCGCCAGCGGCGGACCTGCTGCAGCGCCTCGCCGACCGCCCACTCGCCCATCCGGTAGATCAGCCCGGTTTCCTCGGCGATCGGGATGAAGTCGCGGGGCGACAGCAGCCGGTCGTCCCGCTGCCAGCGCATCAGCGCCTCGACGCCGGAGAGCCGGCGGCTGCGCGGATCGACGATCGGCTGGTAGTGCAGCACCAGCTCGTTGCGGTCGAGCGCCTGGTGCAGCGCCGCCTCCAGATCGAACCGCTCGCGGTCGGCGTGCCCGAGCTCGGCCTGGAAACGGCGCGAGCAGTTGCCGCCGAGCGACTTGGCCTCGGACAGCGCCTGTCCGGCCTGGGCGAGCAGCGCCTCGGCGGGCATCGGGGCGGCGGTCGTCGCGAGGCCGACCGAGGCGCGCACCACGCAGTCGAGCCCGCCGCAGGTCAGCGGGCGGCGCAGCGCCGTCATCGCGATCTGCGCGGCCCGCTCGGCCGCCAGCGCGGTGCGCATCGAGGGGAACAGCAGCGCGAACTCGTCGCTGGCGAGCCTGGCCGACACGATGTCCGGCATGTTGCGGAAGGCCTGCTGCAGCCGCGCCGCCACCTGCTTGAGCGTCTCGTCCCCGGCGGCCGCACCGAGCGTGTCGTTGAGCCGCTTGAACCGGTCGAGATCGATCAGCAGCAGCGCCGCCGGCTTGGCGGGGTCCTCGCGCGGCGCATCGAGCAGCGCCTGGGCGGCCGCCAGGAAGCCCTTCCGGTTGAGCAGCCCGGTCAGCGGGTCGCTGTTCGACAGCTCGCGGGCGCGGCGCGCGGTCTCGTGGGCCAGCAGCGCGAGTTCCTTCGCACGGTCGAGCCGGCGATGGCTGCTGGCCAGCTCGGTCCGCATCTGGGCGGCGGCCACCAGCTGCGCCAGCCGTTCGGCGAGCAGCTTCCACTGCAGGGACTTGACGAAGAAATCGGCGGCGCCGGCGTCGAATGCCCGTTCGATCGAGGCCTCGTCGTCGCGGCCGCTGAAGACCAGGATCGGCACCGGCAGCTCGCCGATCCGCGCCCGGATCCGGCGGCAGAGGTCGAAGCCGTTGCCGTCGGGCAGGATCGCGTCGAGCACCACCGCGTCGGGACGCACCTCCTCCAGGCACTCCAGCGCCCGCGCCACGCCCGGCGCGCCGTGCACGTCGATGCCGTGCTCGGCCAGGCCGGTCGACACCAGGTGCTGCCAGGCGGCGTCGTCTTCGACGAGCAGGATTCGGAATCGCCTGATCGGCGGGCGCGGAAGGGACAAGAGCGGTCGGGGCGGGAGGTCGAGGGCCCGATCCTACCGCAGGTCGCGCCCGCGCAGGACCGACCCGCCCCCCGCGATCACCGGGCGTGACCCGGCGTCCTGCTCAGACGTAGTCGAACAGGCTCATCTTGGAGATGGTCGCGTAGCTCTTCATCGCCGCCTCGAGCGCCGTCTGGTGCTGGTTCATCGCGGAGATCGTCTTCGCGAAGTCGACGTCCACGAGGTCCGCCAGACGGGCCTGGTTGTCGATGCTGCCGGTGGCCACCGCCTGCTCGTGCGCATCGATCGCCTTCAGGCGCTCGCCGACCATCGTCCGGGTGAAGCTGAACCGGTCGAGCGAACGGTCGACCGCGGACAGCGCCGTTCGAGCCGCCGTCGTCGAGACGGCGACCGTCGCGTTGGTGTCCGACAGGGTCGCGATGGCCGCGTCGAGCTGCGCGAAGATGCTCTCGGTGCCGGATCCGGTCCGGATCGCGGTGAAGTTCTCGCGGCCGTCGAGCGCCACCGGGTTGGCCATGTCCTGGCCGATCAGCTGGGTGCCCGCCGGCGGCGTGTAGACCGTCCCCGACGCATCGATCGGTGCGGCCACCGCCCCCTGCCCGCCGAAGACGAAGCCGCCGGCGCCGTCGGTGCGGTTGGCCACCGACAGCAGCTGCTCGCGGACCTGGCGCAGCTGCTCGGCGTACTTGGCCCGGTCGGCCGGACCGGTCGAGGCGTTGCCCGCCGCGAGCAGGGACTCGCGTGCCGACTGCATCAGGTCGGTGGCGTCGGCGAGCGCGCCGTCGGCGCTGCCCAGCATCTGCCTGGCCTGGTCGATCGCGCGCTGCTCCGAGCCGAGCCTGGACTCCCGCGAGCGCAGCCGCTCGGCCTCGGCGGCGGCGGCCGGGTCGTCCGACGGCGAGTTCACCCGCCGCCCCGAGCTCAGCTGGTTCTGCGTGTCGAGCAGCTGCGACTGCCGATCGGTGATCCCGTTGATCGCGACCTGCTGCGCGAACGCCGTGGCAATCCTCATGTCCGTTCCCCTGTCTTGCCGATCAGCCCGCTGCCTCGAGCAGCGAGCGGAACATCTCGTTGGCGGCCGCGATCACCTTGGCCGCTGCCTGGTAGGCCTGCTGGTACTGCATCAGCCGGGCGGCCTCCTCGTCGAGATTCACCCCGGACATCTCGGTGCGGGCGCGCTCGGCGTCTTCGTAGAGCCGCTGGCTCATGTCGCCCTGCGACCGCGCGCCCTGCGTGCGGGCGCCGATGTCGCCGATCATCTCGGCGTACCGGCCGATGACGGTGGCGCCGTCGGCCAGCTTCCCGTCGCCGAGCGCCTGCATGACGCGCGCGTTGCGGTTGTCGGCGGCCGGGTTCGGCGTGGCGGAGACGCGCAGCGTGTCGCCCGCGGCCGGAGCGCCATCGAGCTTCATCGACCAGCCGTTGAACGACAGCTGCATGCCGGGCGTATACGACAGGCCCGAGGGGTTGCCGGTGCCGGCGCCGTTGACGGAGAAGGTGTTCGGCCCGGTGAACGTGATGGTGACCGTCGCGCCGGTGGTCGCGCCGATCGACGCGATGTCGAGCGAGGCGACCTTCAGGTCGCCGGTGTTCCCCGCGCCGGGCTCGGTCACGACGGGCATCGCCGTCGCGAGCCGCTGGCCGTTGGTCAGCAGCGACTTGGCCCCCGAGGCGAACGCCGTGGCGCTGCGCACGAGGAAGCGGTCTTCGGCCGTCGGCGTGCCGGAACCCAGCGACAGCGTCAGGCCGTCGAAGGTCTGCGGCATCGACGCGAAGTTCGTCACGACACCGTCGGACAGGCGCGTGACCGAATACTGGGTGCCGTCGAAGCCGATCTCGTAGTCGCTCGCCTTGAGGGCCTTCGGATCCACGACGGCGACGCCGAACTGCGCCGTGCCGAGGTTGGTCGAGGCGCCGGAGACGGTCGCCGCGCCGACCGAGAACATCGGCTGGCCGGGGGTGCCGCTCATGTCCAGGCCGAGGGCCTGCTGCGCGTTGAACGCGCCCGAGACCGAGGCGGTGATCCGCCCGATCTGCGCGCGCGCGGCATCGATGTCGTCGTTGGAGAACTTCATCAGGCCGGCCAGCGTGCCGCCGAGCTGCCCGGCGTCCATCGGCAGCGTCACGCCGTTGCCCCGCACCACCGACACCGCGCGCTTGCTCGGATCGAGCGCATCGGCATTCAGCACCAGCCGGGAGGCGGTGCCGCCGACGACCAGCGGCTCGCCGCGCTGGGAGGTCACGGTGATGGTGCCGTCGGAACCGATGGTCGCGTTCGCGCGCAGCGACGCGTTCAGGTCGCCGAGCAGCTTGTCGCGCTGGTCGAGCAGCGCGTTCGGCTGCCCGCCGTTGCCGCTGGCGTCGTCGATGCGCCGGTTGATCGCGGCCAGTCCCTGGAGCGCCTGGTTGGCGTTGGCCACCTCGCTCTGCATGCGGCCCTGCGCCGAGTCGCGCATCTCGAGCAGCTGGGTATCGAGGCGACTCGCCCGGGCCGCGAAGGTCTCCGCGCGGGTCAGGACCGTGGATCGGGCGGCCGGGTCGGTGGGTCGCGCGGTCACGTCGGTGAATGCGGCCACCAGTTCGTCGAACGACGCGCCGAGCCCGCTCTGCGGGTCGGAGAACAGGGTGTCCAGGCGGCCGAGCGATTCGGCGCGCGCCGAGTCCTGGGCGGCGGCGGCGCGGCTCGACACCGATTCGCGGACCAGGAACTCGTCGTAGACCCGGCGGACCGCCGTGACGTCGACCCCGCGTCCGACGTAGCCGCTGCTGTCGTTGCTGCCCGCCTCGGTCAGCACCACCTCGCGACGCACGTATCCCGGCGTCGAGGCGTTGGCGATGTTCTGCCCGGTGGTCTGGAGCTGCGCATACGCAGCGTTCATGGCACTGCTGCCGATCCGCATCAGGTCGCTCATGGCGCCTCCCGCTTCATGTTGACTCGCGGCGCAGGGTGAGCGCCTGAGTGATGGTGCGCGTCAGCTTCGACGCGTACTCGGGATCGGTCGCGTAGCCGGCCTTCTGCAGGTTCCGGGAGAACGCCTCGATGCTGCCGCCCGCCTGCAGCACGCCGGCGTAGCGCGGGTTGGAGGCCATCAGTCTCGCCCAGTCGGCGAAGGACTCCTCGTGACTGCCGTAGGCCCGGAACCGCTCGACGGTCTTGATCGCCCGACCGTCGACGTATTCGGTGGTGGTCGCCTCGATCGTGTCGCCGCGCCAGCCCGGGCCGGCCTTGATGCCGAACAGGTTGTGCGCGCTGCGGCCGTCGGCATGGCGCAGTTCCTGCCGGCCCCAGCCGGTCTCGAGCGCGGCCTGGCCGACGATGAAGCCGGCCGGCACGCCGGTCGAGCGCTCGGCCGCGGCCGCGGCGTTCCACATCCGATCGACGAACGCCGCCTGCGCCGCGCCACGCGGTCCGGCAGTCGGCGACGGCGGGTCGGCGACCGCACCGGTGCCGCCGCTGCCGGGCCGAAGCGGCGGACTCGGCGGCTCGGACAGCTCGCGTCGAGCCTCCGGCGTCACGCCGGCCGCCGCGGCCGCCACCGCGGAAGCAGCCGCCCGGGCCCGCGCCGCGGCCACCGCGGCCAGCTGCGCACCGCTCGGGTAGAGCGCCGGCTCGTCGTCGTCGCCGCGCGGCGAATCCTGGGCCAGCAGCGCCCGTGCCAGCGCATCGACCGAGCCGCGCGCGTCGGGCCGGGACATCGGGGCGATCTGCGTCGGCGTCGCGGCGCCGGACGTCGTCGCGTCGACGCCGGGATCGCCGGTCTGCATGCCCCGCATGAGCTGCTTGGCGATCATGTCGGACAGACCGCCCGGACGCCCGGACATCGCCTGCGCGAACTGGGTGTCGAGCATGCTCGCGTACACGTCCGCCCCGGTTCCCTCGAGCATCCCGCTCTTGGGCACCGCGTCGCGCATGCTCTTCAACACCATCTGCATGAACAAGGCCTCGAACTGCGAGGCTGCCTGCCTGGCCGCGCCCGACGGATCCTTCGCGGCGCCCGTCTTGAGGGCGTCGAGAGAACGAACGTCGGTCGCGAGCGAACCGGGCACCCGCATGTCTAGATGATCTCCAGCTCCGCCTTCAGGGAGCCCGCGGCCTTGAGCGCCTGCAGGATCGCGATCAGATCCTGCGCGGTGGCTCCGAGACTGTTGAGCGCCTTGACGACGTCGGCCAGCTTGGCGCCCGATTCCAGCATCATCAGGGCCGCGCCGTCCTGCTTGATCTGTATATCGGCCTTTTCGCCGGCGACTGTAGTGCCCTGCGCGAACGCATTGGGCTGGCTCACCACCGGGGTGGTGGAGATCGACACCGACAGGTTGCCGTGCGCCACCGCGCTCGGGGCCAGCGTGACCGACTGGTTCATCACCACCGAGCCGGTCCGGGCGTTGACGATCACCCGGGCCGGGGGCGTGACCGAGGCGACGTCGATGTTCTCGAGCTCCGACAGGAAGGCGACCCGTTTGTCGGCGGCCGGCAGCTTCACGCGGATCACCCGGCCATCGACCGCCTGCGCGATCGGTCCGGCGCTGCCGGCCTTGCGGTTGATCGCATCCGCGACCTGGGTGGCCGCGGTGAAGTCGGTCGTCTTGAGCTCGAGCTGGATCGTCTCGTTCTCCAGCACCAGGTTCGGCACCGCGCGCTCGACGGTCGCGCCGCCCGGCACGCGGCCGGCGCTGAGGTGGTTGATCTGCACCTTGCTGCCGGCGGCCGACGCCCCGGCACCGCCGACCACGACGTTGCCCTGGGCCATCGCGTAGATGAGCCCGTCGGCGCCCTTGAGCGGGGTCAGCAGCAGCGTGCCGCCGCGCAGGCTCTTGGCGTTGCCGATCGAGGAGACGGTCACGTCGATCGGCTGGCCCGGCTGCGCATAGGCGGGCAGCTGGGTGGTGATCATCACCGCCGCGGTGTTCTTGAGCTGCGGGTTCACGCCGGGCGGCAGCGTCACGCCGAGCTGCTGGAGCATGGTGCCCAGGCTCTGCGTGGTGAACGGCGCCTGGGTGGTCTGGTCGCCGGTGCCGTCCAGGCCCACCACCAGTCCGTAGCCGATCAGCTGGTTCATCCGGACGCCCTGCACCGTGGCGAGGTCCTTGATGCGCTCGGCATGGGCCGGCCGCAGGCCCGCGGCCAGTGCCAGCAGCACGATCGCGGCGAGCAGCTGGCGCTTCGTCGGGCGCGACTCGCGCAGCGAGGCCAGCAGGGCGCGCAGGCCCTGCGGGGAGACGAAGGCGGCGAGCGCGAGCAGGATCATCGGGTCGGGGCGCCGGTCACAGCGGCGAGTAGCTGAAGAAGAAGCGCTGGAGCCAGCCGACGGTCATCGCGCGGTCGATGTCGCCGCGTCCGCGGAACTCGACGCGCACGTCCGCGATCTGGGTGGACTGGATCGTGTTGCCCGGCCGGATGAAGCGCGGATCCACGACGCCCGAGAAGCGCAGGGAATCGACGGTCTGGTTCACGCCGACCTGCTTCTCGCCGATCACCACCAGGTTGCCGTTGGGCAGCACCTCGGCGACGGTGGCGGTGATGGTCCCGGTGAAGACGTTGTCGCTGCCGCTCTCGCCCTTGGCGCTCGAGTCGTTCGAGGAGCTGGCGCCGATCTTGGCGCGGGGCAGCGCCGGCGAGGTCACGAACGGCAGCGAGGCGATCGCGCCCTCGACCTTGCCCTCGCGGTTCACCGAACTGTTCGAGCGCTGGCGGGCGGTGGTGTTCTCCTGGATCTGCACCGTCAGCAGGTCGCCGACGGTCCGGGCGCGGATGTTCTCGAACAGCGGCCGATAGGCCTCGCCCTGGAAGATCGCGCCGGCGCTGGCCGGCGGCGCCGTCGTCGCGGGCGGGATCACCGGCCGGGGCGGCGGCTGCACGACCTGGACCTGCGGCGTGCGCAGCTCGGCGCAGGCCGCGAGCAGGCCGATCGCCGCGAACGCCGCGAGCCGGGCGATGCGGGCTCGGGGCGCGCGGGGGGCACGGGGCGTGCCGCGGCGGGCGGACAGTCCGATCATGCCGGCGCTCACAGCTGCGAGAGGCGACCGAGCATCTGGTCCGCCGTGGAGATCGCCTTCGAGTTGATCTCGTAGGCACGCTGCGTCTGGATCATCGAGACCAGCTCCTCGACGACGTTGACGTTGGAGGTCTCGACGTAGCCCTGGCTGAGGGTGCCGTGGCCGTTCAGACCGGGCGCGCCGACCGCCGGCGCCCCCGAGGCCGCGGTCTCGCGGAACAGGTTCTGGCCGATCGGATCGAGGCCGGCCGGATTCACGAAGCTGGCGGTCTGGAACTGGCCGACCTGCGTCGGCGCGGCCGCGCCCGGGGTCAGCGCGGTGACGATGCCGTCCGCGCCGATGGTCACGTTCGTCGAGTTCGCCGGGATCGTGATCGCCGGGTTCAGCGGATAGCCGTTGGCGGTCACCAGCTGGCCCTGCGAATCGATGCGCAGCGCGCCGTCGCGGGTGTACGACGTCGTGCCGTCGGGCATCTGCACCTGGAGGAAACCGTTGCCGTTGATCGCGAGATCCATCGGATTCTCGGTCCGGTTCAGGTTGCCCTGGCCGAAGTTGCGGCTGGTGCCGACCGGGCGCACGCCGGTGCCGAGCTGCAGGCCGGTCGGCAGCGTGTTGGTCTGGGTCTCCTGCGAGCCCGCCTGGCGCAGGTTCTGGTAGAGCAGGTCCTCGAACTGCGCATGCGCGCGCTTGTAGCCGTTGGTGCCGACGTTGGCGAGGTTGTGCGAGATCGTGTCGAGCTGCATCTGCTGCGCATCGAGCCCGGTCTTCGAAATCCAGAGCGAACGGATCATGGTGAGTCTCCTCAGCCGTTGGGCGCGAGCAGCTTCGAAGCGCGCTGCTCGTTGCCTTCGGCGGTCTGCAGCATCTTCATCTGCATCTCGAACTGGCGGGCCGCGGCGATCATGCCGACCATCGCGTCCACCGGATTGACGTTGCTGCCCTCGACCGCGCCGTCGACGACCCGAACCGCCGGGTCGGCCGCCGCGGGATCGCCACCGACGGTGCGCATCAGGCCGTCGGCCCCCTTGCGCAGTTCGCCGACCGGCGGATTGACCAGCTTGATCTGGCCGACCGGCGTCGGCGGCGTGGTGCCCACCTTCGCGGTCACCGTGCCGTCGGAGCCGATCGAGACCTCGGCGCCCTGCGGCACCGCGATCGGACCGCCGTCGCCCATCACCGCGAAGCCGGAACGGGTCTGGAGCGCCCCGTCCGCCGACACTTCGAGGCCGCCGGCCCGCGTGTACGCCTCGTTGCCGTCCAGGCCCTGGACGGCGATCCAGCCCGGTCCGCGGACCGCGATGTCCATCGGCCGCCCGGTCCTCGAGATCGGCCCTTCGGAGGCATCGAAGCCCGCGGTCGCCTCGAGCGCGTGGACGCGCGTCGGCGCCCCCTGCCCCTGGATCGGCACCGCGCGGAACGCCGAGAGGTCGGCCCGGAAGCCGTCGGTGCTCGCGTTGGCGAGGTTGTTGGCGATCGCGTCCTGACGCGTCAGCGTCGCCTTCGCCCCCGACATCGCGGTGTAGATCACACGGTCCATGGCCGCCCCCGTTCAGCGTCCGTCGACGTCAACGCAGGTTGACGATGGTCTGCAGCAGCTGGTCGTGCGTCTTGATCGTCTGCGCATTGGCCTGGTAGACCCGCTGCGCGGTGATCATCGCCACCAGCTCGGACGTCAGGTCGACGTTCGAGTTCTCGACCGCACCCGCCTCGAGCGAGCCCAGGATGCCGCTGCCCGGTGCACCGAGCGTCGGCTGCCCCGCACCGGCGCCTTCGACCCAGGCGTTGTTGCCCAGCGGCACGAGGCCCTGCGGGTTCACGAAGTTGGCCAGGACGATCTGTCCCTGCGGACGGGTCTGCCCGTTGGAGTAGCGGCCGACCAGCACGCCCGAGTCGTCGGCGGTGAACCCCGACAGCCGGCCGGTGCCGTAGCCGTCCTGCGTGATCTCGGTGGTCGCGAAGCTCGCGCCGAACTGGGTCGCCTCGGTCAGGTTCAGCCCGAACGTCATGGTGTTCCCGGCGTCCGCGCCGACCGGGATGGTCAGGTTGAACGGGCCGGTCGGCGTGGTCATGGTGCCGGCGGTGTTGAAGTTCAGCGTCGAGGCGACGCCGGGCACGTCGACACCGTCGGCGGCCGCCCGCACTTCCCAGGTGTTGCCGGCCGTCTTGCGGTAGTACAGCGTCACCTGGTGGTCGCGGCCGAGCGAGTCGTAGACCGACATCGACATCGCGCTGTGATAGGTGTCCGGATCGGTCGAGTCGAACGGGGCCGTGATCGGGGGATCGCGCGCATCGAGGTTGAGCTGCGCGCGGGCGAGCGCGGTCGGCTTCGGCGAGATGTCGGCCGTGCTGATCTTGAGTTCGGTCGGCGTGCCGTTGGCGGTGGCGCCGCCCGCATCGACCTGGTAGCCGGTCAGGCGCGCGCCCTGCGCGGTGACGATGTAGCCGTCCTTGTCCATCCGGAACTGGCCGTTGCGGGTGAACTGGGTGGCGCCCTCCATCGAGACGCGGAAGAAGCCGCGGCCGTTGATCGCCATGTCGAGCGGGTTCTGGGTCGACACGATGTCGCCCTGGGTGAACTGCTGGGCCACGCTCGAGACCGCCACGCCGATGCCGGTGGTGGCCGCGGACAGGCCGGTGAGCGAATTCGCGTACATGTCGGCGAACTCGACGCGCGACGACTTCGCGCCCACCGTATTGGCGTTCGCGACGTTGTTGCCGATCACGTCCAGGTTGCGTGCGGCGGCGCTGAGGCCTGACAGACCGTGCTGGAAACTCATGCTCTAAGGCTCCTGCTGTGAAGAGGGTGCTGCGGTGAACGCTGGGGACGGTGCGGCCGATCAGAGGATCGCGCGCACCTGGTCCATGGTCTTGGAGCCGAAGGCGCCGAGCTGCAGGGTCGCGCCCGATGCGCCGATCGTGACCGCCTGCACGGGGGCCGCGGTGAGCGCGGTGGCGTCGACCTTGCTTCCACCGTCGACGGCGGTGACGCGCAGGCTGTAGGTGCCGGGCTCGAGCGTGCGGGTGCCCGAGACGCCGTCCCACTGGAAGGTCTGCAGGCCGGCGGCCTGCGGGCCGAGCTCGATGTTGTCGACGACCGCGCCGCTCCGGTCGAGCACGTCGACGCGCACCGAGGTGGCGGCCGCGGCGAGCTCGAAGCCGGCCTTCGCGACACCGTCCTTCGGCAGCTCCAGGGCGTCGCCTTCGACCAGCACGCTGCGGCCGACCATCGAGGCGGCTTCGCTGGTGCTGCCCTGCTTGCTGCCCTCGACGAGCGTCTGCAGCGAGGTGTTGAGCTTGTCGATGCCCTTGACCGTGTTGATCTGCGCGAGCTGCGTGGTGACCTGCGCGTTGTCGAGCGGATTGAGCGGGTCCTGGTTCTTCATCTGCGCGACCAGCAGCTTGAGGAAGCGGTCCTCGGTCGCATCGTCGCTGGCCTTGCCGGTCGTGCCGGTCCCGCCGGTCGTGGACTCGGTGCCGGTCGCGTTGCGCAGCTGGCTGAGCACCGAGTCGAACGCGGCACTGCCGGCGCCGGTGCCGCCCGACTGTGCGGCGGGCGTCGCGGCCGAGGGCGAGGCCGTCGACTTGGGGGAGGTGATCGCGCTGAGGCTCATGCTCGGAGGTCCGGTTGCGCCACGGTCACGACTGGCCCATCTGCAGCGTCTTCTGCAGCAGCTGGCGGGCGGTGTTCATGACTTCGACGTTGTTCTGGTACGAGCGCGACGCGGAGATCATGTTGACCATCTCCTCGACCACGTTCACGTTGGACTGCGTCACGTAGCCGGTCTGGTCGGCCATCGGATGCCCGGGCTCGTAGACCCGCTTGGCCGGGGCGTTGTCCTCGATCACCGACGACACCTTCACGCCGGCGCCGCCGTCCGCGGTCGGCTGGCTCTGGAAGACCACCTGGCGGGACTTGTAGCTCTGGCCGTCGGGCCCCGCGACCGACTCGGCGTTCGCGAGGTTGCTCGCGACCACGTTCAGCCGCTGGCTCTGCGCGGAGACCGCGCTGCCCGAGATGTTGAAGACCTTCATCAGCGACATGGCCGCTCCCCTCACTCGCCCCGGATCGCCGACAGCAGCGTCCGGACCGAACCGTTGATGAACCGCAGGCCCGCCTCGTAGCGCACCGCGTTGTCGGCGAAGTTCGCCCGCTCGCGGTCGAGGTCGACGTTGTTCGCATCGATGCTGGGCTGCTCGGTGACCCGGTACTTCTGGACCGTGGAATCCACCCGTCCGGTGCCGCCCGTGCCGCCGCTGCCCGTCAGGTGACCCGCGTGCGTCGTCGCTACCCCGGTGGCCGCGGCCGACGGCTCCGCGCCCTCGCGGCTGCCGGTCGCGTCGGCCAGCGCCGCCTTGAAGTCGAAGTCCCGCGCGGCGAAGCGCGGCGTGTC